>NZ_CP080519.1:3345000-3683000 GCF_019468465.1 Amycolatopsis sp. DSM 110486 | reverse complement strand
CGGTCGTCCCCTGCGGTACTCACGGTGGCCCCCCGTGTCGGTTGCACTCGCCGGGGTTCACCCGGCTGGGTCACGCGTCACTCTAATGCCAATGAGACGATCACTGACCCCGTTCGGCTCAACGGTTTGCGGCAGCGAATCAGTTCGGCCGGTCCGGCACCGCGCGGCGGCGCGCCACGAGGTAACCGGCGCCGCCGAGGAAGTAGCAGATCGTGGCCGCGATCA
Source organism: Amycolatopsis sp. DSM 110486 (assembly GCF_019468465.1). NCBI lineage: Bacteria > Bacillati > Actinomycetota > Actinomycetes > Pseudonocardiales > Pseudonocardiaceae > Amycolatopsis > Amycolatopsis sp. DSM 110486. Next base: position 3,682,775 of record NZ_CP080519.1, on the reverse strand, counting down.
TCAGTCCCGGCGAGTACCCGTTGTCCGCGATGAAGACCGCGCCGATGGCCACGGCGGCCACCTGGGTGATGTTGAACAGCGTGTCGTACAGGGCGAACACGCGGCCGCGGGCCTCGTCGGCGACGTCGAGCTGGATCGACGAATCGACGCACAGCTTGAGCACCTGACCCGCGCCGGTGATGAGGAACGACGCCAGCAACGCCAGCGGCAGCACCATCGGCAGCCCGAGCGCCGACTGGGCGACGGCGGCCACCAGCAGCGCGCCGAGGATCGCGCGCAGCCGGCCGAAGCCGCGGATCAGCCGCGCCGTGAGCAGCCCGGCCACGAGGATGCCCGCGCCGGCGAGCGCGGCCATCTGCCCGAGCCCGGGCAGGCCGGCGCGGAAGACTCCGTTGTCGGTGAAGTAGTTGCGCATCAGCAGCACGGTGACCAGCAGCGAGATGCCGTAGGCCGCGCGGTGGGCGAACAGCGCGATGAACCCGGCCGTCACGCTCGGCGCGCGCCAGGCGTGGCGGGCGCCGTCCGCGAGACCGCGGGCGACGGCGAGGAACGGGTTCGGTGGCTCGTCGACGACCGTCGGCCCGAGCACCCCGCGCGTGAACCGCCGGGCGATCAGCGCCGAGACGAGCGCGCCCAGCGCGGCGCACGCCGTCGTCTCGGCCGAGCCGAGGTTGCCCGCGCCGAAGACCACGCGCAGCAGGATGGCGCACCCACCGCCGACCACGGCCAGCACCGACCCGAGCGTGGTCGCGAAAGCGTTTGCGGACACGACGCTCGGCGCCGGGACCACGTGCGGCAGGGAAGCCGAAAGACCCGAGCCGATGAAGCGCGACAAGCCCTCGGCCAGCAGCGCGAGGGAGAACAGCCCCGGCCCGCCGAGACCCGTGCCCACCGCGGCGGCCGACGCGAGGATGGCGACTGCCCGCAGCAGGTTCGCGAACACGAGCACGCGCCGGCGGTCCCACCGGTCGAGCAGCGCGCCCGCGAACGGTCCCACCACGGAGTACGGCAGCAGCAGCACCGCGAAGCCCTCGGCGATGGCCAGCGGGTCGGCGGCGCGCTCGGGGTTGAACAGCACGGCACCCGCGAGGCCCGCCCGGTACACGCCGTCGCCCCACTGCGCGGCGAACCGGGTGTAGAGCAGCCTGCGGAACTCGCGATCACGGACCAGGAGCCTCGGCCCGATCCGCTCCGTTGTCGCGCTGATCGTCACGGGGGCCAGCGTAGCTACGGCGTGAACGGCCCAGAAGGTCCTAATGAGCGCACTTCGCCCAGTGAACCGGCGGGATTTTACTGAGCTGTGACGCCTATGGGGGACTGCGAAAGGGTGTGAAAGCGTTTTACGTAGAGGACAGACGTCCGACTGTCGTCTTCGGGAGAGGGGTGTGGCTATGACCGGCGCCGCGTCGCGGCTGGTGGGTGCCGCAGAGAAGCTGCTCGGAGCTGAGCTCCCGCTGCAGATCCGAGCGTGGGACGGCTCCCAGGCCGGTCCGGAAGGCGCGCCCGTGCTCGTGGTGCGCAACCGCCGCGCCCTCCGTCGCCTGCTGTTCAAGCCGGGCGAGCTGGGCCTGGGCCGCGCCTGGGTGTCCGGCGACCTCGGCCTCGAAGGGGACCTCTACACCGCGCTCGGGGCCATTTCGGGGCTGATCTGGGAGCGCGACGAGGCGGCGGGCGGCAGTGTTCTCGGCGCACTGCGGGACCCGGAGGTGCGGGGCGCCATCGGCGAGCTGCTGAAGCTCGCCGGACCGCCCTTGCCGCCCCCGCGGCCGCCCGAGGAGGTGCGCCGGCCCCGCCACCGGCACACCCGGCGCAGCGACAAGCGGGCGATCAGCCACCACTACGACGTGGGCAACGACTTCTACGAGCTCGTCCTCGGGCCGTCGATGGTCTACTCGTGCGCCTACTGGTCCGAAAGCAGCACCCTGGAGACGGCCCAGCGCGACAAGCTCGAGCTCGTCTGCCGGAAACTCGGTGTGCGCGAGGGCCAGCGCCTGCTCGACGTCGGCTGCGGCTGGGGCTCGATGGCGCTGCACGCGGCGCGCGAGCACGGCGTGCACGTCGTCGGCGTGACGCTCTCGGAGGAGCAGGCCACGTACGCCCGCAAGCGCGTGGCGGAGGCGGGGCTGACCGACCGCGTGGAGATCCGCGTGCAGGACTACCGCGACGTCTCCGACGGTCCCTACGACGCGATCTCCTCCATCGGCATGGCCGAGCACGTCGGCGCCGAGAGCTACCTGGAGTACGCCCGCGACCTCTACGCCCTGCTTCGTCCGGGCGGCAAACTGCTCAACCACCAGATCGGCCGCCGGCCGCGCGAGGACGAGTCGGAGTACCAGCTGGACGGGTTCATCGACGCCTACGTCTTCCCCGACGGCGAGCTCGCGCCGGTCGGCACGACCGTGACGCAGCTGGAGCGCGCCGGGTTCGAGGTGCGCGATGTCGAAGCGCTGCGCGAGCACTACGCGCTGACCCTGCGCCGCTGGGTCGCCAATCTGGAAGCCGACTGGGACCGGGCCACGGGGCTCGCCGGAGCCGGTCGCGCCCGCGTCTGGCGGATGTACATGGCGGCTTCGGCGCTCGCGTTCGAGAGCAACCAGATCGGCGTGAACCAGGTCCTGGCGGTGCGGACTCCGGACGAGGGCACATCGGGCCTGCCGCTGCGACCGCGGACGTGGCACGGCTGAGGGAGGTTGGCGGCCGGCGCACTTGGTCGCCTCTCGGCGGCTTGGCGCAGTGTGGCTCCAGCCGAACTGGTATTCCACAAAGGCTGTTCTTCAGTGAGCCCGGGGGACACGGAGTGCGCCGGCCTACTGTTCCCAACGGGGCACGAGTGGTTGGTGTTCCCGTGCCGACGAAATTCTCGGGGCGGGAAGTGGGAGGATTGGCGGCGTGCCAGCGGACGCCGAGGTTGAACCGGGAACGCTCCTGGTCGCCGCACCCACGATGTTCGACCCGAACTTCAAGCGGACCGTGGTGTTCGTCATCGATCACCGCGACGAGGGCACGCTCGGCGTGGTCCTGAACCGCCCGAGCGACGTCCCGGTGCACGACGTGCTCCCCAACTGGGGCGGGCACGTGGCGGAGCCGCAGTCGGTGTTCGTCGGCGGTCCCGTGGAGAAGAAAACGGCTCTGTGCCTGGCCGCGCTACGCACGGGCGAGACAGCGGCGAGCGTGCCCGGCGTGATCGCCGTGCGCGGGCCGGTGGCGCTCGTGGACCTCGACACGGACCCGGAAGCGCTCGTGCCGAAGGTGCGTGGCGTACGCGTCTTCGCCGGCTACTCGGGCTGGGACTCCGGGCAGCTGGCGGGCGAGATCGAGCGCGACGACTGGGTCATCGTGCCCGCGCTGCCGAGCGACATCCTGGCCTCGCCCAACCGTGACCTTTGGGGCCAGGTGCTGCGTCGCCAGGGCGTGCCGATCGCGTTGCTGGCCACCCACCCGGGCGACCTGCAGCGGAACTAGCTGTCGGCCTTCTGGAACACGCCGCAGCCACCCGAGCCGCACGCGCAGCCGCTGCAGCCCGCGGGCGCGGCCGGAGCCGGAGCGGGCACGGTCAGCGCGGCGCGGGCGCCGAGCACTCCGCCACCCACGACCAGCACCAGCATGCCCAGCACACCAACAAAAGCCGCGGCGACGATCCCGGCCGTGGTGCCGGTGGCGAGGCCCGCCAGCCCGGCGATCACGCCGACGGCGCCGCCCGCGAGCGTCGGCACGCTCGCCACCCGGTTGGCCAGCTTGAAGGCGGCGTCACTGCGCAGCGAAGCCGCCGTGCGGACACCAGTACCGCTTTCGCGGGTCAGCCGTTCGCGGAAGCCGAGGAAGCCACCCCAGCCGACGACGAGACCCAGCACGATCGGGACGAGCGCGATAGCGAACACCCCCTGAGGATAAGCGTGACCTCCCGGCAACGTGGTGGATACCCTCGTCCGTTGTGCTACACGCCATGTCTTCGTCCCAGCGACGCCGCGTGCTCACCGCCGCCTTGATCGGGGCACTGCCCCTTTCCCTGCTCGCCGCTCCGGCCGCGAGCGCTGAGGTTCTTTCGGAGAGTCACGCCCGCCCCGTTCGCCTCATCGGCGAGCAGCTCGTGCCCAACGCCCTCCAGTTCCAGGGCACCACCGTCGGCGGCTTGTCGTCGATCGACTTCGACCCGCGCACCGGCGGTTACGCCTTCATCTGCGACGACCGCTCCGCGATCAACCCCGCCCGCTTCTACACGGCGAAGTTCTCCCTCGACGCCCACCACCTCGGCCCGGTGACGTTCACCGGCACGAAGCCGTTGCTGCGTCCCGACGGCACGCCGTACCCACCGCTCGCGCAGAACGATCCGACGGCGCCGCAGAACGAGCAGACGATCGACCCCGAAGAGCTGCGCGTGGACCCGTGGACCGGCGGGTACACCTGGTCGCAGGAAGGCGACCGGCTGGCGGACTCGTTCATCCAGCCCTCCATCCGTGAGGCGACCCGGGACGGCCGCTACGTGCGTGACCTGCCGCTGCCGGCCGACGAGAAGATGACCGCCGACGCCGGCCCGCGCCGCAACTACGTGCTCGAAGGCCTCGCTTACACCGGCTTCGGCGCGCTGCTGGCCAGCGAGGTCGAGGCGCCGCTGCTGCAGGACGGCCCGCCGCCGACCCCGACGTCCGGCGCGCTTTCGCGGGTCACCCTGCAGGCGCGGACGGGCCAGGTACTCGCGCAGTACGCGTACCCGCAGGAGAAGCTGTTCGCGACCTCGGTGCCGGCCGGCGCGTTCGCCGACACCGGCGTGTCCTCGATGCTCGCGGTGAACCAGCTCGACCCGACGAAGTTCCTCATGATGGAGCGCTCGTTCGTCACCGGTGTGGGTAACAAGGTGCGGGTGTACGAGATCGACACGTCCGGCGCGACCAATGTGCTGAACGTGAAATCGCTCGCCGGCGCGAAGGGCGTGAAGCCGGTGAAGAAGAAGCTGATCGCCGACTTGTCGGACTACGTTTCCGCGGTGGACAACGTCGAGGGCATGACCTGGGGCCCGGCGCTGCCGAACGGTGAGCGCAGCCTGGTCTTCGTGAGCGACAACAACTTCTCCGCGACGCAGGTGACGCAGGTCATCGCTTTGGCAGTCCCGTCGGAACAGCTTTGACCACCACGTTAAAATGAGTGTATGAACACGGCTCGGCTGCTCCTTGGCCTGCCGCGCTGACTCGGCCAACCCTTGGCCCGGCCGGCGCGGCGACCCCTCATGCCTTCGGGCTTGAGGGGTCGAGTTGTTTCTGGAGTGGTCCGATCACGGAGGAAGACGGCGATGACAGAGTCCACGGCGCCCACCCCGACCACGGGTGACGGCGCTCCCGGCGCCGAGAACACCCCGCCGCACCGCTACACCGCGGAGCTCGCGGGGCAGATCGAGCGCCGCTGGCAGGACTACTGGTCCGACCACGGCACCTACCACGCGCCGAACCCGACGGGCGCGCTGGCGGTCGAGGGCGAGCCGGTGCCGTCGGACAAGCTGTTCGTGCAGGACATGTTCCCGTACCCGTCCGGCTCGGGCCTGCACGTCGGGCACCCGCTGGGCTACATCGGCACGGACGTCTACGCGCGCTACCACCGCATGATCGGCCGCAACGTGCTGCACACGCTGGGGTACGACGCGTTCGGCCTGCCGGCCGAGCAGTACGCGGTGCAGACCGGCACGCACCCGCGCACGACCACCGAGGCGAACATCGCCACGATGCGCAGCCAGCTGAAGCGCCTGGGCCTGGGCCACGACGAGCGCCGTTCGATCGAGACGATCGACCCGGACTACTACAAGTGGACCCAGTGGATCTTCCTGCAGATCTTCAACTCCTACTACGACGAGCAGGCGGGCAAGGCGCGCCCGATCGAGCACCTGGAGAAGGCGTACGCGTCCGGTGAGCGCCCGACGCCCGACGGGCGTGCGTGGAGCGAGCTGAGCGACGTCGAGCGCCGCAAGGTCATCGACGACCACCGCCTGGTCTACATCTCCGAGGCGCCGGTGAACTGGGCGCCCGGCCTGGGCACGGTCGTCGCCAACGAAGAGGTGACCGCCGACGGGCGCAGCGACCGGGGCAACTTCCCCGTCTTCCGCAAGAACCTGCGCCAGTGGATGATGCGGATCACCGCGTACTCGGACAGGCTGGTCGACGACCTGGACCTGCTGGACTGGCCCGAGAAGGTCAAGTCCATGCAGCGCAACTGGGTCGGGCGTTCGCAGGGTGCGCGGGTGGCGTTCGCCGCCGGCGCTTCCGGGGACGAGAAGATCGAGGTCTTCACCACGCGACCCGACACGCTGTTCGGCGCCACCTACATGGTGCTGGCGCCCGAGCACCCGCTGGTCGACAAGCTGACGCCGGCCGAGTGGGCCGGTGAGCACCCGGCCGTGTGGACGGGTGGCGCGAAGACCCCGGCCGACGCCGTCGCGGAGTACCGCCTGGCGACGTCGCGCAAGTCCGATCTGGACCGTCAGGAGAACAAGGAGAAGACCGGCGTCTTCACCGGCGCGTTCGCGGTGAACCCGGTCAACGGCAAGGAAATCCCGGTTTTCATCGGCGACTATGTGCTGATGGGCTACGGCACCGGCGCGATCATGGCCGTGCCGGCGCAGGACCAGCGCGACTACGACTTCGCCAAGAAGTTCGAGCTGGAGATCGTCCGCACGGTCGACCCGGGCGAGGGCTTCGACGGCGAGGCGTTCACCGGCGAGGGCGCGGCGATCAACTCCGCCAATGACACCGTGTCGCTGGACGGCATGGGTGTCGCCGACGCGAAGAAGACGATCATCGCGTGGCTGGAGGAGCAGGGCGCCGGCGAGGGCACCGTGCAGTACAAGCTGCGCGACTGGCTGTTCGCGCGCCAGCGCTACTGGGGCGAGCCGTTCCCGATCGTCTACGACGAGACCGGGATGCCGATCCCGCTGCCCGAGGACCAGCTGCCCGTGGTGCTGCCGGACGTCGACGACTACAAGCCGAAGACCTTCGACCCGGACGACGCCGACTCCGAGCCGTCGCCGCCGCTGTCGCGTGCGACCGAGTGGGTCGAGGTCACGCTGGACCTGGGCGACGGGCCGAAGAAGTACCGCCGCGACACCAACGTGATGCCGCAGTGGGCGGGTTCGTGCTGGTACCAGCTGCGCTACGTCGACCCGGACAGCCCGGACGTGTTCTGCGCGCCCGAGAACGAGGCCTACTGGATGGGCCCGCGCCCGGCCGAGCACGGCGTGGACGACCCGGGTGGCGTGGACCTGTACGTCGGCGGCGTCGAGCACGCGGTGCTGCACCTGCTGTACTCGCGCTTCTGGCACAAGGTGCTGTTCGACCTGGGCCACGTGTCGTCGAAGGAGCCGTACCGGCGTCTGTTCAACCAGGGCTACATCGAGGCGTACGCCTACAAGGACAAGCGCGGCGTGCACGTGCCGGCCGACGAGGTCGTGGAGCGCGACGGCAAGTTCTTCCTGGGTGACGAGGAGGTCACCCAGGAGTACGGGAAAATGGGCAAGAGCCTGAAGAACGCCGTGACGCCCGACGAGATGTCGGACACCTACGGCGCCGACACCTTCCGCGTGTACGAGATGTCCATGGGCCCGCTGGACATGTCCCGCCCCTGGGCGACCAAGGACGTCGTCGGCGCGCATCGGTTCCTGCAGCGCCTGTGGCGCCTGCTGATCGACGAGCAGTCCGGTGAGCTGCGCGTGACCGCCGACGATCCGTCGGAGGCCGACCGCAAGCTGCTGCACCGCACCATCGCCGGCGTCCGCGAGGACTACGCGGAGATGCGGTTCAACACCGCGGGCGCGAAGCTGATCGAGCTGAACAACCACCTGACGAAGGTGTACGGCTCGGCTGCCGGCACCCCGCGCGAGGTGGCGGAGCCGCTGGTGCTGCTGCTGGCTCCGCTGGCGCCGCACGTCGCCGAGGAGCTGTGGCACCGCATGGGCCACGTCGACTCCCTGGTCCACGGCCCCTTCCCGGTCGTCGACGAGCAGTACCTGGTCGAGGACTCGGTGGAGTACCCGATCCAGGTCAACGGCAAGGTCCGGGCGCGCGTGACGGTGCCGGCGGATGCTGCTTCGGAGGCCGTGCAGGCCGCGGCTCTGGCGGACGAGAAGGTGGCCGCGCTGGTGGGCGACAAGACGCCGCGCAAGGTGATCGTGGTGCCGGGGCGGTTGGTCAACATCGTGCTGTGAATCGGCGCTGGTGTTTCAGTGCTGGTGAATTCGCGCGTTCCGGCCCGGGTCTCGTGCCCGGGCCGGTAACGTGCTCGCCGTGCGTAGTCGATCGCTCACCGTTCTGCCGGTACTCGCCGCTGCCCTCGCTCTGACCGGCTGCGCCGTGGCGCCCGGTCCGGCCCCGGGCAAGCCGGCGCCGACCCTGCCCGCCGACTCGATCGCCTACGACAAGCTGCCGACGGTGACCACCCGGCCCAACGTGTTCCCCGACAGCTGCACCCAGTTCGAGCGCAACCCTGCTCTGCTCGCCGCACTCGGTGCCACCAGCCAGCCGACCTTCGACCCGAACGTCAAGGCCTGCGACATCAACTCGGCCGATGGGCTACTCGTCGTGCACACGGACGCCGCCGACAGCCGCCAACCCGACCCGTGGCAGTCCGCGTGGATGTCCGAATCGGGGTTGAGCAGCCACTTCCGCCGAGAAATCCTGCTCGGGCGCTACTACGCCGTGACTTCGGCCGGGATGAACGGCTGCTCCCTCATCGTGAACACCGGCTCCGCGGAGCCATTGGCGTTCGACACCTTCCACCAAGGCGGCGCGGACGACTCGTCCATCGACGGTTACCGCCGCGCCGCCGACAAGTACTGCCCGCCGCTGCGCAAAATGGCGGGCGACTACTTCGCCGCGGTCGATCCCGGCGGCGGCTCCCTTGTCCGCTAGGCGGCTTCCCGCCGCGCAGCGCGAGTGACGCCGAGCGCCGTGACCCCGAGCCAGAGCACCAGCGATGTGGCCAGCGCGATCGGGCCGTGCGTGGACAGCCCGCCGAGCTGTCGCGCGGGTTCGACCGGATCGACCCAGCCTGCGAAGTCCTGATTGGCCTGCACGATCACGAACAGGATCGAGATCAGGCAGTAGGCGGCGATCGCGCCGGCGGTGTTCGGGATCAGCCACGCGATCGAGACGGCCAGCAGGGTCATGAGGAACGACCCGAGCAGGCACACTCCGATCGTGGTGCCCACCCGGATCGTCAGCAGGTTCTCGGCGTCGTGGTCGTCAAGCACACCAGCGAAGTAGGTGAAGGTCATCAGGATGTGCAGGCCGGCCACGAGCACCCAGGCACCGGCGGCGATCGCGCCCTGGGCCAGCACGTACCTCAGCCGGGAGGGCTGGGCGAGCAGGGTGGGCTGGGCGCTGCGGTAGTGCCACTCGCTCGCGATGAGCTTCACCAGGGCGACGTCCACGAGGATCGCCGCCAACCGGATGGTGGTCACCACGGTCCCCAGCTGTTTGCGCATGGTCACCGGGTTGAACGGGTCGACCATGAACAGGATCGACAGCAGCACCACCGCGATGGGTCCGGCGATCAGCAGGATCTTGTCGGCCGGCGTGGCGGCGAACTTCCGCAGCTCGACACCCACCACCGCGCCGAACGAGGCGCGCTTCGCAGCACCGGTCGCCCATGCCGGCTGTTGCTGCACAGGCGTCTGCATCGGGATCATCGCGGACCTCCCGTGAGGCGGAAGAAGAGCTCTTCCAGGTTCTGCTGTTCCTCGGCCAGCCCGAGCACCCGCACCTGTGCGGCGAACGCGATCTCCGAGACGCGCTCCGTCGGGGCGGCGACGGAAAGCGCGTCGGGGCCGGTCTGTCGGACGTCGAGGCCCGCGCGCTGCAGGGCGGTGCCGAGTTTGGGCACGTCGTTGGTGCGCACGACCGTCCGCGCGGGGCCGGCGAAGCTCGCGAGCGGCCCGTCGGCGACGACGCGGCCGTGGCCGATCATCACGATGCGGTCGGCCGTCTGGTCCACTTCGGACAGCACGTGGCTCGACAGCAGCACCGTGCCGCCGCGTTGGGCGTAGCCGCGCAGGAGTTGCCGCGTGGACCGGATTCCTTCGGGGTCGAGGCCGTTGATGGGCTCGTCGAGGATGAGCACGGGCGGGTCGGCGAGCAGCGCGTGCGCGAGCCCGAGGCGCTGGCGCATGCCGAGGCTGTACTTGCCGATGCGCCGGTTCGCCGCGTCGCTGAGCCCGACCTGCGCGAGCACCTGGTCGGCGCGCGAGCTGGGCAGGCGCATGAGCTTGGCGCCGTTCACGAGGTGGTGGCGGCCCGTGCGCCCGGGATGCACGGCGGCCGCGTCGAGAAGTACGCCCGCGACGTGCCCCGGGTTGGGCCACTCCGCGAACCGCCGCCCGGCGATCGTCGCCGTGCCCGCCGTGGGGCGGGTCAGGCCGCAGATCATGCGCAGCGTCGTCGACTTCCCGGCGCCGTTCGGGCCCAGGAACGCGGTGACCGTGCCCGGCTGCAACGCGAACGACACGCCCTCCACCACCCGGCGCCCGTCGTAGTCCTTCACCAGCCCCTGGACGTGCAGCAACCCCGGCCCTCCCCTTCAAGATCCGAAGGTGAGTTTGTCACAAACCGTGTCCGGCCGTGCGCGAAACCGAACCTTCTTGGGTGGCAGCGAGGCAACATGAACCCGGCCGAGGGCCCGTTCGCCGACGACCAGAAGTCGCTCACCGCGGTCGGGCGCTACGGCACGGCCGAGGAAGTCGCCGACGCCGTCGCCTACCTCGCCGGCCCGGCGAGCGCGTACATCACCGCCGCGACGCTGTCGGTCGACGGCGGCCACACGGCCTAACCGGCGTACAGCCCCACGTCGCGGGCCAGGTCGGTGAGGATGGCCTCGAAGAGGATGTCCGGCTTCGACACGGGGATCGGGTAATTGCCGAACACCTCGAGCGTCACGTGGCCGTAGAGGCGCGCCCAGAACTGGATCATCAGGTACGTGAGCCCGAGGTCCAGCTTCTCGGGCGCGATCGCGCGGCCCGACTCGCCGAGCACGGCGAGCAGCTCGCTCTGGAACGCGGTGAGGTCGTCGCGCAGCTCGGGCGGGACGACGTCGTTCGGCGGCATGACCAGGTCGTGCGTGGCGAGGACTTGGCCGGCGGCGGCGAGGAAGATGCGGCCGAACGGCTCGTCGAGGCGGTGCAGCGCACTGCCCGCCGTGGTGCCGACGCCGCCCGTGGGCGACGCGAACACCAGCGTGAACTCCTTGGTGTGCGTGAGCGCCCAGCGGCGGAAGCCCTTGCAGATGGCGAACAGCTGCGCCATCCCGTCGTCGGGGAGCACGGCGACGTCCTCGGCGAGCTCGGCGGCGAGATCGGCGATCACGTCGAGGCGCAGCTTCTCCACCAGGTCGTCGCGCGATTCGTAGTAGCGGTACAGGGCCGGCGCGGTGATGCCCAGCTCCCGGGCGATCGCCCGGAGCGTCACGGCGTCCGGACCCTGTTCGACCAGCAGTCTCCGGGCGGTCCGGCGGATGTCCTGCTCGGTAGCCGCTCGCGCGCGGCCCCTTCGCGTGGGGCTGCTCATCCGGACATTCTAGGTGGTCGGCACCGTTGTTCCCGTAACAACGTGGCCGGAGAGCAGCCGGGCCTGCAGATCGGTGAGCGGACGCAGCACCCACATGGCCACCACGACCATGCCCAGTGCGCACCAGAAGTGCACGAGCCAGGCCCCGATGAGCGACGGTCCGCCCCACGATTCGTCGGCCGTCGAGGGGTCCCAGAACAGGCCGTACGTCGCGATCCGCCACACCAGGAACCCGATGAGCAGCGAAAACGGGATGGCCACCACGCTCACCCCGGCCGCGGCCAGGTAGCGAGGGGTCCCTTCGCGCGGCGGGACGTTCAAGAGTCGCTCCGCGAGCAGCTGCCGGGCGCGTCTGCCGCCGAAGCAGGCGGGCAGGGCGAGCAGGGCGTAGACCACTCGTTTCCAGTCCGAAATTTTCATGCGTTCGACGCTAGCGGTCATTGAGCTGCGAAAACACCCGGTCGTCCGCCGAACGGGGTAGGGAAACCCCGGGCGCGTTCTGTCACACTTCGTCCGAGATGGACGAAATCACCACGGTCACCTACCCCGCGCCTGTTCCACCGGATCAGGTGCGGCTGGCGACGTTGCTGCTGCTGGTGCCCGGGCTTCTCATCGCGGGTTTCGGCGGCGTGCTCATGACGGTGAGCCGCGCCGGTCTGTACGCCGGGTCCGTGATCGCCCTGGTGGGGCTCGTGCTGCTGGGCTGCATCCCCGTCGGGCGGCGCGGCATGCGCAAGGAGCGGCTGAGCGTCGAGGTCACTTCGCGTGGCCTGCGGTTCCCCGTTCACGACGCGCGGCTCGTGCTGCCGTGGGGCGACCTCAGCGCGGTCGTGCTGGTCGAGAAGCACAACCGGGTCGAGGTGTACCTGGCTCCTTCTGCCGAGGATCGCCTGGTCAACCGGTTCAGCCGCCGCGGTCCCCACGGCTTCGTCCTGTCGACGCTGTTCGAACCCGGCGAGGCCCACCGGCTGGCGGCCGCCGTCGAGACGGAGCGGCCGGGGCTGGTGCGGTGGCCGTCCCTGGAGGTCCGGCGCGGCGGGTTCGGCCTGCAACGGGTGGCGGCGACGGTGGTGCGGTGGGCCTCGGTGAAGCGAACGCCGGCTGCCGGCGAGAGCGTGACGGTGCGCGCGAGCAAGGCTTCGGGCGCGCGCCAGGCGGCGATCGGGGGCACGGTGGCGTTGCTCGCGGCCGTGCTCATCGTGCGGACGTGGCTGCCGGTCACGGTGCCCGGACTGATCGCGGTCGCGCTGTGCGTCGCCGCGCTGGTGTGGACCCGGCACCGTGGCACACGGGGCGCGTTCACTGTGGACGGCGACGGTGTGGTGTGGATACCTCGGTACGACAACGGGGTCTCGGTGCGCCGCGAGGAGATTTCCGCCCTGACGGCCGAGGCGGGCGGCGTCGTGCGCGTGCTGTCGCGCGATGGCGGCGACTTCGTGCTCGCTTCGGGTGTCTCGATGCCGGCCGCGCGGGCCGTGGCCGCGCTGGTCGGGGCGCCGCCGACGCCGATCACTCGGGGGGCTACGTGATCGGCGCCGGCGACCCGATGCCCTCTCCGGTGCGCTTCCGGTCGGGGCAACGCCACTGGCTCTAGGACAGTGACGCTCCACAAGAGCGGAACCCGTGTCAGAAGTGACGCCTGGGGGACATGGATCCCCCGATCGAGTGACGGGCAGCCGCTGCTCGCCTGATTGTCGCACTGGGCGCCGGATAAGTTACAAAAACCTTCACTTTTGCGCACGGACGGTGCGTGACCTGCGCCCGAGCGCACCCGTGGCAAGGTGTCGACCATGTGTGCAGCCGTGCTGGTGGTGGGTTCCGCCAACGCCGACCTCGTCGTCCCCGTTGACCGCCGCCCGGCCGGCGGCGAAACCGTCCTGGGCGGCGACACCGTCCTGTCCCCCGGCGGCAAGGGCGCGAACACGGCCGTCGCGGCGGGCCGTCTTGGCGCGGACGTGGCTCTGCTCGGCGCGATCGGCGACGACCCGTACGGCGAGCTGCTGCGTGATTCGCTCGCTGGCGCGGGTGTCGGCACCGAGCACCTGCGGACTGTCCGCAGGCCCACCGGCATCGCCTACATCACCGTGACACCCGACGGCGAGAACTCGATCCTCGTCTCGCCCGGCGCCAACTCCGCACTGGCGCCCGGCGACCTCACCGATGTGGTCCTCGACGGCGCGAAGATCGTGGTCCTGTCGCTGGAAGTGCCGCTGCCGACCGTCGAGCACGCCGTGGCGCGCGCCGCGGCGAAGGGTGTGCCGGTGCTGCTCAACCTCTCGCCCGCCGCCCGGCTGCCGCCCGAGACGCTCGGCGCGCTCGACGTCCTGCTGGTCAACGAGCACGAAGCCGCGTACCTGCTCGGCTCGCCCGGCGCCGATCCACGCGAGCTGCTGGAGCTGGGCCCGCGCGCGGCCGTGGTCACGCTGGGTCCGAAGGGCGCCGTGGTGGTGGCATCCGAAGGCGTCACGGAAGTCGCGTCGCCGCAGGTCCAGGCCGTCGACACGACCGGCGCCGGCGACGCGTTCGCCGGAGCTCTCGCCGCCGCGCTGGCCGAGGGGGCGGGGCTCGTCGACGCTACGCGCCGTGCGGTGCGGGTGGCCGCGGTGAGCGTGACCCGCCCTGGTGCGCAGCCGTCGTACCCGACGTCCGCCGAGCTGGAATGACCCGCGGCCGGGCCGCGTTGTCCTTTACATGGGCGATTCGTTCGGTTCCGCCTGGTGGCGGGGGTACGCCGCACAGCTGAAGGCGATCGCCGACGCCCGCCGTCCCGACGCGCTGGCCCTGTTGCCGCTCGACGAGACGCTGGCGGCGCTCGGCAGGCAGGCCGAGACCGACGAGGGCGTCCGCGACATCCCGGTCACGCGCGTGGTGGGTACGGTCGCGCGCGTCGGTGACTTCGACCGGTTCTTCCGGCCGCTCAACCGCGCACTGCGGCCGAGGTGGGAGGCCCTCGCGACCACGGCGGCCGACCTTCCGCCGGTCCGGCTCGTGCGCCTCGGCGAGCTGTACTTCGTGGAGGACGGCCACCACCGCGTGGCGCTCGCCCGGGCGCGGGGCGCCAAGGTGGTGCCTGCCCAGGTGCACTGGATCAGCACCGTCGCGTGCGCGCTGAGCTGCCTGACGCTGGCCGATCTGCCGTCGAAGACCGCGGAACGGCTGTTCCTGGAACGCGTGCCGCTCGCCGACGACGTGCGCGTGGGCCTGTGGCTCGACGAGCCGGCCGACTGGTTCCGTCTCGCGGATTCGGCGGAGGCCTGGGGTTTCCGGCAGACTTTGACCGGCCGCCCGCTGCGCAGCCGCGAAGAGCTGGCCGACGCGTGGTGGCAGGAGGAGGTGCGACCGGTGCTGGAACGAGTGCGGTCCCGGGGATTGTGCGCGCCACCCCGGGATATCGAGACATATCTGAGCTATGGTCTAGACCATGCCTGAGAGTCAGTCCACCGCCGACGTGACCCTGACCGGGGTCGCGGTGAGCCCGGGGCGCGCGAGCGGCCCCGTCGTGCGCGTCCCCGAGCCGTTCGGTGAGCCCGCGAGCACCCCCGCACCGGCCGATCCCGCCGCCGAGGCCGCGCGGATCGAGCCCGCCGCGCAGGCTGTGGCCGCGCGGCTGGAGGCGCAGGCCGAGACCGCGACCGGTGAGGCCGCGACGATCCTGATCACCACCGCGGCGATGGCGGGCGACCCGGCGTTGGCCGCGCAGGCGAAGAAGCTGGTGACGGAGCAGAACCTGCCGGCGGCGCGCGCGGTTCACCAGGCGGCCGAAGGGTTTGCCGAGGCGCTGGCCGCGGCCGGGGGGTACATGGCGGAGCGTGTGCGCGACGTGCGCGACGTGCGTGACCGGCTGGTGGCCGAGCTGCTGGGCGTCGCGCCGCCGGGAGTGCCGCAGCTGGTGTCGCCGAGCGTGCTGGTGGCGCGGGACCTGGCGCCGGCGGATACGGCGGGGCTGGATCCCGCGAAGGTGCTCGCCCTTGTCACCGAGGAAGGCGGCCCGACCAGCCACACCGCGATTCTCGCCCGCGCGCTCGGGATCCCGGCGGTCGTGGCTGTTCGCGGGCTGCTCGCCCTCGACGCCGAGGCGCTCGCCGTCGACGGTGACACAGGCCTCGTCCGGCCGGCGGACCCGGCGGCGCCCGTCCTCATGGCCGTCGCCTCGGGGCCGGCCGAGTGGAACGGCACGGGCCAGACCGCGGACGGACACGTCGTCAAGGTCTACGGCAACGTCGGCTCGCCCGCCGACGCGCAGGCGGCCGCAGACGCGGGAGCGGAGGGCGTCGGCCTGTTCCGCACCGAGTTCAGCTTCCTCGACGCCCCGGCGGAGCCGTCCGTCGACGAGCAGCGCAAGGCGTACGCGGCGGTGCTGGCGCCGTTCCGCGGCAAGCCGGTGATCGTGCGGACGCTCGACGCGGGCGCCGACAAGCCGCTCGGCTTCCTCAACCCCGACGACGAGCCCAACCCGGCGCTGGGCGTGCGCGGCCTGCGCGTGGCGTTCGACCGGCCCGAGGTGCTCGACCGCCAGCTCGAGGCCATCGCGGGCGCGGCCCAGGATTCGGGCGCGCTGGTCTCCGTGATGGCCCCGATGGTCGCGACGGCCGAGGAAGCCGCGTGGTTCGCCGAACGCGTGCGCGCGGCGGGCATCGAGCGCGCGGGCGTGATGATCGAGATCCCGGCGGCGGCGTTGTCCGCGCGGGAGATCCTGGACGTCGTCGACTTCGTGTCAGTCGGCACCAACGACCTGGCCCAGTACACGTTCGCGGCAGACCGGCAGCTCGGCGCCGTCGCGAAGCTGAACGACCCGTGGCAGCCCGCGTTGCTGCGGCTGCTCAAGCTGATCGGCGACGCGGCGAAGGCGACGGGCAAGCCCGCCGGCGTCTGCGGCGAAGCGGCGGCCGACCCGCGGCTCGCGGTGGTGCTGGCGGGCCTGGGCCTCACGAGCTTGTCGATGAACGCGGCGGCGGTGCGGGCGGTCGGCGCTTCGCTGGCTGCGGTCACGCTGGCCGAGGCGGAAGCGAAAGCAACCAACGCGCTGGCCAGCGCCGATCCGGCCACGGCGCGCGCGGCAGCGAACTAAAAGAACTGAAAAAGACGGAGCCGGACCCGGCCGACGGATGGAAAACCGGGTCCGGCACCGCATCGCCGGTCAGCCGAAAAAGCCCCGCCGAGGGTTGCGGATGACCAGCGAGCCTCCGTGGATGCGGCCCGTGATGACGTAGCGCGGGTTGCCGGCGCGGCCGTTGCTGCCGGTCTTGTCGTCGAGCGAACCGAACTTGATCTCGGTGATCGCGTTGTAGTCCACCGCGGCCTGCGGCGGGATGATGATCTCGACCGAACCCCACTTGGAGTCCAGCTCGATCTCGACGACCGGCGTCGACACCTGGGCCTCGGTGAAGTCCAGCTTCGTGCTGCCGTACTTGTTGCGCACGACCAGCGCCGCCGGCACCAGCCACGGGCCGCCGCGCTGCAGCGACGAGTACTTGGCGTTGAGCTCGAGGCGCCGACCGGGTGCATACGTGCTGGTCGGGGGCTGGTAGGCCGGGTAACTGGGCGCGGCCCCCGGGTGCAGCAGGCCGGGCAGATCCGTGAGCACGGCGTTCAGCTCGCCGCGCGTACGCGACGCCAGCGCCTTGTCGGTGCGCTCCGTGAACTCGTCGAGGTTGAGCATCCCCAGCCCGATCGCCTTCTGGAGCACGGCGACGACGTGTTCGCGCTCGTCGTCCGACACCCGGATGTCGCGCGCGGTCAACGGCTTCGTCTCGGTCGCGGTCTCCGCGCCGGTCGTCTCTTCCTCGGCCATGCAAACGATGGTAGAACCGTATTTCCCTCGTCAGATCGGGGAAAAACCCTGAACAGACCCGTATTTCGCGCCGGCGTCGCCCTCGTTGCGACGAGTTTCCTCCTGGCCGCGTGTACGGGCGGGATCCCCACCCCGGCTCCGAGCCCCAGGGCCACGACGATGCCCAGGCCGAGCGGGCCGCCGCCGAGCGGGCTCACCGGGTCGGTCACCACCGGCGGGATCGACGTGCAGCTGCTGCTCGCCACGTCACCACCGACCCTGTTCGACGCCGACACCGGCGCGAAGGGAACCGTGCCCGGCGTGCCGGGTGGTGATCGGCTGGTCTGGGTGCAGCGCGTCGGTCGCACCCCGGTGATCCTCACCTCGCCGCGGTGCCAGCAGACCTGTCAGCCGTTCGACGTCTACGCCTACGCGGGCGTGGCCACGCCGCTCGGCCAGGCGGTGAGCCTCGCGCCGGGCGCCGACGCCAAGAGCGTGTGGGTCATCCGCCAGGACGCCCCGGACAGCTGCCGGCTCGAGCACGTGTCGCTCGCCGGCTCGGCGCTGGGCGGCGGCACCACGGCGAGCTGCACCACGATCCTGCGGGAGGAAACCTCCCGCGGCCTGCTGATCACCGTGAACAACGGCACCGCCGAAACCGTCGACGTCCTCATCGACCCCGACACCGGACGCACCGTGCAGCAGGCCCCGAGCATTCTCGCCGCGATCGGCAACCGGCTCATCCTCGGCGGCCTCACGGACCTGACGGTCGTCGACCTGCGCGACGGGAGCCGCGAGAAGGTCCAGCCGCCGGTGGCCCAGAGCAATCCCCTGGTCGTCCCGAGCCGGGAAGGCAACTTCGCGGCCGTCGACTTCGGCTCGCCCTCGTGGCACAACTCCGACCTCCAGACCCGCGACGTGTGGCTGCTCGACCTCACGGACCTGACCTGGCAGCAGTCACCGTCGATGCCGTTCGCCACCGAGAACCTCAAGCACTCGTCGCTGGACTGGACCGACGATGGCGACCTCGTGCTCGACGACGGGGTCGTCGCGGCTTGGCACCCAGGCGAACCCGCGTGGCGGCTCGGGAAAGCCAAGCTGACCGGCGCTCTGCAGACGGCCGCAGTCAGCGCTTCGTAGCGATCAGTCCTCGTCGAGGCCGTGTTCGATCGCGTACCGCGCCAGTTCCACGCGGTTGTGCAGCTGCAGTTTCCGCAGCGTCGACTGCACGTGGTTCTCCACCGTCCGGTGCGACAGGACCAGCCGCTCCGCGATCTGGCGCGCGGTAAGCCCCTTCGCGACCAGCCGCAACACGTCCGTCTCGCGTTCGGTCAACCGCGGCGGCGCCGGTTCGGCGGACGAAGGCGCGTCGGCCATCCGCCGGTACTCCCCCAGCACGAGCCCCGCCAAACCCGCCGTGAAGACGGGATCGCCCTCGGCCGTGCGGCGAACGGCGTCCACCAGCTCCGCCGCGGACGCCGACTTCACCAGGTATCCCGAGGCACCCGCCTTCACCGCCTCCAGCACGTCGGAGTGCTCGCCGGAAGCCGACAGCACCAGCACCCGTGTGTCCGGCAGTTCCGTCGTGATCTCACGCGTCGCGTCGACGCCGGAGGTGCCGCCGAGGTTGAGGTCCATCAGGACGACGTCCGGGCTGACCGTGCGGGCGATGCGGACGGCGGAGGGGGCGTCGGGCGCCGTGGCGCGGACGTCGAAGCCGTTTTCGCCCAGGTCGCGGGCGACGCCGTCGCGCCACATGGGGTGGTCGTCGACCACCATCACGGAAATCGTCATCGTCCGCCCCTCGTTTTGTTTCGCACGTTCGTGTTCGGCACGTTCTTGTTCGGCGCGGTCTTGTTCGGCACCGGCGTGTTCGGCACGCGCACCTCCCACTCCGTGCCGCGGCCCGGAGCGCTGTCCAGGGCCGCGGTGCCGCCGAGATCGCGCACCCGGCCCCTGATGGACTCCACCACACCCAGGTGCCCGTCGGCCTCCGCGCGTGCCAGCCGGCCTTCGGGAATGCCCGGGCCGTCGTCGCGGATGCTCACCACGACCTCCCCGGCCAGTTCCTCCAGCAGCACCCACGCGCGGGCGTCCGGTCCCGCGTGTTTCTCCACATTGGACAGTGCCTCGCGCGTGACGGCCACCAGTTCCGAAGTCACGTGCGCCGGCAGGTCCACGGTCCCCGCGGGAGTCGCGACCTGAACCGACGGCGTGGCCAGCAGCTGCAACGCCGAACGCAGGTCCGCGGTCCCGTTGCTCGCCACCGCCCAGGACGGTTCGGTGGTCACCAAGGCGCGCAACGCGATCTCCTGCTCACCGGCCAGCCGCGCCAGGTCGGCCGCCTCGCCGCCGACCTCCATGCCACGCCGGCGCACGCGCGCGAGCACCTGCAACACGCTGTCGTGGATCGAGCGCGCGAGCCGTTCCCGTTCGGCCGTCGCGGCTTCCGTGCGCAACGCCAGCGCGAGCGCGTCCGCCGAGCGCCGCGCCGTGGTGGCCGCCATGCCGATCAGCACGCTGCTCGCGCACAGCAGCACACCGTCGCGGAAGACGTCGAGGTCCAGGCGTTCGCGCGCGACGCCCGTGCCGACGGCGACCACGAGTCCCGCCAGCACACCGCCGCCCGCGCCGAAGCGGGTCGCCGCCGCGATCGGTCCCACCGCGGCCCACACCGTGGTGATCAGCGGCGCGGCCTCGGCGTACTGCGTCGGCGACAAGATGAAGGGCGACAACAACATCAGCCCGGTCGTCAGCACGACGTCGAGCACCACCAGCCACCGCCACCGGCCGCCTTCGCGCAGGTACGCGACGCCCGACACCAGCGTCCACCCGCCCATCGCGCCGACGACGGCCCATGCCAGCCACGCGCGCTGGAACTCACCGCGGTGCGCGATCACCACGCCGAGCGCGAACGCCCACGTGACCACGCGCAGCAGCACGACCCCGCGCCACAGCGGCGTTGCCGGGTCGCGGGTCGCCGGCGTGCTCACTTCTCCTCGTCGTCGCCCCGAGTCGGCACTTCGGCGTCGTCGGAGCCCGGTTCGGCGTCGTTGGGTTGCGCCGCTTGGTCGTGGAGCACGTCGACGGCCTCGGGATCGGGATTGTGTTCGTGGAGCAGCGACCGGATGCCCGCGTTGAGCACCGCCAGCAGCGGCACGGCCAGCAGCGCGCCGGCGATGCCCGCGGCGACGAGGCCGGTGGCGATCGCGAGCACCACGGCCAGCGGGTGCAGCCGCACGGCGCGCCCGAGCAGCAGTGGCTGCAGCACGTGGCTTTCCAGCTGCATCACGCCGATCACGATTGCCAGCACGATGATCGCGCCGATGAATCCCTTGGTGACCAAGGCGATCAGCACCGCGACGCTGCCCGCGATCACCGCACCGATGATGGGGATGAACGCACCGAGGAACACCAGCGTCGCCAGCGGGATCACCAGCGGCACGCCGACGATCCACAGCCCGATGCCGATGCCCACGGCGTCGACCACGGCCAC
Organism: Amycolatopsis sp. DSM 110486; assembly: GCF_019468465.1. Taxonomy (NCBI): domain Bacteria; kingdom Bacillati; phylum Actinomycetota; class Actinomycetes; order Pseudonocardiales; family Pseudonocardiaceae; genus Amycolatopsis; species Amycolatopsis sp. DSM 110486. Next base: position 3,661,975 of record NZ_CP080519.1, on the reverse strand, counting down.
CGCGGCTGTCGCGCGGATGTAGCTGACGAGCGATGCGAAACCGCGGCGCCCGGCCACGTCCACGCGCTTGCGCACCCGCGTGGGGACGCCGCGCACGAGGAACGACCAGATCTGGTTGCCACCGGCCAGGAAGAAGATCGTGATGAACAGGGTGAGCACGAAGCCGGTGAGGATCTCGCCGACGGTGCCCGCCGTGGTCAGCGCGGTGTTCGTGAGCGAGGCCTGGTTGTTCTGGATGAACCCGATCGCATTGCTCAGGAAGTCCTGGATCTGTTCCTGGCGCAGGTGTATCGGCCCGTCGGTGAGCCAGCGCTGGATCTGGTGGAGGCTGTTGTTGAGTTGCTGCTGCAGCTGCGGCAGGCCGCTCGAGAACTGCGTGATCACGAACGTGAGCAGGCCGCCCAGCACGGCCAGCCCGGCGATCAGCACGATCGCCGTCGCGAGCCCGCGCGGGAACCGGACCTGCACGAGCTTTTCCACGGCGGGCGCGAGCAGCGCCGCGAGCAGCAGCGCGATGGACACCGGGATGACCACCGCCGCCAGGTAACCCATCAGCCAGACCACCGCGTACAGCGCGGCGATCACGACGATGAACCGCCACCCCAGTGCCGCGGCCACCCGGAGTCCGCGCGGGACCAGGCCGGTGATGTCGTTGTGCTCGGTGAGGAACGGTTGCTCGCGCCGTCCGCGTGGTGGCTGGCTCACGAAGCCCACCGTATCGGTCCGCCCTGTCATTCCGGGCGAATCGCAGTGCTGCGGGCGGCGGCGCGTCCGTCGGTTCGCCCGAAGTGGCGCTTGACAGCCGACTGCGGAGTAACCGCGCTCCGCCAGTGGTGATCACCGAACGTGAGATTGAGCCACACTCTGTGTTGTTCACACGATGGTGGCATCAAGTCGTGTCAAGGATGCGTGACGGGTGTTGCTCCTGGTTTTCTCGGTCGCACACCCGGCGATGGGGAACGCAATTCCGACGATTCAGTGTCGCTCGGAAAGCGAAAGCCCGAAAACATTTCGAGTCAGACGTTTCGAGTCGAGGAGAAGCACGAGTGACGAACGCGGCGAACGAGAGGCGGGACGCTAAGCGCGTCGCCCGTCTCGCGTCGCGTGCGCTGTTCGTCCTCGGTGGCGCGGTCGCCGCGACCGCCGCCGCGTGGGCCGTCTCCTCCTCCGCTGCCTCGGCCGACACCATCCCCAGCGTCACCCCGGTGACCGACGCGACCGTGGCCAACCTCGGCGACGTCACGGGCGGTGCCTCGGAGTTCGCCGGCAGCGTCGCCGGAACCGCCGCGGGCGCCGTGCAGAACGTCTCCGCGTGCGAGCAGGACGCCACCACGTGGTCCGAGCCGGGCCACGACCGGCCGATCTGCTCGCTCGACCCGCGCGACCACATCGGTGGGCCGCACCGCGACCAGGTACGCACCACGGCCGACCACGAGGTGTCCGGGCGCGTCAGCGACGCCGTGACCGACCTCGGTGAAGACGCCGTGCTGCACCCGGCGTCGCGCACGCTCGGCGCGATCGAGCACATCGCCCGCAAGCCCGAGGACACCCGCCGCGTGATCGACGAGGCCACGGCCCCGTCGCTCGAGGCGCAGGACTTCGGCCGCAAGGTGTGGGACCTGCTCGACCCGAGCCACACGGGGTCGCTGGTCGACCTCCCCGAGCTCCCGGGCTCGCCCGTCGAGCCGGCCGCACCCGTCTCGGCCGTCACCGGCACCACCGGTGACACGGCGCAGAACCTCGGCGCCGCAGCGGTTTCCACCTCCGACGCGCTGCGGGCGATCTTCTCCCGCTCCGCGCACGAGGACTTCGCGGCAGCAGGCGCGGGCGTCGACACGCCTTCGCGTGGCGACCACCGCAACCTGCCCGACCCGTTCTCCCCGGCGCAGCTCCCGATGGCGCCCCCCTCCATCCCGACTGTCCCCGGCGGCGGCAACAACACCGCCCCCGGTGGTCACCTCGACGGCCTCAACTTCGGCGTCCCCTCCTGGGTCACCGCTGCCGTCGACAACGCCGTGGCGGGTTCGACCCGCGCCGGTGTGCGGCACACGCCGCTCAGCCCGGGCCACCAGCCCGGCGTCACTCCTGACTGATTCACCTCACCCGCGGGGTCGTTGACGCGCCCTGAAGCTCGAGCACCTTCGTCGTGCCTGCTTCGCGTCACCGACTGAACCCCGCGGGTTTTCTCGCGATGCGCCCTTTTCCGCGCTCGCACCGCACCACCCCTCTGGTGCGCATTTCCCCTCGATGAACACGGCGAAAAGCGCACCTCCACAAGCCCGCAAGGGAACCCGAAATGAAGGAGAAAAACCCCATGCAGACCTGGGCAAAGCGCGGACTCCAGACCGCGTTGGTCACGGGTGGGTTGTTGATGCTGGGCACCGGCATCGCCTCGGCCGACGAAAACGTCAACCCTGACACCCCGGCCTCCCCGCTCGACCTCAACGTCACCGTTCCGGTCGACGTCGACAACAACGCCATCGGCACCCCGCTGGGTCAGGTGGACGTTCCTGGTTACCAGGGTGAGGTCAGCACCAAGCCCGTCACCTCCGCCGTGAAGGACGCGCTCGCTTCGGCGAAGAGCCCCGGCGGTGCGGCGAGCAACCTGACGGACAGCCTGCCGAAGGCCGACGCGCCGCGGCAGCTGACGCCGACCCACGACGCCCTCAAGGGCAACAAGGTCTCCGGCGACCTCGTCGTGCCGATCCAGATCGTCGACAACGCCGTCGGTGTGCTGGGTGACGCGAACGTCGACGGCAAGTCGCACGAGCAGACCTACTCGCACAACCAGGACATCGCGACCTCCGGCAAGAACTCCGGGCTCGCGGGCAACGTCGTCGCCCTCGACTGGGCGCTCCCCGTGCAGCTGGCCGGCAACGGCGTCGGCCTCGCGGGCGGGTCCGGCGCGGTGCACGGCGGCTCGGCCAGCCAGAGCACCACCGAGACCGGCAACATCGACACCACCGGCAAGGGCTCCGGCCTGTCCGGCAACGTCGTCGCCGGCCAGTTCGCCACCCCGGTGCAGGTGACCGGCAACGCCGCGTCCTGGATCCTGGGCAACGGCTACAGCCAGTACACCGCCGACACCACGGCCACCTCGGGCGGCTCCGCGCTGACCGACGGCAAGGGCGGCGCGGGCACCGGCAACGTGGTGGGCGCGCCCATCGCCCTGCCGGTGAAGTTCAACGGCAACGCCGGTGGCGTGTGGGGCTCGGACGCCGACGCGTCGTCCTCCTCCTCGGCCGACGCGAAGGCGGGCGACAAGCGGCCGGGCAGCCTGGCCGGCACGCCGACCTACCTCGAGACCGACGGTGACCAGTCGTTCCTCGGCGGCAACGCCGCGGCGGCTCAGCTCAGCCCGATCGCGAACGTGGCGAGCGTGGCGGGCTCCTGGATCGGCAACGCGACCACGGGCATGTCGCCCGAGCGCTCGGTCGGCAGCTCGCACTCGAGCACCGTCGACTCCGGCGGCTTCGTCAAGACCTCGGGCCAGCAGGCCGCGGGCGCGGGCAACGTGGTCGACCCGGCCGTCGCCCTGCCCGTCGAGGCGTGCGGCGTCGGCGGCACCTACATCGGTAACGCGCACGCCGCGTGCGACAACACGACCGACGCCAACGCGGGCAACGGCAGCTACACCCGTGGCAACGACACCGTGCTGGGCGGCAACGTCGTCAACAGCCAGGTGGCGGGCGCTCCCGAGGTGCACGGCATCGGCGGCAGCCACATCGGCAACGCCTCCGGCACGTCGAACGAGACCAAGACCGTCACGGCCGGTGGCTACGACGGCAGCCAGGGCACCGACTCCTCGGGCTCGGGCAACGTCGTCCAGGTCCCGGTGGGCGTGCCCGCCGAGGTCTTCGGCGTGGGCGGCTCGTTCATCGGCCAGGGCTCGGCCGACGCGCACGAGACCAAGGTCGTCCAGGCCGGCGGCGGCGGCAACACCGCTGACGACAACGGCTTCCTGAGCTCGAACCTCGGCACCGTCCCGGTGTCGGCCCCGGTGCAGGTCTTCGGCATCGGCGGCGCGTTCGTGGGCCAGGGCCACGGCAACGCCACCGGCGACACCACCTCGGGTGCCGGCTGGGACACGCACGCGACCGGCACCAAGGGCGCGGGCGCGGGCAACATCATCGAAGCCCCGGTCTCGCTGCCCGTCCAGGGCCACGGGATCGGCGGCGCGGTGGCCGGCATCGGCACCGCGCAGGCCGACAACCTGACCGACTCGACCGCGGGCGGCCACGCCAGCACCGACGGCCAGGGCGGCGGCCTCGCCGGCAACATCATCAAGGCGCCGGTCGCCGGTGCGGTGAACCCGTCGGGCACCGGTGTCGCGGGTGCGGCGCTGGGCCACGCGGCCGGTTCGAACGACGTCGCGTCGACCGCGGGCGGCTCCGCGCTGACCAACGGTGACGCGGGCGCGGTGGCGGGCAACGTCATCGGTGCCGACCCGCTGGCGGCCGTCCCGGTCGTGGCGGACTCGGTTTCCGCGGCGGGCGTGTCCTCCGCCGACAGCACCAACACGCAGGACGTGACCGCTGCCGGTGACGACACCACGTCGGGTCTCGAGGGCTCGGTTTCGGGCAACATCCTCGACATCCCCGTCAGCGCGGTGCCGCACGTGGTGACCAACGCCGTTTCCGCGGCCGGTGTCGCCCACGCGACCGGTGACAACAACATCACCGCGACCAACGGTGGCACCCCCACCACCGACGGTGACGGAAGTGCGCTCTCGGGCTACAACTTCTACCACCACCTGCCGGTCAACGTCCCGGTCTTCGGCGTCCCGCTGGAGCTGCTGGGCACCGCGACCGCGGAGGGCACCGACAACACCGTCGTGTCCGAGCCGTCGATCGACACCCCGCTCGGCAACGAGCTCGGTGCGGCTCAGCTGCCCGCGCTGCCGGCCCTGTCGGCGCTGCCGGCCGCCGGTGCCACCCCGGGTCTGCCCGCGCTGCCGGGTCTGCCGGCCCTGCCGGACGCCGGTGCTCTGCCGGGCCTGCCCGCCATGGCGATGCTGCCGGGTGCCGAGCGCGCCGACCTGCCGGTCAGCGGGCTGTCGGCCCTGAACGAGCTGGGCCAGCTCAAGGGCGCCACCTCCCTGCCGACCGTGTCGGGTCTGGGTAGCGGTGTGCAGCTGCCGGGTCTGCCTTTCGGTGGCGAGCGCGCGGACATGCCGGCCGTCCCGGCTCAGCTCCCGGTGAAGGCGAACCTGCCGACGCTGCAGCAGCTCCCCGCCGTGACGGCGCTGCCGGCTCTGCCGGGCGTGCCCGCCACGCTGCCGACGTCGGGTGTCCCGGCGCTGCCGACCGCGGGTCTGCCGGCTCTGCCGACGCTGCCCGCCGTCCCGGCGCTGCCCGTGGCTCAGGTCCCGGCGCTGTCGGGCATGGACTCCTCGCCCCTGGCGATGATCCAGCAGCTGGCGGCGAAGGTGACCGGCTTCTTCAAGAAGTGAGCATGTAGCCAATCCCGAAACGGGCCCGGAAGCAGCCAGCTTCCGGGCCCGTTTTCTTTGTGCGTCAGGAAAATTCGAGCGAACGCTTCGCGAGGCCGTGCCAGAACCCGTCGATCACGGTGCGGCCGGTCGTCTCGCTCGCGCCGAGCGTGACGAACAGCGGTGCGAAGTGCTCGATGCGCGGGTGCGCGACGGCGGCGGCAGGCGCCTTGTGCTGGAAGTCGAGTAGTGCGTCGACGTCGCCCTGGTTGATGACCTCGTCGCCCCAGTGGTCGAACTCGGTGGACCATTGCGGCGGCGTGCCGTCGGTGCCGTCGGTCTCGCGCATGGCGCTGAGGTTGTGGGTGAAGAAGCCGCTGCCGATGATCAGCACGCCTTCGTCGCGCAGCGGCGCGAGCTTGCGGCCGAGGTCGAACAGCACCTGCGGGTCGAGCGAAGGCATCGAGACCTGCAAGACGGGAATGTCGGCGCCGGGGTACATCTCGACGAGCGGCACGTACGCGCCGTGGTCGAGGCCGCGGTCCGGCGCGTCGCGCACGGGCGTGGTCGAGTGCAGCAGCTTGCGCACCTTCGCGGCCAGCTCGGGCGCGCCCGGTGCGGCGTATTTCACCTGGTAGAAGCGGTCGGGGAAGCCCCAGAAGTCGTACACGAGGGGGACGGTCTCGGTCGCCCCGAGCGTCAGCGGCGCCTCCTCCCAGTGCGCCGAGACGACGAGGATCGCCTGGGGCTTCGGCAGGTCCGCGGACCAGCCGGCGAGCTGCCGCGTCCACGTCGCGTCGTCCGCGAGCGGCGGCGCACCGTGGCTGAGGTAGAGAACCGGGGTGCGGGCCATGCGTGCCTCCAAGTGTTTGAAACTTCAACTACTACAGTACGCGACGCTTTGTGGCCCGGCGATATTTCCTCAGGTGAGGTTTTCAGCCATTCGTTCCAGGGTGCGGACGGTGGTGAGGTAGTCCTGCTCGTCGATGCCGTTCGTGGCTCGAGCGCGGAAGGTTCGGGCGTCGGCCTCGATCGTTTGGTGGGCTTGCCGGCCTTCGGCGGTGAGCTGGTGGTCCGGGGTGAGCCAGCCTCGGTGGTGCAGTTCGCCGAGGTGCCGGGCCATGCTGCCTTCTTGGGACAAAGGGCTTCAGCGCTTCGTCGACTTGTTCGATGGTGTGCGCCCCTTGCGCGACCGCGTTGAGCACCTGCCATTGCCGGCGCGTGAGGTGGTAGGCGCCGAGCGGCTGGTCGAAGGCCTTTTCGAGTAACTCGTGGTTGTGCCGGAGCCAGTAGCCGATGGGTTTCATGGATACTCCCTATGTTGAAGAGCAACTACATGTAAAGGTACATGTATTTCCGTGAGGGGACACCCATGCCGGACCCGGTGGCCGACGTCGAGCACGCCATGATCGCCATCCGCCGGAGCCAGCAACGCCGCGCTCTCACGCGCATCGCCCGTGGCCGTGGCCAGCACGCCCTGGACCCGGTGATCGAACTGCTCGACGTCGTCGAGGACTTCGCGGACCGTGGCGATCCGGCCACCGTCACGTCGCTCGCTTTGGCGCTCGGCGTCGACCAGCCTCGCGCCAGCCGTCTCGTCGCCCGCGCCGTCGACCAGGACGACCTGCAGCGGGAAGCCGACCAATCCGACGGCCGCCGCACGGTCCTCGCGCTGACCCCGGCCGGCCGCGCCCGGCTGGACGCGCTGCACACGTTCCGCAGGACTGTCTTCGCGGAGGCGATGTCGCCGTGGAGTGCCGAGGATCGTGCGACGTTCGCGCGCCTGCTGACGAGCTTCATCACGAACTACGAGGCTCTTGGCCGCTGACCGCCGAGAGTCACAGTGGCAGGGTGATCGACCCTGACCGCCCGGGCGCCGAACCTTTCGCGTCCCAGCTGAACCACCTGGCTACCTTGGCTGGTCAGCCGGCTTGATCGCGGCGTACAGCAGCATGTCCACCCGCCGGCCGCCGATTTCCTGGTGGCTGCGGAGCAGACCTTCGCGCTCGTAGCCCGCGGCCTCGGCCGTGCGGACGGAGGCGACGTTCCACGGTTCGATGTACAGCTCGATCCGGTGCAGGTCCGGGATCGACCAGGCGAACCACGTCAGCGCGGTGAGTGCCTGCCGCGCGAGCCCCCTGCCGCGGTGGGCGGGGGCGATGGCGTACCCCGCGGTCGCCCGGCCGGCGGTGAGGGCGGTGAGGTGCAGGCCGATCGTGCCCAGCGCTTCGTCGGTGCTCGCGGACGCCACGCAGAACGCGTAGCCCAGCCCGGCGTCGAGGCGGTCGTGCTGTCGCCTGAGGTATGCGCGGGCGTCGTCCCGGTTGGAGTTGCCGACGAGGGACCCGATGGTCGGGATGTAGGGATCGGTCGACAAGTCGATGATCATGTCCACGTCGCGGTCTTCGAAGGCGCGCAGTCGCACGTCGCCGAAGGTGGGGGCCGCGTCGGACAAAGCGGGGCTAGTCGTGCGCGAGGTCGGCGAAGCGGCTGTAGTGCAGCTGGTGCGCGACGACGATCGTGCTCGTCGGGCCGGCACGGTGCTTCGCCAGGATCAGGTCGGCTTCGCCGGCGCGGGGATCGTCGCGTTCCCAGGCGTCGGGGCGGTTGATCAGGATGACGATGTCGGCGTCCTGCTCCAGGGAGCCCGACTCACGGAGGTCGGACAGCATCGGCTTCTTGTCGGTGCGCTGTTCCGGACCACGGTTGAGCTGGGAGATCGCGATGACCGGCACTTCGATCTCCTTCGCGAGCAGCTTGAGCTGCCGCGAGAACTCCGAGACTTCCTGCTGCCGCGACTCGACGCGCTTGCCCGACGTCATCAGCTGGAGGTAGTCGACGACCACGAGCTTGAGGTCGTGGCGCTGCTTGAGCCGGCGGGCCTTCGCACGGATCTCCATCATCGTCATGTTCGGGGAGTCGTCGACGAACAGCGGCGCCTCCGAGACCTCGCTCATGCGGCGGGCCAGGCGGGTCCAGTCGTCGTCGGACATCTTGCCACCGCGCATGTCGGCGAGGCGGATCTTGGCCTCGGCCGACAGCATGCGCATCACGATCTCGGTGCGGCTCATTTCCAGCGAGAAGACGACGCTGGTCAGGCCGTGGCGGATCGACGCGGATCGCACGAAGTCGAGGCCCAGCGTCGACTTACCGACACCGGGGCGGGCGGCGACGATGATCATCTGGCCGGGGTGCAGGCCGTTGGTGAGCTCATCGAAGTCGGCGAAGCCCGTCGGGATGCCCCGCGACTGCCCGCCGCGCGACGCGATCGCGTCGATCTCGTCCATCGTCGGCTGCAGGAGGTCTTCGAGCGCGACGTAGTCCTCGCTGGTGCGGCGCTCGGTGACGTCGTAGATGGCGGCCTGCGCGCGGTCGACGACCTCGTCGATGTTCGCGCCGTCGGCGGCCGCCGCGCCGTAGCCGTACTGCACGATGCGCGTGCCCGCCTCCACGAGCCGGCGCAGCACCGCCTTCTCGGCGACGATCTCGGCGTAGTACCCGGCGTTGGCCGCGGTGGGGACGGTTGCGATGAGCGTGTGCAGGTACGGCGCGCCGCCGACGCGGCCGAGCTCGCCGCGGCGTTCCAGCTCCGCCGACACCGTGATCGGGTCGGCAGGTTCGCCGCGGCCGTAGAGGTCGAGGATGCAGTCGTACACGGCCTGGTGCGCGGGCCGGTAGAAGTCGCCGGGCCCGAGCGCTTCGATCACGTCGGCGATCGCGTCCTTCGACAGCAGCATGCCGCCCAGCACCGACTGCTCCGCCGCCATGTCCTGCGGCGGCTGCCGGTCGAACCCGCCCGGACCCGGGTCACTCGGCCCCGGGTCGGAGTCCGCGTCGTACATCGGACCGCGGTCGTCGGTCAGCGCCACCGCCCCGGACACCTCCTCGACCGGCGGGCTAAGCCGCGGTCATCCCCTGCCACTCGTCACGTCCTGTGTCGAACGGTGCCGCGCGAGCTCTCCTCGTGCGAACACCTGTTCGAGTATGCCGGATCCTCTCCGACTTTCCCAGCCCAACCGCCGGGCCCTTCTTGATGATGGACTGGCGTCCCCTCACCGATGACTTGCCACGCCGGGCGCCACCGTGAGTGCTGGCCGAGAGGGCACGCTAGATCCCCGGGACGGACGAGCGCAATTCAGGGTGTTGACCGTCCTGTGGATAACTTGTGGACGACTGGAGGTAACCAGTCACAGGCAGCCGCCACGCTGTGGACAAGTTGGGGACAGTACTGATCAGCTTCAAGGAATCCCCAGGTCAAGGCCTGTGTAGAGACTGTGGAGAACTTTGTCGAAACTCGTCCGGCGTGTCGCGCGTGGCGCGTCGTTCGGCGTGTCGCCCGGGCGCGTGCACACATGCCTGTGGATGAATGCTACGGAGCGTAGAGGCGGGACACGGTGGGCTGAACGAGCAGCCGCGCCGGCGGCGCACCGGTGTTTCGGCGCTCTGAGTAACCGCTGAGTGAGAACACGCTGGTAGGCCGGTCGCAACACAAAAACCGGGTGGGGTTCACCTGGCGGCAATCTGAACGTGCCGCACTCGAAACCCCACCCGGAGTAGCGCTCTGACGGGTCAGCCCAACGCGCTCTGTGCGGTCCGCAACCGATCCCCGATCGCCTTCGGCGTACCGGGCGTGAACACGACGAGCGAATCGTCCCGCCCGGGCCGCTCCTCCATCAGCCAGCGCCCCTCGGCGGTGTCCACGAAGTTGATCGGCTTCGGAATCCGCCGGCGCCGCCCCCCGTTCGGCCGCGTCGCGACGTACAACGACCCTGCCCCAGTCCGCGGTGCCTTCAGGATCCGCTGAATCTCCTTCAACGGCGCGAGCGCCTCGTTCCGCCCGGGCCCGGTCTGCATGATCGAACGCTGCGACACATCCTCGGACCCCGCCGCGCGGCCACTGTCGAACTCGGACTTGCTGGTGACCAACGGCTGCCCCGATGCACCCTGGCCTGCGGGCATCATGTCGAGGAACGTCGGGAGCAGCAGATCGGGCCGTTGCCGGACGACGGTGACCGTCTGGTCTCCGATGACCCGGAGCAGCGCGAAGCCGCCGCCGTTGCCGCTGCCGACCAGCACGGCGTAGTTCGAGGGGCTGCCGTCGTCGAACTGCCCGTCGAACCACCCGTAGTACTCGATCTGCGGGTGGCAGATCGACTCGATGAGCGCCAGCAGATCGCGGTCCATGCCGCGCGGGCCCATCAGCCCGAGGTCGGTGAGCACCGCGTTGACGTCCTCGTCGATCCGGCGTTCCGCCACCGGGTCGTAGAAGGTCGCCATGTCGGCGATGGTCTGGTGAGGCTCACCGCCCCGACGCCGGATCAGGGTGAACAGCGTCGGGATGGTGAATTTCGTCGGTTGGTCGAGAGAGATCACGTCGTGGGGCCTCATTCACCGATCACGGGTGGCGCGGTCAGCTCGTCGGTGCCGAAGAGCTCGTTGGCATCCTCTTCGACGAGGTACTTGGTCTGGTGTTCCTCGTCTTCGGTGCCCTTGCCGCCCTTGGCGCCGCCCGCGCCCATGCCGCCCATCCCGGACGTACCGGCCTTCCCGGCCGCGCCGCTCATGGCGCCGCCGCGCATACCGGCACCGGCTGCGCCTTCGCCCGCGCCGAGCCCGGCCGCGGCACCGGACGCCGCACCACCAGCCCCGAAGCCACCACCGAACGCACCGGGCCCAAAGCCCGCGACGGCACCCGAACCGGCGCCGCCGCCGCCGAACCCGCCGCCGCTACCGCCGGGCCCGAAGCCCCCGGCGCCGCCACCCGGCCCGAACCCGCCGGCCCCGCCGGGTCCGAACCCACTCGAGTCGAACGACGACGGCGTGAAGCCCTGCGCGGTCGTGCTGTCGGAACCGGGCGGCGTGTACGTCCCGGTCGGGATGCCGGTGTTGTTGGGATTGTTCGGATCGTTGATGCCGCTGTGGCCGGTCGTGAAGTCGGTCGGCTTCGCGTCGAACTTCGGCATGTTGGCTGGGTTGAAGCTGCCGCCTCCACCCCCGCCGACGCCTCCGCCGCCACCGAAGTTGCCGCCTCCGCCGCCACCACCGAAGTTGTTTCCGCCCCCGCCGTCGGACAAATTGTTGCCCTGCCAAGCGCTGTACTGCGGCAGCTGCTGGGCGTTGCTGTTCGACGCGTTGAAGTAGGCCGTGTAAGCCTGGACGTTCGCCTTCGAATTGTCGTTGTACTGGTTGATCTCGTCGTCTTTGTCGCTCAGCGGGTTGATCCCGTCGAGGAAACCGGCCGACGGCGGGTCCTTCGGGAGGTCCTGGACCTTCGACTTGACGGTGTGGAAGCAGTCGACCTGGTTGCCCAGGTACATGTCGCTCTTGCCGAGGTTGCCGGCCGAGTCCTGCAGCCAGATGCCGAGCGGGTGGGCACCGGCCTGGGCGGCCGTCGCGCCGCCACCTTGCCAGGCAGTGTCCATCTTCTTGTTCAGGTTGTCGATCTCGGTGACACGATCGCTGTGCACCGTCTTGAGTTCGCCGGCGGCCTTCGAGCCGTTCTCAAGCGATGCGGGGTCACCGGCGTGGATCTTCTGGTAGATCGAGTACGCGTCGATCGAGCGGCCACCCAGGTCCGCTGACTGCTGCTGCGCCTCGGGACCACCGCTGAACAGGCCCACCAGACCACCGGCGATCGCGCCGACGCCGGCGCCCACCGCGGTTCCGACACCGGGAACGACGGAACCGATCGCGGCGCCGTACCCGGCGCCGATCGCCATGCCCTTGAGCTCCTTGCCCATGGTGTTGGCATCATTCCCCATAATGAGCCACTCCTTCTGAGGTGTTCAGGTGCTCGATCACGCCGCACCCTTGAGGTGTCCGACCATGGCGGTCGCGAACTTCTGCGAAATCGCACACGGGTTGTTCTTGTTGTCGCCCACGTTGATCGCCGAGATCACGGACACCGCGAGCTGATCGGTGACGCCGACCCAGAGGGTGCAGCCGCCGTCGGGACGGCCGTCGTGGATGTCGGCGAACACGCCGGGATAGCCGTCGATCGACACCGGCTGGAAGTAGACGTCCTGATCCTTCTGGTCGTAGATGTCGCTGATGCCGCCCTTGTTCTGCGGCAAGGGGTAGACCGCGACGGAGTTCTGCTCACTGCGGGTCGACTTCCACATGCACCCGGTGAGCTGGCTGCTGCCGGTGTCCTTCTTGCCCGGCAATGCCAGCCCGACCTGGGTGGCACCGTCTGCCGTCAACACACTGCACGGGTCGCTCAGCAGTACGTCGGTGGGCAGTGCCGCCGGCACCTTCGGGCCCGACCCCGCTGCCGGGCTGCTCGCCGGCGCTGAAGACGAGGGGCTGGTACCGCCACTGCTCTCACCGCTGCATGCCGTGAGAGCGGCCAGCGCAGCGACGGTTCCGGCGGCGATGCGAACGGTGCGGGAGATCATGCGGGACTCAGGCTCCAGTCTTGATGTTGTCGCGCGCTTGCTGCTCCGCGACCGTGATCTTGTTCTTAGCCGCCTTCAGCGCCGTGATGAAGTTGTTGACGTACTTGACCATACGATCGTGCTGGTCCAGCAGCGTCTGCCCCGACGGGTTCGCACCGCCCTTGACGAAATCGCCACTGGCGAACTCGTCCGCGGGTGCCGTCACCTTGGAGATCGTCGTGGCGCGGTTGAGGTCGGTCTGCAGGTTGTCAGCCAGGGCCTGCCACTGGTTGATGACGCCGTCGACCTCGTCGTCATCGAACTGGTAACCGCCGCCGGTTCCGTAGCTGCCGACCTTGATCGGCGGAGTGGGTGGAACTTCGGTCATCGGCGTTACCCCCTTGGGCTACCTCTCGCTCCCCAAACGGCGAGATCAGCAGGTTGGATGGTAACGCACGGCCGTTGGTTCCCGCTCGGGTTCGGAAGACCTCGCGCGGAGGCCGGAACCGATCTTGTGGGTCGCCCGAATGGATGGTTCACGCACAGCAAAGCGCCCCCGGGAAAGACCCGAGGGCGCTTTGCTGGAGCAACTGAAACCGTCAGACCGAAGTCGCCTTGACTTCGAGGCGGACGTCGACCTTCACGTCGGGGTGGAGGCGGGCGTTGACGGAGTGCTTGCCGACCGTCTTGATGTGGTCGCGGAGGTCCAGGACGCGCTTGTCGAGCAGCGGGCCGCCCTGGGCCTTGATCGCGTCGACGATCTCGCCGGCGGTGATGGAGCCGAAGAGCTTCTTCGAGCCCTCCGCCGCCTTGCCCGTCAGCTGGATGGCGCCGAGGCCCTCGAGCGTCGCCTTGATTTCCTTGGCGTGGTCGAGGTCGCGGATGCGCCGGGACTCCTGCGCGCGCTGGATGGTGCGCACGTTCTTCTCGGCACCCTTGCTGGCCACGATGGCGTAGCCGCGGGGCAGCAGGTAGTTGCGGGCGTAACCGTCCTTGACCTCGACGATGTCGCCGGGGCCACCGAGGTTCGCCACGTCCGTGGTGAGAATGATCTTCGCCATGACGAGCCTCCTCAGCGAGCGGTCGAGGTGTAGGGCAGCAGTGCCATCTCGCGCGAGTTCTTCACCGCGATGGCGATGTCACGCTGGTGCTGGCTGCAGTTGCCGGTGACGCGACGGGCACGGATCTTGCCGCGGTCGGAGATGTACTTCCGCAGCAGGTTGGTGTCCTTGTAGTCGATCAGTTCCGGGCGGCCCTTCTTCTCGGCCTTGCAGAAAACGCAGACCTTCTTCTTGGGCTTACGGATGGGTGGCTTGGCCACTGTCTTCTCCTGGATTCAAATCTTGAGGTGTAAAAGTGCGAGATCAGAACGGGGGTTCGTCGGCGAAACCGCCGCCGCCACCGCCGCCTGCGGGGGGCGCGGAGCCCCACGGGTCGTCGGCCGGCATGCCGCCGCCACCGCCGCCTCCACGGTTGCCACCGCCGCCGCCACCGCCGCCGAAGTCACCGCCGCCACCGCGGCTGACCTTGTTGACCTTCGCCGTGGCGTACCGCAGCGAGGGCCCGATCTCGTCGACTTCGAGCTCGACGACGGTGCGCTTCTCGCCTTCCTTGGTCTCGAAGGACCGCTGCTTGAGCCGGCCCTGCACGACCACACGGGCGCCGCGGGTGAGCGACTCGGCGACGTTCTCCGCCGCCTGGCGCCAGATGTTGCAGCGCAGGAACAGCGCCTCGCCGTCCTTCCACTCGCCGGACTGCCGGTCGAGGGTGCGCGGGGTGGACGCGACCGTGAAGTTCGCGACCGCCGCGCCGGACGGGGTGAAACGCAGTTCCGGGTCGGAGGTCAGGTTTCCGATCACGGTGATGACGGTGTCTCCAGCCACGGGGACGTCCCTTCGGCTCAGGCCTTGGCGGCGACGGGCTTGGCCGCGGCGCGCTTGACCTCGCGGCGCATGACCTTGGTGCGCAGCACGGTCTCCTGCAGCGACAGCTGACGGTCGAGTTCCTTGACCGCGTCGGAGTCGGAGTTCAGGTCGAGCAGCGCGTAGATGCCCTCGGCGTGCTTCTTGATCTCGTACGCCAGGCGACGGCGGCCCCAGACGTCGACCTTCTCGACGCTTCCGCCCGAAGTGCGGATCACGTTGAGGAAGTTGTCCAGCGTGGGGGCGACCGTGCGCTCGTCGAGCGTGGGGTCCAGGATGACCATTACCTCGTAATGGCGTGACATAACCACTCACCTCCTATGGGCTCGCGGCCACGGACTGTCCGTGGCAGGAGGGTTTGTCCAGGTAAGACTACCTGGGGGTACCGACAGAGCTGTCAGGAGGCCCGGCGCAGCGCCCAGGTGCGCACCAGCCCGGCCGTCACACCCGCCAGCACGATCACCGCGAGCAGCATCGGCAGCTGGATGTCGGACGCGCCGCCGGAGGTCGCGAGCGACTCCGCGTTGCCGGCGTTGAGCACGTCCGGGCCCTGGCTCTGTGTGTCCTGGCCGCCGGTCACGGGCGCGGCCGAGCCGGGCAGCGTGCCGTTGGCCGGATAGCGGATGCCGGGGGCGACGGCGGTGCCGGGTGTCGCGGTGGGGATGCCGTTGTAGTCGCGCTGCGGCGCGGTGCCGGCGGATCCGGGGATCAGGTTCGCGAGCGGGCCGCCCTCGGAGTTCGAGGGCGAGGTGCTGGTCGAGGGCGAGCTGCTGCTCGGCGGCGTCGACGACGAGGTCGGCGGCGTGTAGTTCGTGGCCAGTGTGGTCAGGCCGCAGTTCGAGGTGACCGAGCTGGTGATCGCGTCGAGCACCTGCTTCTTCGTGTCCGCGCTGTAGCCCAGTGCGGCGTTGCCCTGCAGTGCCTGCCCGACGGCGTTGCCGATGCTCTTGCCGTCGATGGCGCCGCCCGACGAGCTGGGCACGGTGCCGACCGTGAGCGTCTTCGCGGACAGTGCGTTGGCGACGCCATCGGGGTTCACGCCGTTGAGCGGGATGATCCACAGCAGCGTCTGCTGCTTCGAAGCAGCGGCTTGCTTCGCGAGCGCGCTGACGGAGGAGCCCGGCAACGCGACGGTGTCGCCCATGCTGCCGCTGACCGAGCCCGTGCACTGGTTGGCGAGGGTCGTGGCGGCCGAAGCAGTGCCCGAGCCGAGGAACGCGCCGCCGGTCACCAGGGCCGCCAGCGCGGTGACGCTGAGTATGCGCCGAGTTCTCAGCCAGGTGGGGTTCTTCGGCACGAGCGCTGTCCTCCAGGGTCTTCGGGCGTCGACCATCGCGACTGGTGAAACGAATGGGACCCCGAAAAGATACTGGTGAGTCGGCCTAACTCGCAGCGGCCATTCGGCGGAGGACCCAGGTGCGAACCAGGCCCGCGCTGACTCCGGAGAGTGCAAGAACTGCCACCAGCACGGGCCAATCCAACCCGTTCGCGTGGTTATCCCCGGTGGGGGGTAACGCCTGCGCCTCGCCCGCGTTCTGCACGCTCGCGTTCCCGGCCGACGGCTGACCCGGGTTCGAGAGGCCGTACTGCGGTGCGTACCCCGGGATCTGGCTGCCGTAGCGCAGCGCGGGCGACGGCGAGAACAGCCCGGCCATCGCCATCGGGATGTCGCTGTAGTCGCGCATCGGCGCGTAGCCGGTGCTGAACGGCAAGTTCGAGAAGTTCGCGAAGCCCGGGAACAGCGACGCGAGACCGCCGCCACCACCCGAGAGCGGCAGCAACGGGCTGTTCACCGGCGGGATCGGCGTCTGGCCGGCGGGAGTGCCACCCTGCGGCGCGCCGGGACCGGTCGCCGGCGGCTGCTGCGGGCTGCCGGGGTTCTGCTGCGCGGGCGCCCCGCCCGTCAGCGCGCGCTGCGTCGAATCGACGCCCTGCTGCAGGGTGTTCGTGGTCCCCGCGACGGTCTGGTTCAGTGCCCCCGCGGCCGGCGCGCCGACCACGGGCACCGGCGCGACGACGGTGTTGACCACGTTCACCGTGACTTTGCAGAGGGCACCGAGAACCGAGTTGACGGCGCCGGTCAGCACACCGGAGACCTGGCCGACCACACCGAGGTCGACCGGCAGCCCCAGCAGCGTTTTGACCTGGACCGTGTCCCCGGGCTTCGCGGTGATCGTCGAGCCGCACTGGGTCACGATGGTCGTCGGAGTGGACGTTGCGGACGCCGTACTCGGCGCGGCGAGCGCGGCCGAGCCGGCCAGCACGAAGGCGGCGGCTCCCAGCGCGGTGGCCCTGCGTGTGCGGTGCTGCCTGGCCATCGAGCCCTCCGCCGCGTTCGGTCTGAACCTGTCTCCCCTGGACAACGACGGTAACGGGAACGAGTGACGCCCGCTCAGCCACCGATGTCAGGCATTCGGGTGGGAAGCGGGTGTCACCGCCCGTGTCGATCAGGCGGTCTTGCGGCGCAGCCACGCGCGCACGAGCGCCGCCGCGACGATGGCCAGCGCGAGCACCGCGATGAGCATCGGCAGCTTCGCCGGCGGCGTCACGGCCGGCAGCGCTTCGGCGGTGCCCGACTTCTTCGCGTCGACGGTCGGCACCTGGTCCGCGGGCAGCTGACCCGGGATGACCTGCGTGATCACCGGCGGCGCCTGCACGAGCCCGGACGGCAGCATGGCGGCGTTGGTGAAGATGCCCGCGATGGAGTCCAGGCCGGACAGGTCGCCCGAGCCGGTGATCACCGGGTCGAGGCTGCTGCCGGGGGCGCCCGGCGGAGTGCTGCCGGGAGGCGTCTGGCCGGGCGGGGTGCCACCGGGGGGATTGTCGCCCGGCGGGTTGTCACCGGGAGGGTTGTCTCCGGGCGGGGTCACAACCGGGGCGGTCACGCCACCGACCAGGCTCCCCGTGGCGTTGCCGACGCTGTTGGCCGTGTTCTGCGCGAGCGGGCAGACACTGTTCGCCGCCGCGTCACCGACCGCCGGCACCTCGCCGACGCCCAGCGTGCGCACGACATCGCCCACCGGGAGCGTGAAGAGCGGGTTGCTCCCGTCGGCCTGCTTGGCCTTCGAGTCGAGGCCGACGGTGAGCCGGTTCGGAGCGTTGAGCGGCGCGCCGGCGTCGAGTGACAAACCCTTGCCGGTCTTGCCGTTCTGCAGCGTGGCCGAGCAGTCGCCGTCGAGCGTGGGGCTCGGGTCCGCGGAAGCCGTGGCGGGGAGCGCGAGCGCGGCCGAGAGAACCGGCAGTGCGACGGCGATCCCCAACGTGGTGATCCGGGCGGCGTGCTTCCCCATGCAAAACCCCTCCGACGGCCCGAACTGGATCACGGAACGCGCTCACGGTACTCCACGAGCGTCACCAACTGGGGCGTCAGGTGCGGATTCACCCGGGGGTAGCGTGCTCTCATGCAGATTGGCGCCCATGTCCGCGACGACGATCCGCTGGCCGCCGTAGCCGAGCGAGAAGCCGACGTCGTCCAGTTCTTCCTGTCCGACCCGCAGGGGTGGAAGGCTCCGAAACCGCACCCGTTCGGGGACGCGATCAAGGAGTCGCCGGTCGAGGTGTTCATCCACGCGCCGTACCTGATCAACGTCGCGTCGCTGAACAACCGCATCCGCATCCCGTCGCGCAAGAACGTCGCGCAGCACGCCACCGGCGCCGCCGTGATCGGCGCGAAGGGACTCATCGTGCACGGCGGCCACGTGGGCGCCGGCGACGACGTCGCCGAGGGCTTGGCCAACTGGCGCAAGCTCTTCGAGCGCGAAGCGGACAAGGGCGGCTTCGCCGTGCCGATCCTCATCGAGAACACCGCGGGCGGCGAGAACGCGATGACCCGCGAGCTCGACGTGATCGCGCGCCTGTGGGACGAGGTCGGCGAGTTCGGCGCCGGGTTCTGCCTCGACACCTGCCACGCCTACGCCGCGGGCTGGGATCTGGCCGACGCCGTCGAGAAGGTCAAGGCCATCACCGGCCGCATCGACCTGGTGCACCTCAACAACTCGCGCGACGAGTTCGGCTCCAACCGCGACCGCCACGCCAACATCGTCGGCGGCGAGGGGACCATCGATCCCGAGCTGCTCGCCGACGTCGTTCGCAAGGCCGGCGCGCCCGTCGTCGTGGAGACGCCGAGCGAGGGCCAGGCGGCCGACATCGCCTTCCTGCGCAAGCAGACCGCCTAGGACTCGGGCACGGGTGGCACCGTCGGCACAGCCCGGCGGTGCTTCCTGAAGCCCGCGAACTTCACGCGGTCACGCGCCCGTTCGAGCACGCCGCCGGCCGGGTCGTCGTCTCCGGCGAGCCGGATGAGGTCCGTGCGCGGCCGGTAGATCTCGCGGATCACCAGCACGCAGAGGCCCACCACGGCGAGGTCGCGCACCACGACCGTGCCGAGGAACCAGCCCTCCGGCAGTCCCTTGTGGTCGATGCCGAGGTAGTAGAACATCCGCGGCGCCCACACCAGCGCGTCGATCACCATCCAGCTCAGCAGCAGCCGCCAGCGCGGGATCGCGAGCACCGCCAGGGGCACGAGCCACAGCGAGTACTGCGGGCTCCACACCTTGTTGGTCAGCAGGAACGCCGCCACCACGAGGAAGGCGAGCTGGCCGAAGCGCGGCCGCCGCGGCGCGGTGAGGGCGACGTACGCGATTCCGGCGCAGCAGAGCAGGAATAGCACGGCGATCACGGTGTTGAGGATCGCCGGCGTCTGTCCTTTTTGGAGCACGCCGTCGAAGCCGGTCCAGCCCGTGGTGTAGGAGATGACGTTGTAGAGCGAGTCCGGGTCCATCGGCCGCAACGTGTTGAGCCGGAAGAACTCCCACCACCCGTGCGTGGCCACGAGGATGAACGGCACGTTCACGATCAGCCACGTGAGCACGGTGAACGCCGCCGTTCTGCCCCACGCGCGCAGCTTCCCCGCGCGCAGGCAGAGCACGAACAGCACCCCGAGCAACAGCAACGGGTACAGCTTCGCCGCGGCACCGAGCCCGAGCAGCACGCCGGCGATCTCCGGCCGTTTTCGCGACCACGCGAGGATCGCCGCGGCGGTGCACGCCGTGGCGATGGCGTCGAAGTTCGTGAACGCCTGCACCAGCACCAGCGGCGAGATCGCCACCAGGACCGCGTCCCACGGCCGGCGTTTCATCGTGCGCCCGGTCGCCCACACCGTGATCAGCCACGCGAGCGCGAGCCAGAACGCGGAGATGTTGAAGTAGATCGCCACCGGCAGCGCGCTGGGCAGCCAGCCGGAGTTCGCGACCGAGAGCCAGCCCGCCGCGAGCTTCGCGTTGACCCACTGGAACAGGCCCGTGAGCACGGGGTACTCCATGTAGCGGGTCTGGTTGTCCGCCGTCTGTGTGTCCTCCTGCCAGGACGAGACGTACGGGAAGGTCTTCGGGTCGTTGAGCCGCTCGGAGCTGTAGAGCGGCACGATGTCCGAGTAGCACATCGCGACGAACGGGCGGCCCGCACGCCAGTCGAGCTGGCTGGCGCCAGTGGAGTCCTGGTACTGCTGGATGCAGGACGCCTTGCCGAACCAGCACAGCACCAGCGCGAGGATCGCCAGGCCCAGTCCCACGCGCTGCGGTGACCAGAACCAATGCCGGCCCACGGCCGCGTGTTCGCCGAGCGGCCCGCCGATCGGTCTCGTCGCCGCGGCGGCCAGCGGGTCGTTCCAGCTCGGCACGATCCGCTCCGCTGGCGTCAGCGTGCGGGGAGCCGCGTCCGGCTCTTCGGCGGTGGCTTGGTCGGGCACGTCGCGGATGCTATCTGCCCGCAGGTCAGGCGCCTGTCATTTAGGGTCGGAGTAGAACCCGGCAAGCACCTCGAAAGCCCCACCGAGGGCCACGGCTTCCTCCCCGAGGTCGCTCAGCTCCACGTCGATGCGCTGCCAGTGCGGCACCGGCAGCAGCTCGCTCAGCTGCGCCGCCACCGTGTCTCGGTAGACGTCGGGCTCCGCGCGGATGGCGCGGCCGAACAACACGATCCGCTCCAGGTCCAGGACCTGCACGAGGTCGGCGAGCCCGATTCCCAGCAGCCGCGCGGCCTCGGCGGGGGTGGCCGCGGAGCGGTGCATGATCTCGACGCAGCCGCGCCGTCCGCAGGCGCAGCGCGGGCCGTCGTACGCGATCGTGGTGTGGCCGAACTCACCGGCGTTGGTGCGCGGGCCGCGGTAGACGTTGCCGTCGACCAGCAGCCCGACGCCGATACCGGTGCCCACGAGCACCACGGCGGTGGCGGTCTCCGGCGTGTCGGGCCACGTGTGGGCGACCGCGGCGGCGTTCGTGTTCTTGTCGAGCGTCACGGGCAGTCCCGTGCGCTCGGCGAGGAGGTTGCGAAGGGGCACGTCGTGCCAGCCCGGCATGTTCGTGGCGTCACGGACGCGGCCTTCGCGGTGGTCGAGCGGTCCCACCGCGCCGACGCCGAGGCCCAGCACGCGCGCCGGGTCGACGTCGGCGAGCAGCTTGCGCGTCGCGCCGACCACCGCGGTCACGGCCTGCTCGGGCGTGAAGCCGACGGGCAGCGGACCTTCCACGGTGTCCTCGACCTCGCCGGACAGTCCCGTGCGCAGCACGAGGAATCCGTCGCGGTCCAGCTGCGCGCCGAGTGCGCACTTCGCCGACGGCCGGATCCGCAGCTGCGTGCGCGGCTTGCCGACGCCGGCCGCGGCCTGGCGCTCGACGTCGAGCAGCTGCGTCTCGAGCAGCTCGGCGACGATCTTCGACACCGCCTGCTGCGTCAGCCCCGTGCGCTCGGCCAGCTCCACGCGGCTGAGCCCGCCCGCGCGCAGGATGTGACCGAGCAGCAGCGCTCTGTTGAAGCGGCGCAGCCCGCGCAGGTTGACTCCGGTTTCGGCCATCCGGAGATCCTCTCGAATAACTGGCTAGTTACGCAACAGTGTTGTTTAATGGGCGGCATGGCTGATGACTTGCGAGTCGGCATCCTCGGTTACGGCATCGGCGGCCGCGTCTTCCACGCGCCGCTGGTGGCTTCGACGCCGGGTCTGGTGCCCGCGGCGATCGTGACGGCGAACCCGGAACGCGCCGCTCAGGCCCGCGCGGAGTACCCCGGCACCGAGATCGTGCCCGACGCCGATGCGTTGTTCGCCCAGGCGGGCGACCTCGACCTCGTCGTGGTGAGCACCCCGAACCGTACCCACGTGCCGCTCGCGCTGCGCGCCGTCGAGCTCGGCCTGCCGGTGGTCGTGGACAAGCCGTTCGCGCCGACCGCGGCCGAGGCCGAGCAGGTCGTGGCGGCGGCGAAGGCCAAGGGTGTCGGCCTCACCGTCTTCCAGAACCGCCGCTGGGACTCCGACTTCCTCACCGTGCGCAAGGTGATCGAGTCCGGCCGGCTCGGCGACGTGTTCCGCTTCGAGTCCCGCTACGACCGCTGGGTGCCGAAGATCAAGGACAACTGGCGCGAGTTCGGCGACCCCGCCGAGGCCGGCGGCCTGCTCTACGACCTCGGCGCGCACATCGTCGACCAGGCCCTGCAGCTGTTCGGCCCGGTCACGCAGGTCTACGCGGAGGTCGACCGCCGCCGCGCCGGCGTGCAGGTGGACGACGACGTGTTCGTCGCGCTGCACCACGCCAACGGAGTTCGCTCGCACCTGTGGGCCTCCGCCTTGGCGGCCACGCGCAACCCGCGGTTCCGCGTGCTCGGCGACCGCGCCACCTTCACCAAGTACGGCCTCGACGTGCAGGAACCCCAGATCAAGGACGGCCTGCGCCCCGGCGACGAGGGCTGGGGCGTCGAGCCCGAGGCCGACGCCGGCGCCCTCGGCGTCGACGACGGCACGGACCACACCGAGATCGTGCCCACCGAGGTCGGCCGCTACGAGGACTTCTACGCCCAGGTGCGCGACGCGTTGCGTGGCGAAGCGGCGTTCCCCGTGGACCCGGCCGGTTCCGTGGCCGCGTTGCGCGTGATCGAAGCCGCCCACCGCTCCGGCGCCGAGGGCCGCGTCATGACGCTCGAGTAGCTCGCCGCGACTTCGGCAACCCCCAGTGCCGAGCTCGCGGCCTCCCCCGCTTTTCCTTTGCGGGCGCGAAAAAAGGCTCCCCCCGTCCGGAAACCCGGATGGGGGGAGCCTTTTCTCTTGCGACGCCCTGACTATTCGCTGGGAACGCCCGTGTCGCCGGGATCCCCCGTGTCGGTGGGGTCACCTGACGGCGGGTGCTTCGGCGGCTTCGGCGTTTGCGTGGGGAACGACGGGAAGTTGCCGCCCGGGCCACCGGGGCCGTTCGGGTCGCCGGGGTTCACCGGGTTGTTGCCGTCGCCGCCGCCGGGGTTGTTCGGGTCGTTCGGGTTGTCGGTCGGCGTGATGTCCGACGGCGGGATGTTCGGGTCGCTCGGCGGACCGGACGGCGGGGCCGCGTCGCCGATCAGATCCACCTGCGGGAAGCGTTCGGCTGGCTTGCCCGCGAGGTAGGTGGTCATGAACTTCTGCCACAACGGGCCGGCGATGGTCGACCCGAAGATCGGCGTGCTGCCCTTGCCGTGCAGGTCGAGGTCACCGTTGCCGCCGACCCACACCGCCACGGAAACCGAAGGCGTGTAACCGACCATCCACGTCTGCGCGTTGGCGTTCGCTGCCGAAGCCGGCTCGCCCGGGCGCTTCGTGTGCTGCTGCGTTCCCGTCTTGCCGGCGCATTCGTGGCCGGTCGGGCACTTGAGCTTCGAGAAGCCGATCACGGGCTGCAGTGCCTTGGTCACGTTGCCCGCGATCTGCTTGCTCAGGTCGGCGTCGCCGTCGGCGAATGCCGACTTGGCTGGCTGCGCCTGGGCTTCGTAGGCCACCTCGTTCTGCGAGTTCGTCACCTTCAGCACGAAGTGCCGGTCGCGCTGCTGGCCGTCGCCGGCGAACGTCGCGTAGGCCGAGGCCTGGTCCGCGGGTGTGATCTGGGTGCCGCCACCACCGAGGGAAATGTTGTTGTCGGCGATGGAGATCACCGACTTGCCGCCGTTGTCCTTGGTCTTCACGCCGGCTTCCTCGGCGGCCTGCTCGACCGGGCCCTGCTTGGTGACGTTGAGGACCATGTCGTAGAACACCGTGTTGGCCGAGATCTTCATGGCCTCGGCGACGGTGCACTGCTCCGAGCAGCTGTCGCTGTCACCGGCGTTGCGCACGATGCGCCCGTCGAACTCGCGGTTGTTGCGGCCGTCGAAGGTCGAGTTGATCCCCTTGCCCATCTTGAGGAACGCCGTGAGGTCGTACGGCTTCATCGACGAACCGGGGTTCTGCGGGGTGTCGGCCCAGTCACGGGCTTTCTGCTTCTGGCCGTTGACATCGATGGTCGTGGGCCCGCCGTAGTACGCGAGCACGCCGCCGGTTTTCGGGTCGACGGCCACGAGCGCGTCGAGAAGCCGGTTGTCCGACTGCTTCGCCAGCGCGTCGGCGCCCGCCTGCTGGGCGAGGTCCTGCGCCTTCTTGTCGATGGTCGTCTGGATCGTGTAGCCGCCCGAGTAGTATTGGTCGCTCGAGATGCCGTGGGCTTCGAGCTCCGCCCTCACCTGGTCGGAGATGAAGCGGTACGGCGCGCTCGAGTCTTCCTTGTCCTCCGACAGCGGGACCGGCGTGGGGAAATGCGCCGCCTTGCGGTCCGCCGCGGTGATGTAGTGGTTCTCCACCATGCGGTCGAGCGCGGTGTTCCAGCGGTCCATTGCCACCTTGGGGTTCTCCGACCGGCCCGGCTGCTGGATGAGCCCGGCGAGCAGCGCCGCTTCGGAGAAACTGAGGTCCTTCACGTCCTTGTGGAAGAAGGCCTGCGACGCCGCGCCGACACCGTACGCACCACGTCCGAAGTAGATGATGTTCAGGTACGAGGTGATGATGTCCTGCTTCGAGTACGTCTGGTTCATCTTGAACGACTTCGCCAGCTCGGTCCACTTGCGGGTGAGCGTGGGCGCGTCGTTGTCGGTGGCCTTTTTGATGTACTGCTGGGAAATCGTGGAACCACCGCCGGTGCCGCCGGTGACCTGGTTGTAGACCGCGCGCAGGATGCCGGTGACGTCGAAGCCCGAGTTGGTCTCGAACGACGAGTCCTCGGTCGCGATGGCGGCGTGCTTCATGATGTCGGGGATCTGGTCGGAGGTGAGGATCTGCCGGTTGCCGCCCGCCGGCACGTCCTTGCCCATCGGCGAGCCGTCGGCGTAGAGGTACGTCACGGCCTGGTTCTGGCTCGACGCCACGCTCTGCGGCGAAGGCACGTCGACGCTGAAGTACGTGATCACGAACGCGATCGCGGGAATCACGATGAAGACGCCGACGAACGCGTAGACGCTGCGCCGAATGATCTTCCAGCGCCGCTTCTTCTTCTGGGCGGCGGTGAGGACCGGCCGGCCTTTCTTGTCGAGCTCTGGCTCGTCTGGGTAGACGTCGTCGGGGTCGAGCGGGCCGTCGGCGTCGTAACCCGCGTCGTAGCGGTCGTTGGCGGTGCCGTTGTGCACGTGGTGCGTCATCAGCTCCGGCTCACGCCGCGGTCCGGGCGGCGGCGGGCCTGGCCGGCGCGCGCCGGGAGGCGGCTGACGGAAGCCGGGCGGCGGGGTGCCGGGCCGGTTCGGGGGCACCCGGGGACCGGGCTGGCCGGGCTGCGCCGGGTTGCCCGGCGGGGGCGTGCGAGGCGCGCCGCCCTGCGGCTGGTTGCGGGCCCACGGTGGTGGCCCCTGCCGGCCGGCAGGGGGTGGTTGACGCCGCGGATCGGGATCCCGGTCGGGCCAGGAGCGGTTGCGGTCGTCGTTCACGTGCGGATCCTCTTCTCGGACGCGGGCGTGCTGCGGGCGCAGATCCCCTCTCCACAAGGGGACGCACCGCGGGTGGGGTCGGTTCACTCGACCGGCGGGACGTATCTCTGGGTAACGGCCCCGGCGCGGTGTGAACCGGACAAAACTACGCCCAGGGTGGCGGCTCAGCGATGTCGGCTGGGTCACTTCGAGCCGGGGTTGCGGGTCCGGCACACGACGAAGGGCTCCCCTCCTGACCGGAGAGGAGCCCTTCGGTACGTGCTACCCGCCTGGCTGTCTCGGTGGTGGGGTCACCTCGACCCCGCCTCCGCCGTCGCCGCCACCGCCGTTGCGCCCGGGACCACCGCCGTTGCCGGTGCCCCCGCCGAAGATGCCGCCGGGGCGACTGGTCGTGGTGGGCTCCGACGTGGTCGTCTCGCTCGACGACGTGGTGCTCGACGTCGTGGTCGGGGTCGACTGCGTGGTGGTGGGGCTGGACGTGGTGGTCACCGAGCTGCTGGTGCGGCTCGTGGGAGTCACCGTGTCCGCGTCCTTGCCGATCGGGTCGACCTTCGGGAACTTCTCGGCGGGCTTGCTCTTGAGGTAGGTGTCCATGAACTCCTGCCACGCCGGGCCCGCGATCGTGGCACCGAAGATCGGCTTGTTGTTGTCGTCGTGTAGCGGCCAGTTGCCGTCGCCGCCAACCCAGACAGCCGCCGACACCGACGGCGTGTAGCCGACCATCCAGGTCTGGGCGTTGCGGTCAGCCCATGACTTCGGGTCTTTGGCGTATGGCGTGTACTGCTGCGTACCGGTCTTGCCCGCGCACTCGTGGCCGGTCGGGCACTTCAGGTGAGACTCCTTGATGACCGGCTCGAGTGCGTCGGTGACGTTGCCCGCGATCTGCTGGGTCTTCTGCTCGTCGGGGTCGAACGCCGGCTTGCCCTGCAGCGTCGTGTCGTCGAACTCGACCTCGTCCTGCGAGTTGGTGAGCTTCGACACGAAGTGCTGCTCGCGGTAGATGCCGCCCGATGCGAAGGTCGCATACCCGGCTGCCATGTCCTCCGGCGTCACTACGGTCTCACCACCGCCAAGCGCGATGTTGGCGTCGTTGATGCCGAGCTTGGCCTTGCCCTCCGGCGCCGGCTGCACCCCGGCTTCCTTCGCGGCTTCGGCGACGGGCGCGGGTTTGGTCACGTTCAACACCATGTCGTAGAACACGGTGTTGGCGGAGACCTCCATGGCCTTCTTGACCGTGCACTCCTTGCCGCAGCTGGCGCTCTCACCCGCGTTGCGAACGATGCGGCCACCGAGCATCCGATTGTTCGAACCGTCGAAGGTCTCGCCGAGGCCCTTGCCCATCTTGAGAAACGCGGTGAGGTCGTAAGCCTTCATCGACGAGCCGGGGTTTCTTGCCTGGTTCGCGCGGTCCTGCCCGAGTGTGTCCTTGCCGGCATCGTCCTTCACGACGTTCGGGCCACCGTAATACGCGATGACCCCGCCGGTTCTCGGGTCGACAGCGACGAGTGCCCCCAAGAGCTTGTCGTCGGTTTGCCCCTTCATGTTGTCCTGCACGGCTTGTACCGCCGCTTGCTGCGCCGCGGGGTCGATCGTGGTGTAGATCTTCGCGCCGCTGCCGTAGAGCTTGTCCTGGTCGTAGCCTTTGGCCTCGAGCTCGTCGAGGATGCGCTGCTGGATGAAGTAGTCCAGCGTGCCCGCGTTCTCCTTGGCCTGAGCGTTCTTGGGGATGAGCTTCGGGAACGTCGCGGCGGCGCGGTCGGCCTGCGAGAGCCAGCCGTTGGCCACCATCTGGTCCATCACGTAGGTCCAGCGTTTCTGGGTGTACGCCGGGTCTTCCGACTTGCTCGGCAGCTGGATCAGGCCGGCGAGCAGCGCCGACTCCGACGGGGACAGCTGGCTCACGTCCTTGCCGTAGTAGGCCTTCGCGGCCGCTGCGATGCCGTTGGCCCCGCGCCCGAAGTAGACGATGTTCAGGTAGCCCGTGATGATGTCCGATTTGGACTCTTCGTTGTTGAGCTTGAACGACTTCGCGAGCTCGGTCCACTTACGGGTCAGCGTCGGGGCTTCGTTCTCCGTGGCCTTCTTGATGTACTGCTGCGAGATGGTCGAACCACCACCGGTACCACCGGTGACCTGGTTGTACACCGCGCCGAGGATGCCCTTGACGTCGAAGCCCGAGTTGGTCTCGAACGTCTTGTCCTCGGCCGAGTACACGGCGTGCTTCACGACGTCGGGGATCTGGTTCGGCTGTAGCAGCTCGCGGTCGCCGCCAGGCGGGACGCTGCGGCCCATCACCTGATTGTTGGCGTAGTAGAACGTGATGGGCTGGCTCTGCAACGCTTTCACGTCCTGCGGGGAAGGAACCTTCACCAGGAAGTACGTGATCACGAAAGCGACGGCCGGCACCACGACGAACAGACCCACACACGCGTACGCGACTCGCCGGATGATCTTCCAGCGGCGCTTCTTGCGCTGCTTCGGCGTGAGCGGCGGCTTGATCGGCTTGCCGTTCTCGTCGAGCTCCGGGCCTTCGTCCTCGAAGTCGTCCTCGTCCGAGTACTGGGGGTGTTCGGAGCTGTCGTACCGATCGTCGTAACGGTCGTCGTACGGGTCGTAGCCGAACTCCGTGCCGTTGTGCGCGGCGTGGGTGATCAGGTCCGGCTCGCGGTCGGGGTACGCGGGGGGCGGCGGCTCCGGCCGGCCCTGCGGCGGACGGCGGACGGGGCCGGACGGGTTGCGGCCTGGACGACCGGGTCCGGGCGGGCCCGGCTGGCGGAAACCCTGCGGCGGGCTCGCGGCGGGACCGTTCGGCCCCGGTGGCGGCGGTGGAGCCTGCCGGCGCGGCGGCATGCCGCCCTGGCCGTTGGCGTTCGGCACGCGCTGGGACTGCTGGGGACGCTGCGGCGGCCGCTGGGGACGGCGAGGGGGCTCGTCCGCGGGCCACTGATGATCTGAACCGCGTGGATCCGAACCACGTGGGTCTGAACCACGTGGGTCTGAACCACGCGGACCGCGAGGACCTGAACCGCGTGGATCCGCACCGCGCGGGTCTGGACCACGGCGGTCTGCACCACGCGGCTCGTCTCCGCTCGGCCACTCGGGCGTGGCACCACGCGGCTGCCGCTGCGCGCCCCCGTTGGGGCCGCGTCGCGGCGGGGCCTGCCGCTGCGGGCGGCGGGGGGCGTCCTCGCCCGGCCAGGCGGGACCCGGTTCTTCCTCCGGCCATTGGGCACGGCGAGGTGCATCTGGCTCCTGGCCGGGCCAGGAGCGGTTGCGATCGTCGTTCACGAATGGGCCTCCGAGGGCGAGACTGCCGGCGCCGGCGTTCGGGAAGAACCGGTGCGCGCCGCCCTGTGCTCTGCAGCGGTTTCGGTACTCGTCACTGGCCGGCTGTCCTCCGCGGCCGGGTGGGCTGGGGCTCGCCCGTGCCGAGGACGTAGGACAGGACCAGGTGGTTCCAGTGGCACGTCCGGCACACCTCTACGTCGTAGACGGTGAACTCGCCGAACAGCCCCGCCATGCGGGCCAGTTCGTCGGGTGTCCGCGCCGATCCCGAGACGTGCTTCAGCTCGTCGCCGTAGACCCACGACACGAGGGTCAACGGCGCCCGGCGGCACATCGGACAGGCGCGGTCGTCCGGCCTGCCGTGGAACTTCGCCGCACGGAGCAGGTACGGGGTCGCGTCGCACACCTCATGGTCGCCGACGCGTCCGGAGCGGACGCCGGCCAGCAGCGCACGGCGCTGCAAGGCGTAGTCCACGACCTGCCGCTGGGTAAGCACGAGGAACAGAGTACGGGCTCTTCCTGTGTGTGCAGTGCCCCCTGCGGGAGGCCACCCAGGGCGACTATTCGGACACGCCGGAAATTCGATAACTCTCTGGTGACGTTCGCCCTGGTCTGGCCACTTCCTGGGGTTACTTCCGCCACTTCGATGTATCGGCGCGATATAGTTGCCGAGTAGGTTGACGGAGGCGGTCGCCCCAGTAGGTCCCACCAACCACTGGGGCAACGGCGGCCGCTGCGGTTTGTTCCCGTAAGGGGGTGCGGTGTGCTCGAACTCGCGATCCTCGGGTTGCTGCACGAGGCCCCCATGCACGGGTACGTGCTGCGCAAGCGTTTGCACGAGACGCTCGGGATGTTCCGGGCGTTCTCGTACGGCTCGCTGTACCCGACCTTGCGTCGGTTGCTGCGGGCGGGATTCCTCGTCGAGGAGCTCGACGAGGCGGACGACCGGGCCTGGTCCCGGCGCGGCCGCCGCGTCTACAAGCTCACCGCCGAGGGCAAGGAGCGGTTCGCCGAGCTGCTCGGTGACGCGGGTCCGCAGACCTGGGACGACGAGGGGTTCGGCGTCCACCTGGCGTTCTTCTCGCGGACACCGGCCGACGTCAGGATGCGGATCCTGGAGGGCCGGCGGCGTCGCGTGGAAGAGCGTCGCGAGGGTTTGCGCGAGGCGCTGTCCAGGGCCGAGGAGAGGATCGACCGCTACACCCGCGAGCTGCACCGGCTGGGACTCGAGTCGAGCGAGCGGGAGGTGCGCTGGCTCAACGAGCTGATCGCGCACGAACAAGCCGAGCAGCGTGGCCCGCAGGAGTGAGGGCGCGCCGCTCGGGCCGCAACGTCGCGGCCAGACCTGCAGATGAAGTAACGGATTGAAGGAGAAACCGGCATGGGCGAGAACCGCCGCGTTCGGGTGGCCATCGTGGGCGTCGGCAACTGCGCCTCCTCGCTGGTCCAGGGTGTGCAGTACTACCGCGACGCGGATCCCGGCACGCGCGTGCCCGGTTTGATGCACGTCCGGTTCGGCGAGTACCACGTCAGCGACATCGACTTCGTCGCCGCGTTCGACGTCGACGCCAAGAAGGTCGGCCACGACCTGTCCGAGGCGATCTTCTCGAGCGAGAACAACACGATCAAGATCGCCGACGTGCCGCCGCTCGGCGTGCCGGTGCAGCGCGGGCACACCTACGACGGGCTCGGGCGGTTCTACCGCGAGACCATCTCGGAGTCGGACGAGGCGCCCGTCGACATCGTCGGCGCGCTGCGCGACGCGAAGGTCGACGTGCTCGTCTCCTACCTGCCCGTGGGCTCCGAAGAGGCCGACAAGTTCTACGCGCAGGCCGCGATCGACGCCAACGTGGCGTTCGTGAACGCGCTGCCCGTGTTCATCGCGTCGGACCCGGTGTGGGCCAAGAAGTTCGAAGACGCCGGCGTGCCGATCGTCGGTGACGACATCAAGTCGCAGGTCGGCGCCACGATCACGCACCGCGTGCTGGCGAAGCTCTTCGAAGACCGCGGCGTGCAGCTCGACCGCACGATGCAGCTCAACGTGGGCGGGAACATGGACTTCCTGAACATGAAGGAGCTCGAGCGCCTCGAGTCGAAGAAGATCTCGAAGACCCAGTCGGTGACGTCGCAGGTCGACCGCGAGCTCGGCAAGGGCAACGTCCACATCGGACCGTCGGACTATGTGCAGTGGCTCGACGACCGCAAGTGGGCCTACGTGCGCCTCGAGGGCCGTGCGTTCGGCGACGTGCCGCTGAACCTGGAGTACAAGCTCGAGGTGTGGGACTCCCCCAACTCGGCCGGCATCATCATCGACGCCGTGCGCGCCGCGAAGATCGCGAAGGACCGCGGCATCGGCGGGCCGATCCTGTCGGCGTCGTCCTACTTCATGAAGTCGCCGCCGGAGCAGTACGACGACTCCACCGCGCGCGACGCGGTCGACAAGTTCATCCGCGGCGAGCTGGAGCGCTGACGCGCTTTTCTCGCCGGCAGAAGGGCTCCTCGGTGTTCCGGGGAGCCCTTCTCGGTGTCTAGAGGTCCAGCGCCGCCGGGAGTTCGTTGATGTCGCGAACTACGGCGGTGGTTTGCTCCAGCACGGCCGGGTCCGGCGGGAAGTGCGGGTTCGGCACCGCATACACGGCCATCTTCGCCGCCAGCGCGGCTTTCAGCCCGTTGGTCGAGTCCTCCACGGCGGCGCACTGCGCGGCCGGCACGTTCAGCAGCTTCGCCGCGCGCAGGTAGACGTCGGGCGCGGGTTTGCCGGCGCCGACCTCCTCGCTCGACACCGCGACGGGCACCAGCGACGTGAGGTCGCACGCCTGCAGGAACGCCTGGATCAGCACCGGCGGCGACGAGCTCGCGATCGCCACCGGGTAGCGGCGGGCGACGGCGCGGACCACGTCGGGCGCGCCGTCGATCACGGGCGGTCCCGAGGCGTAGCGCTGCGCCATCCGGTCGATCACCGCCCGCGCGATCTCGTCGGGCGTCAGCCGCGCGCCGAGCGTGCCGACCAGGTAGGCAGCCCACTCGGGGGTGCTCATCCCTTGCTGTTCTCTGGTCGATTCGGGTAACCAGGTACCGCCGTGCTCCGCGACCACCGCGCGGCGCACCTCGTCCCACGTTTTTTCCGAGTCCACCAGCACGCCGTCGAGGTCGAAGATCACCGCGTCCATGCCTGCAGCCTAGTCTGTGAGGCGAATTACTTCGCTAGCCTAACTAAATTTGTTAGCCTGGCTAAGTGACTTCCCCGATCGTCGACCTCGCACACCGGCTCCGGCCGGTCGTGTTCCGGCTGTACTACCTGGTGCGCCGCGAAACCCCGCAGCTGCTGACGCTCACGCAGGGGTCCGTGCTGGCCGAGCTCGTGGGCGGCGGCCCGAGCCGGATGAGCCGGCTCGCGCAGCTCGAAGGCGTGCGGATGCCTTCGATGACCGACGTCGTCGGCCGGCTGGAGCGCCTCGGCATGGTGAGCCGCCGCCCCGATCCCGACGACGGCCGGGCCGTGCTCGTGGAAGCCACCGAGGCGGGCGAGCGCTTCTACGCCGAGCTGCTCGCGGCGCGGGAGGCACAGCTGCGCGAGCGGCTCATGGTGCTCGACGACGCCGAGCGGGCCGCGATCGACGCCGCGTTGCCCGCCCTCACGAAGTTGATCAGCGATTTCCACAGTGACGCACCGAAGGCTGATCAACCCAAGAAGGAGTCACCCGAAAACCCGGAGGAGGAACTGATCAGCGATGAACGCTGAGCACCACTCGAGCCTGCTGGACGCGATCAAGGGTCAGCCCAAGCAGGTGTGGATCACGGCGTTCGCCGCGGTCATCGCGTTCATGGGCATCGGTCTGGTCGACCCGATCCTGTTGTCGATCGCCAAGGGCCTGAACGCGTCACCGTCGCAGGTCACGCTGCTGTTCACGTCGTACCTCGGCGTGCAGGTCATCGCGATGCTGTTCACCGGTTCGATGTCCGCGCGCTTCGGCGCGAAGCGCACCGTGCTGGTCGGGCTGACGTTGATCGTCGCCGCGACCGCGCTGTGCGCCGCGGCCGGTTCGATCGAGCAGCTTGTGGGCCTGCGCGCGGTGTGGGGCCTCGGCAACGCGTTCTTCATCGCTACCGCGCTGTCGGTGATCGTCGGCGCCGCCACGGGCGGGCAGTCCGGCGCGATCCTGCTGTATGAGGCGGCGCTGGGCGTCGGGCTGTCCGTCGGCCCGCTGCTGGGCGCGCTGCTCGGCACGATCTCGTGGCGAGGCCCGTTCCTGGGCACCGCGGTGCTGATGGCCGGCGCGCTCGTGCTGTGCTCGGTGTTCCTGAAGAGCGATTCGCATGAGAAGCGCGAGCCGATCAAGCTGCTCGACCCGATCCGCGCGTTGAAGCACCCGGGTCTGCTGCGGACTTCGGTCGCGTCGGCGCTGTACACGGCGGCGTTCTTCGCGGTGCTGGCCTGGTCGCCGTTCGTTCTCGGCTGGAGCGCGATCGCCGTCGGGCTGATCTTCTGCGGCTGGGGCCTGTGCGTGGCGGTGGCCGGCGTCGCGTTGGCACCGAAGCTCGCCGCTCGGTTCGGTGAACGGCATGCGGCCGCGCTCGCCGTGGTCGGCTACACCGTGCTGATGCTGGTGCTGGCCGTGCCGAACAAGACGGTCGTGGTGATCGGCATCGTGCTCTCGGGTTTGGTTTCGGGGCTGCTGAACACGCTGTTCACGGGCACCGCGATGTCGATCAGCAACGCGCCCCGCCCGGTCGCCAGCGCGGGCTACAACTTCTGCCGGTGGCTCGGCGGCGCCGTCGCGGCCACGCTCGTGGGGCACGTCGCCGACTGGCTGGGCTGGGAGCAGGGGCCGTTCGTGATCGCGGCCGCGCTGTGTGTCATCGCCGCGGTGCTGCTGTCGTTGCGGGAGAAGAAAACCGACCCGCACGAGGTGCCGAAGGAAGCCGCGTTGGTGGGCGAAGAGGAACTCTGAACCCCCGTCGAATACATCTATTGTTCACCTGAAGATCCGATTTGGCCGAATATGGTCGCTTTGTTCCCTTACTGAAGCGACCTGGAGGCCCTGTGTCCACGGAACGCGGGCGGCTGCTGCCCCTGTTCGCCACTCACCCCGGCGGGCGTTCTCCCCTGACCTGCGAATACCGCTGTGGCAACGCGTGCGCGCACGAAGCGCCGAACCCCACGGACAATGAGTACTTCGGTGACGTCGCGAAGGGCGTTTCGCGGCGTGGCGTGTTCAAGGCCGGTGCCGTGATGGCCGCTGCGGCCGGCGGGTTCGCCGCGCTGTCGGGCACGGCGGCCGCGGCTTCGCCGGCCCACCACGGCGGACACCCCGGCGGCCACAGCGGGCACGGTGGCGGTCACCCGCGTCCGGTGCCGGGCACCGATTTCGACGCCGTGGCGCCCAACAAGCTCGACCGCGTGAGCATCCCCGAGGGCTACGACCAGCACGTGGTCATCCGCTGGGGAGACGCCGTGGCACCGGGTGCGCCGAAGTTCGACTTCCACGCGCAGACCGCGGCCGCGCAGGCCAAGCAGTTCGGCTACAACAACGACTTCGTCGGCCTGATCCCGCAGGATTCCCTGGGGCTGCGCAACTTGCTCGTGGTCAACCACGAGTACACCACCGAGGTGCACCTGTTCCCGGCCGACCAGTACGACCCGGCCAACCCGACCGAGGAGCAGGTGAAGATCGCGTGGGCGGCCCACGGCCTGTCCGTGGTCCAGACGCTGCGCGACCCGATCGGCGGCGGGCTGCGCACCGTGCCCAGCCCGCTGAACCGCCGCATCACGCTCGACACGATCTTCGAGGTCCGCGGCCCGGCGGCCGGCTCGAAGTACCTCAAGACGTCGGCCGACCCGTCGGGCAAACGCGTGCGCGGCACGCAGAACAACTGCTCCGGCGGCGTCACGCCTTGGGGCACCGTGCTTTCCGGCGAGGAGAACTTCCACCAGTACTTCGCCAACGCCGACAAGGTGACCGACCCGACGCAGGCCGCGCGGCTCAAGCGATACGTGATCGGCACCGGCGAGAGCACGCGCAAGTGGGAACGCTTCGACAAGCGCTGGGACGTGCCACGCGAACCCAACGAGCCCAACCGCTTCGGCTGGGTCGTGGAGATCGACCCGAACGACCCGCACGCCGCGCCGGTCAAGCACACCGCACTCGGGCGGTTCAAGCACGAGGCCGCCAACGTGAAGATCACCGCCGACGGCCGCGTCGCCGTGTACTCCGGTGACGACGAGCGCTTCGAGTACATCTACAAGTTCGTGTCGAAGGGCAAGTACAAGAAGGGCACGTCCGCCCTGGCCCGCCGCCACAACTCGGCACTGCTGGACGACGGCACGCTCTACGTCGCGAAGTTCACCGGCGACAGCCCGGCCGCGGAGATCGACGGCACCGGAAAGCTCCCGGAAGACGGCGAGTTCGACGGCGCCGGCGAGTGGATCCCGCTGGCGAGCGGCAACAAGTCGTTTGTGGACGGATTTACCGCCGAAGAGGTGTACGTCTTCACGCGCCAGGCCGCCGACAAGGCGGGCGCCACGAAGATG
This sequence comes from Amycolatopsis sp. DSM 110486, assembly GCF_019468465.1. Lineage (NCBI taxonomy): Bacteria > Bacillati > Actinomycetota > Actinomycetes > Pseudonocardiales > Pseudonocardiaceae > Amycolatopsis > Amycolatopsis sp. DSM 110486. Next base: position 3,626,695 of record NZ_CP080519.1, on the reverse strand, counting down.
GACCGGCCCGAGGACATCGAGCCCAACCCCGTGAACGGCCGGATCTACGCGGCGCTGACCAACAACACCGACCGCGGAGCGGCCGGCAAGGCGGGCGTCGACGAGGCGAATCCGCGGGTCGGCAACAAAAACGGCCACGTGCTCGAGTGGGAAGAAGCGCGCGGCGACTCGGCGTCGACGCGGTTCGCCTGGCGGCTCCTGCTGGTCTGCGGCGATCCGGCCACGGCCGACACCTACTTCGGCGGCTTTCCGAAGAGCCAGGTCAGCCCGATCTCGTGCCCGGACAACGTCGCGTTCGACCCCCACGGCAACCTGTGGATCTCCACCGACGGCAACACGCTCGGCGCCAACGACGGCCTGTTCTCCGTGCCCGTGTCGGGTCCCGAACGCGGGCACGTGAAGCAGTTCCTGTCCGTACCGGTCGGTGCGGAGACGTGCGGGCCGGTCGTCACCGACCACCTGGTGCTCGTGGCCGTGCAGCACCCCGGTGAGAACGCGGCGAGCTCGGCGAACCCGTCGTCGCACTGGCCCGACGGCGGCACCTCGCAGCCGCGGCCGGCCATCGTCTCGGTGTGGCGGAAGGGCCGGTTCGGGCTCGCCGGCCGCATCGGCGTGCGGTAACTCTTTGGAGTGGCTTCCACTGCGCCGAACCCGTGCGGAGTAATAGCTTCGGTGGGTGAGGCGGGCAGGAAAAGTCGCGATCGGACGTTCGGCGGGCGCGTCGGCCTGCACCCTGGTGCTGGCCGGCGCGCTCGTCGTCGTCCTCCCGGGTTCCGCGCCGGCGGCCGACACCTCGGCGTGCGGCGGAGTGGCCCCCAACCCGAGCGTGGAGCAGGCGAACGCGCCCGACGGAGCACCGGCGGGCTATGTGTTCACGCCTGCCGCGCCCGTGCCGCGCAGCACGCCGCCGGACAAGGTGCCGAAGCTCGTCACGAACTCCGCGCACGCGTCCGACGGCACGCTCAACGCGCAGATCCAGACGCCCGACGGCCGTGCCAGCTCCGCCACCCAGACCCTGCCCGCGACGCCGGGCGGCATCTACACGCTCTCGGCGGCGACGGGTTCCGTCGGCTCCGCGCTGGCCGACCGCGCCAACGCCCAGTCGACCGGACTGCGTTTCACCGATTCTGCTGGGCGCACGCTGCTGGAGAAATCGCAAAACGTCACGCACGACGTGCAGTCCGACGGCAAGCTCTCGCGCCAGGACTTCCCCTCGCAGACGGCGCCGGACAAGACCACGTCGGTGGTGTTCTTCGCGACCACCAACCGCAACTGGGTGATGTGGGACTGCGTAGACCTGCAGCTCGCCGCGTACACGGTGAAGCTGGAGGTGCAGAACCCCGCGACCGGCGAGTGGGGCCCGTCGGCCACGATCCCCGCCGGCGAAACCGCGCACTACCGCACTACCGTCACGAACTCGGGCTCGCAGCCGCTGACCGGCGTGCTGCTGAAGGACTCGTGGTGCTCGTCGCTGCCGCCCGCGTTCAGCCTGGCGCCCGGCGCGTCGAACGCCGTGCCCTGCGACCACCCGAACATGGCGGAGAACGACACCGGCCACGTGAACAAGGTGCGGATCACCGGCGTCACCTCGCCGAGCGGCACGCTGACCGACCAGTCGGCCACGGCGACGATCACCGTGACGCCGCTGCCGCTGATCGACAAGATCGGCGACCGCGTGTGGCGCGACACCGACCGCAACGGCCTGCAGGACGACGGCGAGCCCGGCGTCGCCGACATTCCCGTGACGCTCAAGGACGGCGCCGGCGGCACCCTCGCCACCACGAAAACCGCGGCCGACGGCTCGTACCTGTTCGACAAGCGCAAGGACGGGACCTACCAGGTCTGCTTCGACGTCTCGCACCTGCCGGACGGGCTCACCGTGACACGGCAGGCCGCCGGCGACGCGGCGCGCGACTCCGACGTCGACCCGGCCACGGGCTGCACGGCGGCGTTCACCCTCGGCGGGACGACGCACGAGAACCTCAACGCGGACCTGGGGCTGGCGCCGCCGCCCCCGCCGCCTCCGGCACCGGCCCCGACGTCGAGCACGACTCCGCCACCGCCTTCGGAAACCCCGGCACCTACGGAAACCCCGGCCCCTTCGGCGAGTCCGGCACCCACGCACTGAAACAATCACGGCATCGCCGCGACCAGCGCCGCGAGTCACCCGTTCCCCCGGATGCGAGACTGGGAAAAGACCACCGGGGAGAGGGGCCATGACCACAGCCACCACCGTCACGACGAAATCCGTGGCGGCACCCACGACGTGGCTCAAGTCCCCCACCACCTGGCTGACCTTCGCGACGCTGGCGCTCTACGCGTACCTCTCGTGGCGCCGCCGCTGGATGTCGGACGACGGGTTGCTCGTCCTGCGCACGGTCCGGCAGATCCTCGCCGGTCACGGGCCCGTGTTCAACGTCGGCGAGCGGGTCGAGGCCAGCACCAGCCCGTTGTGGACCTGGCTGCTGGCCGCGCTCGGCACGATCCCGGGCCCGGCGCTGGAGTGGCTGTCGGTCGGCACCGGCCTGGTCTGCGCGGTCGGTGGGTTGTTCTTAGCGATGGACGGCGCCCGCCGCCTCTACGACGGCCCGGTCGTCCCGGCGGGGGCGCTGATCGTGTGCGCGCTGCCGCCGTTCCGGGACTTCGCGACGTCCGGCCTCGAAACCGGGCTGGCGATGCTGTGGATCGGCCTGACGTGGTGGCTGCTCGTGCGCGGCAAGGCGCCCAAGGCCACGGCGTTCGTGATCGGCCTCGGGGTGCTGGTGCGGCCTGACCTGGCGTTGTTCAGCATCGTCGCGTTCGCCGCGCTGGTCTTGCTGCGGCGGCCGAGCCTGCGGACCGGCCTCGGCTGGCTCGGCGTCGGAATCGCGTTGCCGGCGGCGTACCAGGTCTTCCGCATGGGCTATTACGGCCTGCTCGTGCCGAACACCGCGCTGGCCAAGGAAGCGGGCACGAGCAACTGGTCACGCGGGTTCGACTACCTGCTCGACCTCGTCGACCCGTACTACCTCTGGCTGCCGATCCCGGCGCTGGCGGTCGCGGCGTTCCTGAGCCGGAAGTCGCGGATCCTCACGCTCGCGCCGGTGGCGGGCGCGGTGCTGCTGGCCGCGTACGTGGTGCGCGTCGGCGGCGACTTCATGCACGGCCGGATGCTGCTGCCCGCGTTGTTCGCGCTGCTCCTGCCGGTGATGGCGCTGCCGCTGACGCGCAAGACGTTCGCGCTGCTGGCGGGCGTCGCCGTCTGGTCGGTGGCCGCGGCCGGGTGGCTGCGCGTGCCGTACGCGAACGACCACGCCGCTGTCGGCGTCACCGACGAGCGCGCGTACTGGTCGTGGGTCACCGGGCACGAGCACCCGGTGCTGGCGTCGGACTTCCTGGGCGAGCCGGTGATGCGCACGGCCGTCGAGGTCACCGACGCGACGCGCGCGCCGGCGGTGCTCGTGTACAGCTACGGGGAAAAGCGCTGGTACACGTTCCCGACGGACCGGCCGTACGTCACGCTCGCGGCCGACAGCATGGGCGCGATCAGCAACCTGGTGTCGCTCGACGTGCGCGTCCACGACGGCTACGGCCTCGCCAGCGACCTCGGCTCGCACTCCACGTCGATCGCCGGCGGGCGGCCTGGGCACTCGAAGTGGCTCACGGCCGCGTGGGAGATCGCCGACGCCGGCCACGGCGACGTCGCGACCGACGGCCGGATGCACGTCTTCACCCCGGCCGAGATCGAGGCCGCCCGGCAGGCGCTGCGCTGCCAGGGCGAGCAGGACGTGCTCATCTCGACGCGGAGCCCGTTGACCTTCGGTCGATTTGTCGACAATCTGTCGGGATCTTTCACCCGCACGGGCATCCGGTTCGACCGCGACCCCCGCGTCGCGGCGTCCTGCTGACGCTTACGGTGGATCGCATGACCGATCTTCCGCTCGCCCTGGTCACCGGTGCCTCGCGTGGCATCGGCGCCGCCGTCGCCCACCAGCTCGCCCCGACGCACCGCGTGCTCCTCGGCGGCCGCGACGAGGCCGCGCTCGAGAAGGTGGCCGCCGAGCTGCCGGGCGCCGAGCCGTGGCGCATCGACCTCACCGACGCGGCTTCACTGGCGGCCGCCGCTTCGCAGATCGAGCGCCTCGACGTCCTCGTTCACTCCGCCGGCGCCGCCCGGCTGAACACCATCGCCGAAGCCACCGCCGAAGACTGGCGCGTGAACTACGAGGTCAACGTCGTCGCCGTCGCCGAGCTGACACGCCTGCTGCTGCCCGCCCTGCGCGCCGCGCGCGGCCACGTCGTCGTGATCAACTCCGGCTCGGGCCGGACGTCCCGCGCGGGCTGGGGCCCCTACGCCGCGAGCAAGTTCGCCGCCCGCGCCTTCGCCGACGCGCTGCGCGAAGAAGAACCGGACCTGCGCGTCACCACCGTCTACCCGGGCCGCACCGACACCGACATGCAGCGCGCCGTCATCGCCCACGAGGGCGGCGAGTACGACCCGGCGCGCTTCCTCCGCCCGGACTCCGTGGCGACGGCGGTGCTCACCGCGGTGAGCGCGAGCCCGGAAGCACACCTGACGGAAGTGATCCTCCGCCCCCGTTGAGCGGCACTGAGGGGCGCTGACAGGTCAGGCGCGCAGCCGGGCCGCGGTGTCGGCGACGGACGCCTGGATCTTCGCGCGGTCCACGCGCGTCGGCTCCGCGCCGGCGACGACCTGCTCGCCGGCGACCCACACGTCGCGCACACGGCGGGAACCCGCGGCCCACACGAGGTTGGACAGCAGCTGCTCGTCGGGCACGTCCAGGCCGGCGGCGAAGGCCGGGTCGTCGAGGTCGACGTGGACGAGGTCGGCCCAGCGGCCCGGCTCCAGGGCGCCGATGTCGGTGCGGCCCAACGCGTCGGCGCCGCCGCGGGTGGCCATGACGAAGACGTCGGCGGCGGTCAGGACCGTGGAGTCGTCGTTGGCGAGGCGGGCGAGCATGGCCGTGAGCTGGAGCTCTTCCCACAGGTCGATGTCGTCGTTGGACGCGGGGCCGTCGGTGCCGAGGCCGATGGCGACGCCGGCCGCGCGCAGGTCGTTGATGCGGGCGATGCCGGACGCGAGCTTCGCGTTCGAGCCCGGGCAGTGGGCCATGCCGACGCCGCGGGCGGCGAAGAGCGCGATGTCCTCGTCGGACAGGTGGATGGAGTGCGCGGCGAGGGTGCGGCCGGCGAACACGCCGAGCGAGTCGAGCAGCGCCGGCACCGAGCCGTACTCCTTGCGCTGGGCGAGGTCCTCGTTCGCGGCCTCCGCCACGTGGATCTGCACCAACGCGCCGCGCGCGGCCGCCGATTCCGCGGTGGCGCGCAACCCCTCCGGGTTGAGCATGTACGCGGAGTGCGGGCCGTAGCCCAGCTCGACCCGGTCGCCGGGGCCGAAGCGCAGGCCGTCGGTGTCGATCCAGCGGTCGATGGCCGCCAGCGACGTGCGCCAGTCCATGCCCGGCAGCTCGATCACCGGCGGCGCCACGAGCACGCGCCCGCCGGTGGTGAGCACCGCGTCCACGAGCTGCTCGCCCTCGAAGTACATCTCCGCGCTGGTCGTGACGCCGTGGCGCAGCATCTCGACGGAACCCAGCAGCATGCCGGTCCGCACGTCCTCGGGCCGCAGCTTCGCCTCGGCCGGCCAGATGATCTCGCGCAGCCACCGCAGCAGCGGCAGGTCGCCACCCATGCCGCGCAGCAGCGTCATGGGGCTGTGCGCGTGGGTGTTCACCAGGCCGGGCAGCAGGATCCCGCCGAGCCGCGTCACCTCACCGGTGAACTCGGGTGCCTCGGCGACCGGGCCCACGAACGAGATCCGGCCGCTGTCGTCGACGTCCACGACGGCGTCGCGCAGCAGCGAGCAGGCGGGATCGGCGGGCAGGACAACGGGCGCGTGGAAACGGTGTGACATGCGGAGATAGTACGGGCGTCCCAGACAGCTGTGGTCAGGGTGTCTTCTTGATCAGCTTGCCGTCGGCGCCCACGGCGAACCACAGGTTGTCCACGCCCTGGCCGTCGACGTCGCCCGGGCCCTGGTCGCCGACGTAGTAGTACAGCGGCCACTTCCCGTACTTCGCCTGCTCGACACCCGGCGTTCGTTCGGTCGCCGTCAGCAATTTCTGATCCGCGCCCGTGCCCGCGTGGAAATCCTTGTCGCCGGTCAGCGCGGGCCACGTGGCGAGGCAATCGTCGCCACACGTGCTGGTGCCCGAAATGTCATCGGCGAAGGCATAAAGGGTCCTTCCCGAGGAGTCCGTGAGAATGGGGCCGAGGCCGGACTGGCCGATTTTCACCTCACCCGACGACGCCGGTGAGGCCGGTGACGAACCTTCGGGAGCGGAAGCAGATCCGCTGGTCGCGGTGCTTCCGCAGGCAGCGAGGGTGCCGAGCAGGGCGGCACCGGCCAGGACGATCGAGACACGCATGAGAACTCCTCCACCGATTCACGTCGAATTCGGGACGAGACACGGCGGGCGCGGCGAAACGGTTCAACCGGATTTTCCCCTGAACCACCGAACGCCGGATTCCGTGTCGGCTGGAGAATCCGAAGTGAAAGGACGAACCCCATGCGAGCACGAATCGCGGCACTGGCCGCGCTGACCGCCGGCCTCGGCCTGCTCGGCGCTGTCACCGCCACCGCCAGCCCGATGCCCGGCACCCCGACCACGCCCGACATGCCCGGCATGAACATGGACATGCCGGGCATGGACATGTCCGGCCAGGGTGCCTCGACCCCGGCCAAGGCGCCGGCCAGCCTGTCGACGGCCATCCAGCGCTCCCAGCAGAAGCCGATCTTCCTGCAGGCCAAGCTGACCGGCGCCAACGAGGTCCCGGTCGCCGGCAAGCCCGCCGTCGGCGACCCGAAGGGCAGCGCCACCGGCATCGTCGAGGTGCAGGGCAACAAGGTCACCTACGCGTTCTCGTGGAAGGGCATCAGCGCCCCCACCCTGGGCCACATCCACGAAGGCAAAGCCGGTGTGAACGGCGACGTGAAGGTGCCGCTGTTCGGCACCGCGATGCCCGACACCGTCACCGCGGCGGCCGGCACCGCCACCATCACCGACCAGGCCACGGCCGACGGTCTGCGCAAGAACCCGTCGGGCTTCTACCTCAACCTGCACACCAAGGAGTTCCCCGGCGGCGCGGTGCGCGGCCAGCTCACCCCGCTGCGGTCGTCGGTCGACATGCTGAAGCTGCTGCAGGGCGGTGGCCTGCACGCGTTCATGTCCGGCAACCAGGAGGTCAAGGCCGCCCCGGGCGAGCCGAAGGCCGGTGACCCGAAGGCCAACGCCGTCGGCTTCGTCCGCCCGACCGGCACGCAGGTGCAGTTCTCGTTCGCGTGGTTCGGTCTCCAGCCGACGCTCGCCCACATCCACAAGGGCAACTTCGGCAAGAACGGCGCCGTGGTGGTCCCCCTCATCGGCACGACCGTGCCCGCGGGCGTGTTCGCCGTGTCCGGCACCGCGACCGGCCTCGACTCGGCCCTGGTGAAGGACATCGCGCGGCACCCGCTGTCGTACTACGCGAACTTGCACGACGCCGCCTTCCCGGGTGGCGCCGCGCGTGGCCAGCTCTTCTGATCCAGCATGAAAAACGGGGGCCGGCTCACCAGCCGGCCCCCGTTTTCCGTCGCGAGAAACTCAGTCCACAACCCCGCTGCGCCAAGCCCACGCGGCGATCTCCACCCGGTTGCGCGCTCCGACCTTGCCCTGCACCGAAGCCAGGTGCGTCTTCACCGTCGACAGCGACAAGTACAGCTCCGCGCCGATCTCCGTGTTCGTCAGACCGCGAGCGGTGGCCTTCACCACGTCGAGCTCACGCGCGGTGAGCGGTTCGGACGGCGGGGGCACGTCGCGCTTGTGCCCGTTGGCGCTGTCGAAGTGCTTGAGCAGCCGCACGGTGATCTGCGGCGACACGAGCGCGTCGCCGCGTTCGGCCGCGCGGATGGCCTCGATCAGCAGCGCCGGGCCGGCGTCCTTGAGCAGGAAGCCGCTGGCGCCGTTGCGCAGCGCGGTGTGCACGTACTCGTCGAGGTCGAACGTGGTCACGACCACGACCTTCAGCGGGTCGGTGACCTCCGGGCCGGCAAGCTGCCGCGTGACCTCGAGGCCGTCGAGGCCCGGCATGCGGATGTCGAGCAGGCAGACGTCAGGGCGCAGCTCCCGCGCCTTGGTGACGGCCGAGACGCCGTCGGCGACGTCGGCCACCACCTCGATGTCGTCCTGCGCGTCCAGGATCATGCGGAAGCCCATCCGCACCATCTCCTGGTCGTCCGCGATCAGTACCCGGATCACCCGTCATCCCCGTTCGCCTCGAGTGGCAGCCAAGCTTCCACGCGCCAGCCGCCGTCGGGCCCGCGCCCGGCCGTGATCCGGCCGTGCAGCAGGGCGACGCGCTCGCGCATGCCGACCAGACCGTAGCCGCCCGACCCACCGGCCGGTCGGTGAGCCTTCTCCCGGCCGTCGTCGCGCACCGACAGGTGCAGCTCGCGACCGGTGACCTCGGCGTGGACCAGCGCTTCCGTGGCGTCGGCGGCGTGCTTGCCGACGTTGGTGAGCGACTCCTGCACCAGCCGCAGCGCCGACCGCCCGACCTCGTGCGGCAGGTTCGGCGGCAGGTCCAGCATCAGCGTGGTCTTGATGCCGTGGTTGGCGCCGTCGACGAGTTTGCGCAGGTCGGCGTCCAGATCGGTGGTGGCTTGCTCGCTCAGGTCACTCGCGCCGGCGGGCGCGTCGCCGCGCATGCTGCGCACGAGCCGGCGCATCGCCGCGAGCGCTTCCGTGCCCGCGTCCTCGATGCGGCCCATGGCTTCGAGCGCGAGCTGCGGGTTCTTCTCGCCCATCATCCGCGCGGCCTGGGCCTGCACCACGATGCCGGTGACGTGGTGGGCCACCACGTCGTGCAGCTCGCGCGCGAGTGCCATCCGCTCAGTGGTCTGGGCGTCGGTGACCGCGGCCTTCATCACCTGGGTGCGCTCGGAATCGCGTGAACGCAGGAACATGCCGACCGCGATGGCGATGCCCAGCACCAGGCCCGCGCCCACCGCGAACGAGCCGATCTCCTGCGGATCGGTGAGCGGGGAGAAGCTCGACTGGCGCGTGTTGAGGATGGTCCCGACGCCCACCACGGCCGACAGCACGGCGATGCGCGGCCACGCCTTCACCAGCGGCACGGCGCGGACCAGGTTCACCACCACGCCGATCCCGGCCACCATCTGCGCCGGCGGGATCCCGCCTGCCAGCTGGTAGTCGTAGCCCAGCTTCAGGAAGGGGATCACCAGCGCGGACAGCAGCATCAACCCGGCCACGCCGAGCATCGCGTCGCCCGGCCGCCGGGGCGAAAGCACCGCCACCACCGCGGCGCCGATAGAGCAGAACAGTACCGGGAAGCCCGACGCCCCGCCGTCGTAGGTGAAGCCGAACTCGAACAGCAGCGTGATCGCGAGCGCGACGATCAGCGGCCACTGCCCCATCGCCAGCGCGTTGACGCGGCGCAGCTTGCGCAGCCGCTGCTCGCGCACTTCGCGGGGCCCGTCCGACTGCGTGCGGCCCGCCACCCCGATCACGACTGCCGCCGTGAGCAGGGTGGCGCCGAACAGCATCGCGGACACGATCGAGGAGGACGCGACGTCGCCGTAGCTGTAGCGCCCGAACACCGCGATCAGCGCGCCCACCACGAGCGACGAGATCGCCGCGAACGCGACGCCGGGGCGGGCCCGGCGCGCGAGGTAGTAGACCATCTCCGTGCCCGCCACCACGTCGGTGATCGAGAGGTTCGCGAGCACGCTCGAATACGCCGGCGTGTGCAGGTAGCGCTGGAAGATCGTGAAGAACGCGAGCGCGAAGGCCGCGACCATCGCCGCCACCGCCGCGCGCCGGCGAGCCCAGATCGCGCACCCCACCATCGCGAAGATGCCGGGGAACAAGGCGAAGTCGACGAACTTGGGGCCGTGGTCGTCCAGGGCCGCGTCGGTCACGAACACGAGGTCGAACAGCAGCGCCGCGAGCAGCACCACCACGGGCATGCCGAGGCGGCGCACGAGCTCGGTCACGCGTGCGGAAAAGGACGAGGACGGCGGAGCTTGGGACACAACCGAACGGTAGAGGATCGCGGGCCGAGCGCACCTTGGCCAGGTGGTTCGAGCCGCATCGGCCGATCGGCCGATGCCGGTGATCGTCGGACTGGCCGTCTGCCCGAAGTGGACACCCGCCCCGATCCGTGAAGGTGGTTCCCAACGAAGTCGCAGACCAATGAGGGAGAGACCCCCGGATGAGCAATCCACAGTGGACTTCCGGCCCGGTGCTGTCGGGGCGGGGGCTGGTGAAGCGGTACGGCGGGCAATACGCGCTGGCCGGTATCGACATCGACATCCAGCCCGGGGACGCGGTGGCCATCGTGGGCCCATCCGGGTCGGGCAAGACGTCGCTGCTGCACGTGCTGGCCGGCATCCTGCGCGCCGACGGCGGCGAGATCCACCTCATGGGCCGGCGCATCGACAACCTGAACGAGAAGAAGCGCAGCGAGCTGCGGCGCACGGAGTTCGGGTTCGTCTTCCAGTCCGGGATGCTCGTGTCCGAGCTGACCGCCGAGGAGAACGTGGCGCTGCCGTCGCTGCTCGCGGGCAAGGCCCGGCGCGAGTCGGTCGCCGCGGGCCGCGAGTGGCTGGCGCGCCTCGGCCTCGCCGGCAAGGAAACGCGCCGCCCGGGTGAGCTGTCCGGCGGTGAGGCGCAGCGCGTGGCCATCGCCCGGGCGCTCACGCACCGGCCGAAGGTGATCTTCGCCGACGAGCCCACCGGCGCCCTCGACACGCGCACCGGCCGCGAGACTATGCAGGCGCTGCTCGGTGCCGCGCAGGAGTCCGGCGCCGCCGTGATCGTCGTGACCCACGACCGCGAGCTCGCCGAGTCGATGCCCAAGACCGTGGCCATCCGCGACGGCTTGATCGCGGCAGCGTCTGAGCAAAAGAGGTTGGCGGTATGAACTCGCTCCAGCTCGCCCTGCGCGTGCTCCGTGTCGACCGGCGGACCCGCACCTCGGCGATCCTCACCGCGGTCGGCGTCGCGGTCGCGACCGGGCTCGTGCTGCTGCTCGCGTCACTGCCCTTCGCGACGCAGGTCCGCGAACAGCGCGGCATCTGGCAGTCGTACTACAACTTCGACACCAGTGGCACGCCGGTCATGCTCGTCAGCGGGGCCAAGGACTACTTCCACGGCCAGGAGATCACCCGCGTCGACGTCGCGGTCACCGGCAACACGGCCGGGCTGAAGCTGCCGGCGGGGATTTCGAAGCTGCCCGGGCCGGGTGAGACGCTCGTGTCGCCCGCGTTGGGCCGCCTGCTGAACAACACGCCGGCCAACCAGCTCGGCGACCGGTTCGGCAAGCCCGTCGCCGCGCTCGGCGACCAGGCGCTGAAGTACCCGGAACAGCTCGTGGCGCTCGTCGGCCACAGCGAGCAGGAGCTCAGCGCGACGGAGGCCGAACGCGCGACGGAGGCCGTCGCGCAGCCGGTGAGCGCGTTCCCTGACCAGCAGGCGAAGGCGGATCCGCTCCTGACGCTGCTGGCGTGGGTCGGCATCATCGTGCTGCTGGTGCCGAGCCTGGTGCTCGTCGCGTCGTCGGCGCGGCTCACCGCGGCCCGGCGCGAACGCCGGCTCGCCGCGATCCGCCTGGCGGGTGCCACGCCGGGGCAGGTCACGTCCATGGTTGCCGGGGAAACGATCCTGTCCGCGGGCGTCGGGGCCCTGCTCGGCCTGGCTCTCAGTCCCGCTTTGCACGGTCTGGCGACGTTCGTCCCATGGGGTGGCGGCACCTGGCTGGCCACGGACTTCACGCTGCCGACCGCGCTCGCGGTCTTCATCGTGATCGCCATCCCGGCGCTGGTGGTGCTGGCCGGCGTGCTCGGCCTGCGGCGCGTGCTGCGCAACCCGCTCTTCGCGACCGGCGGCCACAGCGTGAAGCCGCTGCGCTGGTGGCGGCTGCTCGTCCTGCCGGTGGCGGGCCTGTTCTTCCTCTACGCGGTGTCCAGCACCGGTGACGGCGGGCCCACCATGGTGCTGGTCGGCCTGTTCTTGCTGGTCGCGTCGGCGATCGTGGTCGGTCCGTGGGTGACCTCGGCGGTCGGCGGCACCTTCGTGCGGGGGTGGCGGGGGCCGTCGGCGCTGCTGGCCGGACGCCGGCTGCGCGACGACCCGAAGGGCGCCTACCGCGCCACGGCGGGCATCGTGCTCGCGGTGTTCACCGGCTCGATGGCGCTCACGCTGCTGCCGTCGTTCGAGTCGCTCGCCGGTGGCGGGCGGACGTACGCCGACTCGGTGCTCTACGCCGACAGCAGCCCGGACAAGGCCGCGGCCGTCGTGGACCACGCCAACTCCGCGCTGGCCCGCTACGGCCAGCAGGAACGCGCGATCGCCGTGGGCCAGGTCTATCTGGTGCAGGGCACGGGCGAACAGCGGTCGTACCAGCGGGCACTCGTGATGTCGTGCGCCGACGCGGCCCGGCTGACGCGGCTCGGGATTACCGCGGCCGACTGCAAGCCCGGCGTCGGGCTGTACGCGCCGTACGAGCTGAACGCCGCCGAGTACCACGTGGTCGGCGACCCGGAGCCCACTGACCCGGGGCAGCCGCTCGGCTCCGTGCCGGTCGGGACGTTCAAGATGGGCGACGACGTGAGCAGTTCCTACCTGCTCGACCCGTCGGCGCTGCCGGCGGGTGTGAAGCTCGGCGCGGCCACGGTGATCGCCCCGACGACGGACGCCGACCGCGAGATCGTCCGCACCGCACTGGCCTCGGCCGCGACGGGCGCGGAGGTCGGCAGCCGCGACCAGTACCTCTACGACCAGCAGACGCAGCTGTCGGACCTGCGCCGGGTGACCGTGATCGGCCTGGTGGCCGCCGGCATCCTCGCCGGCTGCAGCGCGGCCGTCGCCACGGCCGGCTCGATCATGGACCGGCGCCGGACGTTCGGGGCCCTGATGGCGGCCGGGACACCGGTGAAGGTGCTGTCGAGGGCGCTGCGGATGGAGACGGCGCTGCCCGCGCTGGTCGCGACGATCGGCGCCGGCGTGGTCGGCATCCTCGTCGGGATCGGGCTGTTCAGCACCGCCGACGAAGGCTCCGTCGTGTTCAGCCCGTGGATCTTCGCTCCGGTCGTGCTCGGCGTCGGGGTGGCGCTGCTCGGAGCCTCGATCTGCACGCCCGCCCTGCGGCGCGTGCAGGCGGAGCCGCTGGCCGACGAGTAGCGGGCGGTCCGCCCTTCGCGGGGTTGGGCGGACGCCGGGGGTGAAAAAGGGGAGAAAAAGGGCCGCTGCCGGGGATGGGAACCCGGCAGCGGCCCTTTTTCACCATCTTTCTTAAGACAATTCGTCAGCGTTTCTCGAAAATGAGGTCGTGTGACACGCGGCCTTCGACGTCGGCGCGCTGTTCGAACTTCGTCCGCGGCCGCCATTCGGGCCTCGGCGCCCAGCCACCCGGTTCGTCCGCGTAGCGGTTGCGCAATGCGGGCTCGGCTGAACACACTTCCAGCATCTGCTCGGCGTAGTGCTCCCAGTCGGTGGCGAGGTGGAACGTGCCGCCCTGCGCGAGGCGCGACGCGACGAGAGCCACGAAATCCGGCTGCACGATCCGGCGCTTGTGGTGGCGCTTCTTCGGCCACGGGTCCGGGAAGTACAGCCGCACGCCGGCGAGCGCGCCGGGCTCGACGTGCTCGGTCAGCAGCACCACCGCGTCGCCGTGCATCAGCCGCAGGTTCTCGACGCCGAGCTTCTCCGCGCGCAGCATCAGCTGGCCCAGGCCCGGGTCGTAGACCTCGGCGGCCACGTAGTTGAGCTCGGGCGCAGCGGCCGCCAGCTGCGACGTCGTCTCGCCCATGCCGGAGCCGATCTCCAGCATCACCGGCGCCTCTCGGCCGAACCACTCGGCGAAGTCGACCGGTCCGGCCGGCAGGTCGGCGACCGTGCGGCCCAGCCGCGGCCAGTGTTCGTTCCAGGCACGCTGCTGGCCGACGGTCATCCGGCCGCCGCGGTTGACAAAGCTGACCACGCTGCGCAGCCGGGGCTGGTCCTCGTTCTCCACCCGGACACGATACTGATCCGGCCAAAAGTAGGCCGACCCCCACGCGGCACGTAACCGTTGCAACGAAGCCATTCGGCCGTGACTGTGGTCGGATCAGTATCCGTCGGCACGGCCGGGCGGGTCAGCGGACGGCTTCGAACTCCCCGAGCCGGGAGCGCAGTCCGGCGAGCCCGGACACAGCGATCGGGTGCGGCGTCGTGCCCGTGTGGGCCGGCAGCACGTCGATCCAGCCGGGGTGGCGATCGGTGTTCAGCACGGTCGTCGGGACGGAGTGCCCGGACTTCCCGCGCTCGGACGGCATGAACTCCCAGTAGCCCGATTCGCCGTCGGCGGCCCAGGGCACGAACTCCCAGCCGGAGCGGCGGGAAAGCAGCTGCTGGATGCGGTCTTCGATGCGGAACCCCAGCTCACGGGACTCGAGCCGGCCGCTTGCGACGGCGCGCAGCCACCACGGCGCGGGCAGCGGGCCCTGCATGCCGCTGGCCCTGCGGTAGAGGGCGAGCACGAGGTCTTCGGCCGCGCGGTGCACCCACGCCTGGCGCAGGTCGCCGGGTTTCATCGCGGGCTGCGCGAACCGCGGCAGCTCGATCGCCTGCGACCATTCGAGGTCCAGCATCGGCTCGAGCCGGGGTTGGCGCGGCGCTGCGCGGTGACTTTGGGGTGCGGCTTCACGGTCACTTCGAAGTGTCGCTTCGCCGTGATTTTGTGGTGCCGCTTCGCTGTGACTTTGTGGTGCCGCTTCGCTGCGGGCTGTGGGAATGGGACTCATGAGCCCCTGACCAGCGTCCACCGTCAAGGTTCACCTCCGGGGAGCTGAGACGGACGAGCACGCTCTTGATCTCGAATATCCTGGTGACTTTGCCATTATGTCCGCTCCCTGTGAGAGAAGCCACAACGACTTAACGCGGTCTTAATCCGTTTGCCTCGTGGACACCTGTTCTGCACGTGCAGATTAACGCGAATGTGCTCTCGTCAGGCGTCGCGGCGGTTCGCGGTGAGCACGCCGGCGACGTAGAACGCGAGACAAATGCCGCCGAAATACGCGAGGTAGCCCCACGGGCCGAAAGCGGGCGTCACGTTGAGCGCCGCTTGCGTGAAATCCCCACCAGCGAACTGCCCGGCCGCGAAGAACGGCAGCCACGGGTAGACGTCGGGGCCGACGCGCGGGATCAGCAGCACCAGCCCCTCCACGAGCTGCGTCCACACGAGCACGAGCGTCAACGCGAGCGCGGTGCTCCGCAGCAGCAGCCCGACGCCGACGCCGAGCAGCCCGGTGAGCGCGAACGTCACCGTCTGCCCGAGCACCAGCCGCCAGTCGCCCGCCGAGTGCAGGGCGAGATCCGCGTCCGGGCGGACCAGCGACGCGATGCCCCACGACCCCACGCCCGCGAGCAGCCCGAGCACCGCGCAGACGACCACCACCACGGCACCCTTCGCGAGCAGCGCGGGCACGCGCGTCGGCACGGCCTGGAACGTGAGCCGCAGCGTGCCCCAGCTCGCGTCGGACGTCGCGGCGAGCACGGCCAGCACCAGCGCCACCGTGCGGCCGATGCCGGTGGCGAGCTGGGTGTTGCCGACGCTCGCGGTGACCTCCGAGCCGGCGAGCGCGAAGAACAACGTCGTGAACGCCAGCGGCGCGAGCACCGACAGCGCGCCGCACCACCAGGGCGCGCGGGTGGAGAAGAGCTTGATCCGTTCGGCCCGCAGCACGTTCACCGGGTACCTCCGCTCGTGAACTCGGCCGTCTGGCCCGTCAGCTCCAGGTACGCCTGCTCCAGCGACCCGGCCAGCGGGCTCAGCTCGTGGAGGGTGGCACCGACCGTGAACGCGAGATCACCCACAGTGTCGCTGTCCACTTCGGACACCACAAGCGCGTCGCCCTCGTCGGTGAACGCGATCCCGAGCTCGGTCAGCGCCGTGCGCAGGGCGTCGGCCTGGGGCGTGCGCACGCGGACGCCGCGCGAGCCGGCGCGTTGGACGAAATCGGCCATGGTGCCCTGGTAGGTGAGCCGGCCGCGGCCGATCACCACGAGGTCCTGCGCCGTCTGCTCCATCTCCGGCAACAGGTGGCTCGACACGAACACGGTGCGGCCGTCGGCGGCGAGCGAGTGCATGAGCTGCCGGACCCACAGCACGCCTTCGGGGTCGAGACCGTTCACGGGTTCGTCGAACAGCAGCACCTTCGGGTCGCCCAGCAGCGCGGTCGCGATGCCGAGGCGCTGCAGCATCCCGAGGGAGAACTCGCCCGCGCGCTTCTTCGCGACGGAACCGAGGCCCACGAGCTCGAGGACCTCGCCCACGCGCCGGTCGGGCAAGCCGTTGGTCGCGGCGAGCCAGCGCAGGTGCTGCCGGGCGCTGCGGCCGGGGTGGCGCCAGGTCGCGTCGAGCAGGGCGCCGACTGTCCGGAGTGGATCGACCAGCTGCCGGTAGGGCCGGCCGTCGATGTGCGCGGTGCCGGCCGTGGGCGTGTCGAGACCCAGCAGCAGCCGCATCGTCGTGGACTTGCCGGCGCCGTTCGGGCCCAGGAAGCCGGTGACGCGACCGGCCTCGGCGGTGAAGGTGAGGTCGTCGACGGCCAGGGTTTCGCCGTAGGACTTGGTCAGCCCGTGGGTCTCCAGCACGCGCGAACACTACCGAGCCGAGCGCGTGCCGAAAACGAAAAGATCCGGGTCGCCCCCCGAAGTGGCGACCCGGATCTTTCTCCTATCCCCTTTTTCCCCTGTTCAGCCGGTTTCGGCCCCCGCCGCCTCCGCCCGAACGTCCCTGTGGTGGGTCTTTCTGTCAGGCGTCGCGCTTCTTCGCGACGCCGATCGCGACGGCCAGCAGCACGATCGCGATGCCCGCGAAGTAGGCGAGCGACCAGCCCTGCGAGAGCACCGCGTCGGACGGCGGCGGCCCCTGCACCGCCCCGCCCGCACCGCGGAGGAACTTCTCCGCGACGTTGAACGGCAGCCACTCGTGGATCTTCGGGCCGACGGTCGGGATGAGCTGCACCAGGCTTTCCACGGCCAGCACGTAGATCAGCAGCAGCGCGATCGCGCCGGCGCTGTGGCGGATCAGGATGCCGATGGCCACCGCGATCACCGCGGCGAGCGCGAAGAGCACGCCGACGCCGGCGACGTTGATCCACTCGGCCGAGGTGTCGAGCGCCAGCGCGTCCGACGGGCGGATCGCGTAGCCCAGTGCCCAGGCGCCGAACGCGCCGATCTCACCGATCACGAGCGAAAGCAGCGCGACGACGGTGGCCTTGGCGATGAGCACCGAGGTGCGGCCCGGCACGGCCTGGAACGTGGTGCGGATGGTGCCGAAGCGGTACTCGGTGGTCACCGAGAGCGCCGCCAGCACCATGATCACGGCGATGCCGAACTGGTAGCCGAACTGCGTCGTCCCGACGTCGATGGTCGCCGTGCTCGGCGCCGCGCTCGCCACGAGGGCGGAGAAGCCGGCCGTGAGGACGATGGCGATGAGGGCGCACCACCACGGTGAGCGAGTGGTGAACAGCTTGATGCGTTCGACCGCGAGCAGAGTCATGGTTCTTTTCCCCGGAATCCTTGTTGTACGAGTAGTCGTCAGCGGGCGGTGGGCTGGAGGGCTTGCTGCGCCTCGGCCTCGAGCCCGGTGTGGTACTCGACGGAGTCGCCGGTGATCTGCATGAAGGCCTGCTCGAGCGAACCGGTCTGCGGGCTCAGCTCGTGGAGCACGACGTTCGCGGAAGCCGCGAGCTCGCCGATCTTGGCACTGTCCATCCCGGACACGATGAGCGCTTCGCCCGAGTCGGTCACCTGGGCGCTGGCGCGCACCAGTGCCTCGCGCAGCACGGGCAGCTGCGGCGAGCGCACCTTCACGGTGTTCTCCGCGGCGCGCGCCACGAACTCCTCGGTGGACGACTGCGCGATCAGCTGACCCTTGCCGATCACCACGAGCTCGCTCGCGGTCAGCGCCATCTCCGAGAGCAGGTGGCTCGACACGAACACCGTGCGGCCGTCGTCGGCCAGGCGGTGCATGAACTTGCGGATCCAGAGGATGCCCTCGGGGTCGAGGCCGTTCACCGGCTCGTCGAACAGCAGCACCTCCGGGTCGCCCAGCAGCGCGCCCGCGATCCCCAGCCGCTGCGACATGCCGAGCGAGAACCCGCCGGCGCGCTTGCCGGCCACGCTGGTGAGACCCACGATGTCGAGCACTTCGTCCACACGCGACGCCGGGATGCGGTTGGACTTCGCCATCCACATCAGGTGCGCGCGGGCCGAGCGGTTGGGGTGCACCCACTTCGCGTCGAGCAGCGCGCCGACGGTGCGCAGCGGGTCCTTCAGGTCGTGGTACCGCTTGCCCCCGATGCGGACCTCACCGGCGGTGGGGTTGTCGAGCCCCAGGATCATGCGCATGGTCGTGGACTTGCCGGCGCCGTTCGGGCCCAGGAAGCCGGTGACCTTCCCCGTGGCCACGCTGAACGACAGGTTGTTCACCGCCAGCGTGTTCCCGTAACGCTTGGTGAGACCTGATGCCTCGATCATCCCTGCTCCCTCTTCGACGGCTGTGTGCCGCTTACCCGCCATATCGTGACCGAGGTGGACCGGTCTTCGCGTCATCCTGTGGGTCGAACTCGTCACCCGACCTGAGTAGTACCCAACCGCCTCGGCGGTTGATGTGCGATCGGTGAAACCCCTGAGACGACCCTGAACTTCGGCGTCGAAGACCAGCACAGTGGATCAAGAGCGGGTGGGGACCTCAGCCGAGGCCGGGGCGCGCGAGGCCGGTTTCGTAGGCGAGCACCACGGCCTGCACGCGGTCGCGCAGGTCGAGTTTCGCCAGGATACGGCCCACGTGCGTCTTCACCGTGGCCTCGGAGAGGAAGAGCGTTTCGGCGATCTCGAGGTTCGACATGCCCTTCGCGATGAGCACGAGAACCTCGCGTTCGCGGTCGGTCAGCACGTCGAGCTCCCTCGCGTCGCGCACCGGCGAGCCGCCTGCGCCCACGAAGCGGTCGAGCAGCCGCTTGGTCACCGAGGGTGACACCACGGCGTCGCCCGACGCGACGGACCGCAGCGCCGACACGAGGTGGTCGGGCGGGGTGTCCTTGAGGAGGAAACCCGACGCGCCGCCCTGCAGGGCCGCATAGACGTACTCGTCGAGGTCGAAGGTGGTCATCACCAGCACGCGCGCGGTCCCGGCGGCCACGATCTGCTTCGTGGCCTCCACCCCGTCGAGCACCGGCATGCGCACGTCCATGAGCACGACGTCAGGCCGCAGCTCGTCGGCGAGCTTGATGGCCTGCGCGCCGTCGCCGGCCTCGCCCACCACGTCGATGTCGGCCTGCGCACCCAGCACCATGCGGAAGCCGACGCGCATCAGTTCCTGGTCGTCCACGACCACCACTTTGATCACGGCGCCAACCTAACGGGCAGCACGGCCCGCACCTGCCACCCACCGGCGGGCGCGGGGCCCACCTCCAGCGTTCCGCCGTACACGTTCGCGCGCTCCCGCATCCCGATCAGTCCGTTTCCGCCCGCGACCTGCAGTCGCGGGGCCTTCTTCGAAGGCGCTCCCGCGCCCACCGTCACCTGTTCGAGCTGGCGCGCGCGGCCGGCGCCGTCGTCGCGGACGAGCACCTCGACCACGTCGCCGGTCTTGCTGTCGCCCTTGCGGTGCACGTGGACCTCGGCGCGCGCGCCGGTGCCGGCGTGCTTGAGCGTGTTCGTGAGCGACTCCTGCACGATGCGGTAGATGCCGAGGGAGACGCCGGCGGGCAGGTCGGTGAGGCCATCGCCCACCTCGAGGTCCACTGGGACGCCCGCGCCGCGCATGCGTTCGGCCAGCTCGCCCAGCGCGTTGGCGTCGGGCTGCGGTACGCGTGGCTCGCCGTCGCCGTGGTCGCCGCGCAGCACCTCGAGCAGCCGGCGCAGCTCGCCGAGGGCGCCGCGGCCGGTTTCGGAGATCGTCTGCAGCGCGCGGCCGGCCAGCTCCGGGTTCGTGGGCAACGCGAGCGCCGCACCGTCGGCCTGCACCACCATCACGCTCACGGAGTGGGCGACCACGTCGTGCAGCTCGCGCGCGATGCGGCCGCGCTCCTCGGCCACGGCGATGCGCGTGGCCTGGTCGCGTTCGGTCTCCAGCAGGTGCAGGCGCGCTTCCACCTCCAGCTGGTACGCGCGCCGCGCACCGACGAACTCGCCGAGCGTCCAGCACAGCGCGATGCCGAAGGCGGTGAACAGCGCGTTGCCCAGCCACGGCGTCGACTTGTCGGTGAACACCTCGACGCCGGTCATCAGCACGAGCGCGCCGACGTAGATCAGCCCCTGCTTGCGGCCGATGTAGACCAGGATCGAGTACAGGCTCATCGCCAGCGCTGCGACGGAGGAGAAGCCCAGCGACAGCGCTCCGTGCGCGATGGCGACGAAGTACACGACGTAGGCCGAGACCAGCGGCTTCTTCCGCCGGAACACGAGCGGCGCCACCATGGCGACGTCGATCGGCAGCGAGATGAACCACGGCGGCGGGTGGTTCTCGTGGCCGACGCTGCCGTCGACGAACAGCACGAAGTCGATGAACAGCAGGACCACGGCGAGCAGCGTGTCGCCCGCCATGGGGTGGGCACGCATCCAGAGGCTCAGCCGTCGCACCCGACAAGATTAGGTGGGCGACCGGGCACGCCGCGTCATCCTCCGGTAGCACTGTCGGTCGCACTCGCGGTGGTCGGACATGGCACGATTTCCCGGCAGTAGAGCAGCGAACGAGAGGGGACCGGGGCGTGACGGAGCAGGGGCGCCTCGCGGGCCCTTTGTCGATGTCGGTCGCCAACCTGTGCCACCGGCTCGCCTCGCAGGTTTCGCCGCGCACGGCCGCCGGGTTCGCCGAGGTGCAGCGCCGGCTCGCCGCGCCGCTGCAGGTGGCCGTGGCCGGGCGGATCAAGTCGGGCAAGTCCACGCTGGTCAACGCGTTGATCGGCCGCCGGGTCGCGCCCACCGACGTCGGTGAGTGCACGCGCCTCGTCACGCGCTTCCAGTACGGCACGGTCGACCGCGTCGAGGTCGTGTTCACCGACGGCGCCAAGCAGGTGCTGCCCTTCGCCGCCGACGGGTCGATCCCGGCCGAGCTCGGCGTGGACATCACGAAGGTCTCGCACCTCGAGGCCTACCTGACCAACGCGGTGCTGCAGGGCATGACCGTGATCGACACCCCGGGCCTGGGCTCGCTCGACGCCGCGTCCGTCTCGCGCACCGAGCAGCTGCTCGGCGCCGCGCAGGAGGACACCGGTTCGGACAACCTCGACGACACCTCCCGCAACGCCGTCGCCGGCGCGGAAGCCGTGCTCTACGTGGTGACGCAGGGCGTGCGGGCCGACGACCAGCAGGCGCTCGCCGCGTTCACCGCCGCCACCGCGAGCCGCGAGGCGGGCCCGGTGAACGCGATCGCCGTGCTGAACAAGGCGGACACGATCGTCGCGGAGACCGTCGAGGGCTCGGGCGGCGACATCTGGCTGGCGGCGAAGCTGCTCGCGGAAAAGCAGGCGAGCACGCTCAAGCCGCGCGTCGCCGACGTGCTGCCGGTGATCGGCCTGATCGCCGAGTCCGCCGAGTCGGGCGGCTTCACCTCGGCCGACGCCGACGCGCTGCACCAGCTCGCCGACGTCGACGACGACGTCCTCGAGACCATGCTCATCTCGGCCGACATCTTCACCAGCTGGGAGTGCGACGTGCCCGCCGGCGTCCGGCTGCGGTTGCTGGAGAAGCTCGACCTCTACGGCGTTCGCCGCGCAGTCGACGCGATCCGCGCAGAGCCCGCGATCACCGCGGGGGCGCTGCGTCGGGTGCTGCTCGACGCGTCGGGCCTCGGCGCGGTGCGCCAGCGCCTGGCCATCGTCTTCGCCGCGCGAGCCGACGGGATCAAGGCCGCCGCGGCGCTCGCTTCGGTGACCGCGCTGGCCCACGCGTCGGGCGATCCCGGCGAACGCCAGCGCGTGCACGACGCGATCGAGGTCCTGCTCGCCAAGCCGGAGGCACACCAGCTGCGGCTGCTGGAGGCGTTGACGCTGGTGGCCTCCGGAGCCGTCGACATGCCGGAGGACCTCGCGGAAGAGGTGCTGCGCGTCGGCAGCAACGCCGACCTCGGCGCGCAGCTCGGCCTCCCCGGCGCCGCCCGGCCGGAACTGACCGCTCACGCCCTCGAACGCGCGGGCTGGTGGCGCTCCTTTGCCTCGTTCGGCGCAACGCCCGCGCAGAGCCGCGTGGCGCACGTCGTGCACCGGGCCTATTTCCTGATCTGGCAACAGATCCGCATCCCGTAGGAATGTCGCCGTTCACGCGTAGGGTGGATTTCGTGCGGCTGGAGAACACCACCTCGTGGCGGGCGTCCTGGGGGAGCGAGCAGGAGATCGACATCGCTCTGTACCTCCGGGACGTGCTCGCGTTGTCCGTCGCCGAGGGCCAGCTGCTGCCGCCGGTGGAGCCCGCGGTGCCGGTGCGCGTGCCGCCGGCCATCGACCGCGCCGCCGTTCAGGCCCAGTGGGCGGACTGGTGGACCGATCTCCTGGAGTTCGTCCGGCTCCGCGGCGAATCGGGTTCGCGGAAGCCCCGCAGCCGCTTCGGCCGGCCCGCTCCCGGCGACGGCTCGGCCATCGACCTGGCCATCCAGCACTTCACGTCCGCTGCCGCGCGCCACTTCACGGAGGCCCGCCGGCCGGCTCTGCACGCCGCATTGGGGGCCGCGGGCTTCTACCGGCGGCAGATCGTGGCGGGCGACCGGCTGGGGCAGCTCGTCCGCGAGACCGAGGTCGACCTCGGCCGGCGTGCGCGGCCCTTTCGACTGTCGGTCATCGAGATCTCCGTGGCGGGCCGCGTCTGGCTGCGGACGGCCGAGGACCAGATCCTCGTGTCTTCGCGCTTCGCCGAAGACGTGCCTTCGCTGGAGCAGGCGATGCGCTCGGTGATCCGCGACCTCGCCTGACGGCGCGCGCAAGCGTTTGCGCTCCCGGATTCGCGCCCGACTGGCGAAGATCTGCTCCAGACTGGTGGAATCCCGGCGGGCCGAACGGGCGGTCCGCGGGGCAAGGCGGGGGTGACGGCTGTGGCCTGGTTCCGCAACCGCGGCGCGGAACCCGCCGGCGGGGAGCCCGGAACCACCGCCGACACGTCCGCGTCGAACACGGATGTGGACGTCGTAGCTGCCCCCGGTGATCTCGAACGCGCGCTGGCGGATCGTCAGGCGCTCATCCAGCTCTGCCTCTACGCGCTCGACCGTGCCCGCAGCGGTGGAGTGGTCCAGCGGCTCGAACACGGCCTCGCCGACATCGGCGTCACCGCGCTGCGCCCCGACGGCGAGCGCTTCGACCCCGCGTGCCACGAGGCCGGCGGCGCGATCCCCACCGACGACCCGGCGCTCGACGGCGTGGTCGCCGAGACCGAGGTGATCGGGTTCGCCGAGGGCGAGCGGCTGTTGCGCGCGCCCATCGTCACCGTCTACGCGAAGCGAGCCCAGTGACCTCACCCAGCCTTCCCGCCCAGGTCCAGGCCGCGCGCGAGCAGCTGCTCACCGTGGTCCGCGAAGCCGATCCGCAGGCTGCCAAGTGGGTGGACGACGTGCGCCGGGCGCGCGCGGCGAAGCCGTCGGTCGTGGTCGTCGGCGAGACCAACCGCGGCAAGAGCACGCTGGTCAACGCGCTGCTCGCGACCCCGGGACTGTCCCCTGTGGACGCCGACGTCGCCACCGCCACCTACCTCGTCTTCGAGCACGCGGAGCAGTGGGGCGCGCAGGCCTGTTACCCCGGGCAGCTCGCGCCGGTGCCGATCCAGCTGACCGAGCTGGTCAACTGGGTCTCGGCCGCCCACGAGCTGCCGCCGGGTCAGATCCCGCCGCGCTACGTCGAGGTGTCCGGGCCGGTGCCGCTGCTGGAGCGCGTGACGCTCGTCGACACCCCGGGCGTCGGCGGCCTCGACTCGCTGCACGGCGAGCTGGCCCGCGAGGCGGCGGCGACCGCGACGGCGCTGGTGTTCGTGCTCGACGCGTCGGCGCCGTTCACGTCCACCGAGCTGCAGTTCCTCCGCGATGTGGCCGACCGCGTCGAAACCGTGCTGTTCGTGCTGGCCAAGACCGACGCGTTCCGCGGCTGGCGCGAGATCCTCGAGGCCGACCGGCAGCTGCTCGCCCAGCACGCCCCGCGCTTCGCCGACGCCGTCTTCCACCCCGTCTCGGCCCGGGTGTTCGAAACGGCCGCGAAAGCGCCGAACGAGCAGGTCGCGGCCATGCTGCGCGAGAAGTCGGGTATCGCCGCCGTGCAGATCGCGCTGCAGGAAATGCTCGTCGGCCGCTCGATGATGCTGGCCGAGGCCAACGCCCTGCGCGCGCTCTCCAGCGCGCTGGCCGGCATCAAGGCGAAGCTTCAGGCCGAGAGCCGGGCGCTCTCGGCGGGTGAGGCCGAGGCCGAGCAGCTGCGCGAACGCCGCGACCACCTGCAGGCCGAACGCCGTTCGTCCACCCGTGGCTGGCAGCTGAAGCTGCGGGGCGAGATCCAGCGCACCCGCGTGGAGGTCGGCCACGAGAGCAGCCGCGAAATGCGCGACGCCCAAACGCACTTCCGCCAGCGCATCGACTCGGCGAAGCGAGACGAGCTGGCCGCGTTGCCGCAGCAGGTGGACCTCGCGTTGCAGACGACGTCGCAACGGGTCTCGATGCTGCTGTCGCAACGGCTGAACCACGTGACCAACGTGGCGTTGTCCGAGCTGTTCTCCCCCGAGGAGCTCGACGTGATCCGCGCGCAGTTCGCGCGGGCCGGCGGGCCGCCCGTGGTGCTGCGGCCGCCGGACAAGAAGCCGCCGACGGCGGAGGACAAGCTGCTGGTGTTCATGGGCATCTCGGGTGGTGTCGGCGCGGGCAAGATCGCCGCGTTGCCGCTGGCCGGCGTCGCGATCCTGAACCCGGTGGTGCTGCCGGCCACGATCATCATCGGTCTCGGTGCCGGCTGGTGGATGGCCCGCACGCGCAAGCACGCCGCCGACAAGCAGCACATGAAGCAATGGCTGGTCGAGGCCATCGCCGACGCGCGCTCCACGCTCGACCA
Organism: Amycolatopsis sp. DSM 110486; assembly: GCF_019468465.1. Taxonomy (NCBI): domain Bacteria; kingdom Bacillati; phylum Actinomycetota; class Actinomycetes; order Pseudonocardiales; family Pseudonocardiaceae; genus Amycolatopsis; species Amycolatopsis sp. DSM 110486. The sequence goes on along the minus strand of NZ_CP080519.1, from coordinate 3,601,572 downwards.
GCTCGTGGCCGAGCAGCTCATCGAAGCCGAGCAGCAGCTGTCGATGGCGCTCGACGAAGCGCTGAGCCGCCGTATCGAGGCGATCGAGGCCGAGCTCAAGGACGTGGACCGCACGATCAAGATGGGCGCGCAGGAGCGGGCGAAGAACATCGCGATCGTTTCGAAGCGACTGAAGGAGGCCACCGACGGCCACGCGAGGGCGGAATCGCTGCTCGGGCGCATCCGAACGCTGCGTGACCGGGGGTGATCAGCTTGTGGACAGGAACCGAACCGGCCTAACGTGAGTCCTACCGATCGACAGCTGAACGCAGCCGGCGAGACCCGGTCCTAAAAGGGGGCTTTTCCCATGTGGGTCGACGAGAGTGGCGGCACCGACACCGACGCCAGCGGACCCGAGGCCATGACGGTCCACGTCGAAGGCCAGGACTACCAGGCCGAGGTCAACTACGACGTCGACTCCGACGGCGTGAACGACACCGCCATCGTGGAGCACGACGACGGCACAGCGCAGGCGTTCATCGACTCGGACGGCGACGGCGTCGCCGACCAGTACGCCGTGCTGGACAGCTCCGGCCACGTCGTGGACCAGGCGGTTTACGACGAATCGAGCGGTGTGTGGGTCGAGTCCGGCGGTGCTGAGCACCCGGGCGGGACCGAGTCGCACTCGCAGGACGACTCCACGACCGGCCACATCCACGCCGACCTGCCCGACGGCGAGGTCGACGCCGGCGTCGCCACGATCGACACCGACCACGACGGGCACAACGACACCGCGATCGTCGAGACCAAGGACGGCGGCACGATGGCGTTCACCGATACCGACGGCGACGGCGAGGCCGACGTCGCGGTGGAGATCGGCGCCGACGGCAGCACCACCACTTACGAGCACACCGGCGCCGGCCAGTGGACCGAGGCCGAAAGCGCCGGCGTCCGCGCGGCCGACCCGGCGAGCGACTCGATCTGGGGCGGCGACGGCACGCAGCTTCTTTCGGGCGTCGCGAAGATCGATTCGGGAACCGGACAATGGATCAGTCCCAACTGACCCATTTGTAACTCACGTCACAACGGGCCCGGCACTCGCCGGGCCCGTTGTCGTTTCGCCGAACGCGGTGATCTTCGCCCGAATTGAGCACCCCGCATCGAAAGAATTTCCGGCGCTGGACCAATCCGGTGACAACTGAATCGATTCCCTTATCGTTCTTGTGAGAGAACCGACAGGTCAGCTCTCGGTTACCTGCCGGTCATCCGGCTACAGTCGAGGAATCCCAAAACCCGCACACCGGCTCACCCCCGGTGTGCGAAGCCATTCGGTCGCCGGCAACGAGGCCCGCACCCGGACACCGCGGTCCGGCGTGTGGGCTTATTTGTCGTCGGAAGTCAGGAGTAGAGATGACCGCAGTCGCCATCCCCGGACTGGACAATGCGCCGACGACGCACAGTGGCGTGCTGTCCTGGGTCCGGGAGGTCGCCGAACTGACCACCCCGGACCGCGTGGTGTGGGTCGACGGGTCCGACGAAGAGGCCGCGAAGATCAACGACGAGCTGGTCGAGGCCGGGACCTTCGTGAAGCTGAAGGCCAAGCCGAACTCCTACTGGGCCACTTCCGACCCGGGCGACGTCGCTCGTGTCGAGGACCGGACGTTCATCTGCTCGCAGCGTGAGCAGGACGCCGGCCCCACGAACCACTGGGTCGCGCCGGCCGAGATGAAGGCCACGATGACCGAGCTGTACCGCGGGTGCATGCGGGGTCGCACGATGTACGTGATCCCGTTCTGCATGGGTCCGCTCTCCGACGAGAACCCCAAGCTGGGTCTGGAAATCACCGACTTCGCCTACGTTGTGGCGTCGATGCGCGTGATGACCCGCGCGGGCAAGGCGGCGCTGGACAAGTTCATCAACCCCGACGGCACCGAGCGCGACTTCGTGCCGGCGCTGCACTCCGTGGGCGCGCCGCTCGAGCCGGGCCAGAAGGACGTCGCCTGGCCCTGCAACGACACCAAGTACATCTCGCACTTCCCCGAGGAGCGCGCGATCTGGAGCTACGGCTCGGGTTACGGCGGCAACTCCTTGCTGGGCAAGAAGTGCTACTCGCTGCGCATCGCCTCGGTCATGGCGCGCGACGAGGGCTGGCTCGCCGAGCACATGCTGATCCTGAAGCTGATCTCGCCGGAGGACAAGGTCCACTACGTCGCGGCGGCGTTCCCGAGCGCCTGCGGCAAGACCAACCTCGCGATGCTGCAGCCGACCATCCCGGGCTGGCGCGCCGAGACCCTCGGCGACGACATCGCGTGGATGCGCTTCGGTGAAGACGGCCGCCTCTACGCCGTGAACCCGGAGTTCGGCTTCTTCGGCGTCGCGCCGGGCACCGACTGGCACACCAACCCGAACGCCATGCGCACCATCGAAAAGGGCAACACGGTCTTCACGAACGTCGCCCTCACCGACGACGGCGACATCTGGTGGGAGGGCATGGAGAACACGCCCGAGCACGCCACGTCGTGGAAGCACCAGGACTGGACGCCGGCGTCCGAGGAGAAGGCCGCGCACCCGAACTCGCGCTACTGCACGCCGATGTCGCAGTGCCCGATCCTCGCGCCGGAGTGGGACGACCCGCAGGGCGTGCCGATCTCGGCGATCCTGTTCGGCGGCCGCCGCAAGACCACGGTGCCGCTGGTGAACGAGGCCCGCGACTGGCAGCACGGCGTGTTCATGGGCGCCACGATGTCGTCGGAGACCACGGCCGCCGCGGCCGGCGCGGTGGGCAACGTGCGCCGCGACCCGATGGCGATGCTGCCGTTCCTCGGCTACCACGCCGGTGACTACTTCAAGCACTGGCTGACGCTGGGCAAGAACGCCGACGCGAACAAGCTGCCGAAGATCTTCTACGTCAACTGGTTCCGCCGCGGTGACGACGGCCGCTTCCTGTGGCCGGGCTTCGGCGAGAACTCGCGCGTGCTCAAGTGGGTCATCGAGCGCGTCGAGGGCAAGGGCAACGCCGTCGAGACGCCGATCGGCTTCGTGCCGCGCGCCGAGGACCTCGACACCGAGGGCCTCACCGAGCCGGCTTCGGACATCGAGGCCGCGCTGCAGGTCAACGCCGAAGAGTGGCGCGCGGAGCTGCCGCTGATCGAGGAGTGGTTCGAGAAGATCGGCGAGGTGCCCACCTCGCTGCGTGACGAGCTCGACGCGCTGGCCCACCGCCTGAGCTGACGTTCTGTCCGTCCGAAGGGGACGTTCGTGCCGTTGTGGTGCGAACGTCCCCTTCGTGCTCCGGCAGCCTCAAGATCGTCAGGGGTGCCCGGTAGCGTGAGCTGCATGGAAGCCTTCGCGCAACGGTGGTCCCGCCGATGATCATCGACGCCCGCGGCCTCGGCGTGAAGGCCGGCGACCTGTGGCTGCTCGACGACCTGGACTTCTCCGTCGACCCCGGCGAGTGCGCCGTGCTCGTCGGCCCCAACGGCGTCGGCAAGTCCACCCTGCTCCGCTGTCTGTACGGCATGCAGGAACCCCAGCGCGGCCGCGTCCACATCGACGGCGAGAAGCCCGACGAACGCAGCGTCGCCTTCCGCCGCAAGGTCTCCGTGCTCTTCGACGACTCCGACTTCTTCGCGGAGCTCACACCGATGCAGCACCTGGAACTCCTGGCCGGCTCTTTCGGTGTCGATCTGGGCGACTTCGACGCGTTGCTGGCGGACGCCGGCCTCGCCGACCGCGCGCGCGTCACCGCCGGCCACTTCTCCGCGGGCCAGCGCCGCCGCCTGCTGCTCCTCGGCGTCACGGCCCGCCCGCACAAGGTCCTCCTCCTCGACGAACCCGAACGCGCCCTCGACACCGCGGGCAAAGACTGGCTCGTCGACCTGATCAAACGCTCCACCTCCTCCGGCGCCGCCGTCGTGGTCGCCACCCACCACCAACCCCTCCTCGACGCGGCCGACAGCGTCCTCGAACTGTGGTGACCCCGGCTTCCCCCACCCGCGCGGCCGAAAGCGGGGTCGCTCCGTGGTAGCCCTCGGTACCCGCCTCCGCGTCCCCGGCCGGAAGCGCTTCGGCGGGATCTTCAGCGGTGACAGCGCCACCTTTGTCCTCATCTTCGGCGTCGGCTTCCTCTTCACCGCGTTCTTCCGCACCGACGCGTGGCATCGAGTCCTTTTCGGACCGTCCCCTGTGGACTACCCCGCCGTCCTCGGGTTGGTCACGCTCTGCTGCGCGGTGGGCTGGCGCAGCCTGCTCCGGCGAGGCTTCGTCTGGACCGAACCCGCGGAACTCACCTGGATGGATTTCGCCCGCGTAGACCGCCGCCGCGTGGTGGCGAGCCGGCTGGCGGGCGGTCTGACCGGTTTCGTCATCGTCGTCGCCTACCTCGCCGGACTGATGCTGGCCGTGGGTGGCAGTTCGCTCGACCTGTGGCGCGCGGCGCTCGCCCTGGTCGTGAGCAGCGCCGTGCTGGTGTTCGCCACCGCGCGGCGCACGGCGTTGCGCATCGACATCGGCGGGCCGGTGTTGCTGGCCGTGCTGGGCGTCGTGATCGCGGCCGCGCACCTCGGGCCCATCGCGGTGCAGTACGCGGGCGCCGGCATCCTGCTCTGTGCCGTCGCGTTGTCGTTCGGCGGTGAACCGGTTACGCGCGCGGGCCGCGCGAACCTGCTCGACGGCTGGAACGCGCGTGTGCTGCGCTCGGTCGCCGTCACGTTCCTCGACCCGATGATGATGCTGCCCGAAGCCACGGCGTCGGGCCGGTGGTCGCTGAGCCGGCCGACGCCGCTCAGGCTGGCCGTCGCGGGCATCGCGGGGCGCTCGCGCTACGCGGGGATGCTGCTGCTCGTCGCGCTCGCCGTGGCGGTGGGGCACGTGGCCGTGCCGACGCTGCCGGGTTCGGTGCTCGTCGGCCTCGGGGGTTACGTCGCGCTGACCCCGTTCGGCGCGGGCCTCGGCGTGCTGTGGCGCAACCCCGGCCGACGGCGGTGGCTGGGCTCCACGGATTCCGAGCTCGTCATCGCCCACGGCGTTGTGCTCACCGTCGTCGCCGTCGTGTGGTCGGCGCTGCTGGCGGCCGCGCTCGCGGCGCTCGGCACGTCGGTCGACGCGCTGTCGTGGGTGACCGTGGCACTCGCTGTGCTGTCGGTGTTGCGCACGGTCACGCGCAAGCCCGTGGACTACAGCAGTGCCGGATTCGTCGACACCCCAGCGGGTCCGCTGCCCGCGAACCTCGCCCGCCAGCTCTTCCGCGGACCCGACCTCCTCGTGGTCGGCATCGCGGCCCTCTCGCTGCTCGGCTGAGCCGCGCCCGGCGGGTTAGGCTCCCACCGGACGAGAGGAGCTGACGTGGGCGGTGCACACGCTCCGGGCACCGGCCGCCGGGCAACCAGCGAGTTCCCACCCGGCTGGACCGACGAGCAGATCATCGCGGTGATCAAGGACGTCGCCAATGATCCGAGCGAACCCCGCACTCGGCAGTACAACGGTCGTTGGCGCTGCGTCGGTGAACGCTACGGCGTGCAGGTCGTGGTGCTGGTCGACCCGGAGGGCTTCGTCCACACGGGATACCCCGTCGCCGGCGCGGGCGTGATCCGCAACCCGGACACCGCGCGCGACCCCGCGAACCCGACGGTGGCCGACCGCGCCGAGAACCGCATCAGCTACTTCACCGACAGCCTGCTCGACCTGCTGGCCGACCGCCTCCCGGTCGAGGACCTGGCCCACTACCGCACGCTGCAGTGGTCCGGCGAGTGGGAAGAACTCACCGACACTCTCGCCGCCCACATCACCATCGCCGACGTGCCACTCAACCCGGACGAGATCTCGGACTTCGAGAAGCTCCTGAACTCCTTCGACCTCCCGGTCCGCGCGTGCGCGTTCATCAACGACCGGGAGCACATCCTGACGAAGCTGCGCGCCTAGCTGGCTTGGGACAACGCGGCCTTGAACGCTGGGTCCGCGTCGGCGTCCTCGCACGCCGTCCGCAGCACGTCGAGCGGCACTCCCACTGCGTCGGCGATCGCCGCGACCGTGAAGAACGCCGGCGTCGGGATGCGCCCGGTCTCGATCTTCCGCAGCGTTTCCACCGAGATCCCGGCCTCGGCCGCGACGTCGACCATGCTGCGGCCCGCGCGGGCAGCGCGCAGCGCCACCCCGAGGCGCTCACCGCGGGAGCGCTCTTCATCCGTCAACGGCACCCGAACCATGCCCCGCAGTCTAGTCGAAAGTTGTCCACTGCCTGTGGACAACTCTGTGCACAAGGTGTGGAAACTCGCTCCGGCCAGGCAACCACAACACCTGGGGCCTGTGCTGACCGCCACTACCGCCCCTAGATCAACACCGAAACCGGTCCCGGACAGCTGTCCACGAGGTTGTCCACAGCTGGACCGGGAATGGCCAAATCGTTGCCCGGTTTGTGTGACGTCCACGGGGCCGACGTCCTAGGGTCAGGCCCGTTGTGTGTTGCGTGAGTGTTAAGTGAGGTCCCGATGTCCACAACCAAACAGGACGGGCGGGTGCGCGGGTTCCACTTCAGCCCGTGGAACCTGTTGCTGATCGTCCCGCTGCTGATCCTGGTCACGCCGTTGTTCAACTTCGACGGCCCCCGGCTCTTCGGCCTGCCGTTCTTCTACTGGTTCCAGCTCGTGTTCGTCGCCGCCGGCGTGCTGTGCACCGGCATCGTCTACTGGGCGACCCGCAAGGAGCCGACCATCGAAGAGCCGGACAAGCTGAGCGTGGACGACCTCGACGAGGGTGAGAGCCGATGACCATCCAGTGGGTCCAGCTGACCATCTTCATCATCCTCTTCGCGCTCGTCACCGTGCTCGGGTTCGTCGCGTCGCGCTGGAAGGCCGGCGCGAACCTCGACCACCTCGACGAGTGGGGCCTCGGCGGGCGCAAGTTCGGCGCGTGGATCACGTGGTTCCTGCTCGGCGGTGACCTCTACACGGCGTACACGTTCGTCGCCGTGCCCGCGCTGGTGTTCAGCGCCGGCGCGCTCGGCATGTACGCGCTGCCCTACACGATTGTTGTCTACCCGATCGTGCTGCTGCCGGCGCTGCGCATGTGGTCCGTCAGCCGCTCGAACGGCTACGTGACGCCGGCCGACTTCGTCCGCGGCCGGTTCGGTTCGCCGACGCTCGCGTTCCTCATCGCCATCACCGGAATCGTCGCGACCATGCCGTACATCGCGTTGCAGCTGGTGGGCCTCGAGGCCGTGCTGCGCACGATGGGCATCAACGGCTCCGGCATCGTCGGGCACCTGCCGCTGCTGGTCGCGTTCCTGATCCTGGCGCTGTACACGTACCAGTCGGGCCTGCGGGCGCCCGCGCTGATCGCGTTCGTCAAGGACATCCTGATCTACATCGTGATCATCGTGGCGATCGTGTACCTGCCCTCGAAGCTCGGCGGCTGGGACCACATCTTCAACCAGGCCGCCACGAAGCTGGCCACGCCGAACCCGGCCACAGGCAAGCCGGCAGGCTCGATCCTGCTGACGTCGGCCAACCAGCTGCAGTACGCCACGCTGGCCCTGGGCTCGGCGCTCGCGCTGTTCCTCTACCCGCACTCGCTCACGAGCGTGCTCGCCTCGCGCGGGCGCAACGTGATCAAGCGCAACATGGTCGCCCTGCCCGCGTACTCGCTGGTGCTCGGCCTGCTCGCGCTGCTCGGGTACGTCGCGATCAGCGCCGGAGTGAAGCCGCTGACCAACAACGCGACCGGCAAGCCCGACGGCAACACCATCGTCCCGCTGCTGTTCGACTCGCAGTTCTCGCACTGGTTCGCCGGTATCGCGTTCGCCGCGATCGGCATCGGCGCGCTGGTGCCGGCCGCGATCATGTCGATCGCCGCGGCGAACCTGTGGACGCGCAACATCTACAAGGAGTACATCCGCAAGAACGCGACGCCGAAGCAGGAAGCCAAGCAGGCCAAGCTCGCTTCGCTGATCGTGAAGCTCGGCGCGGTGCTGGTGATCATCCTGATCGACCCGCAGTTCTCCATCGACCTGCAGCTCATCGGCGGTGTCCTGATCCTGCAGACGCTGCCGGCCGTGGCGCTCGCGCTGTACACGCGGTGGCTGCACAAGGCCGGCCTCATCGCCGGCTGGGTCGTGGGCATGGGCTGGGGCCTGATCATGCTGTACGGGATCCCCAACCCCGCCAACGGAAAGCTGCACTTCGGCGGCTCGGCGCTCGCGATGGGCAACCTGTCGATCTTCGGCTGGCACCCGTTCTCGGGCACCGGCCTGGCGACCGTGCAGATCTACCCGGGCTTCGTGGCGCTGATCGCCAACGTGCTGGTGGCCGTGATCGTCTCGGCCATCGCGCACGCGGCGAAGTGGAACCCCGGCGTCGACGAGACCCAGCCGGCGGACTACCACGCGGACGAGCACGACAAGGACCTGCGGCCCATCGGCGTGCACTGAGATTCAGCCCACGGTTTAGTCCACTGTGGACGGCCCCCTCACCGGTTCCGGTGAGGGGGCTTTCTCTTTGCCGATCATCGCGTTCGACACCACGTAGAGCACCACGGCGTTGAGCAGGTGCCACAGGAAGTGCGTGCCGACGGGGAAATCCCCGCACACGACGCCGTCGATGGTGCGGAGAGCCAGCGACAACGCGAACACCGCGCCCGCCACGGCGAAGTGCGTCCAGTACGGGTCGCGCGCATACGCGAGCACGCCCGCGAACACCGCCAGCCCGATCAGCGCCGGCAGGTACAGCCCGCCGCCGAGCGCCGCCGGCGCGGCCGTGAGCACCACGAACGCGGGCGCCGCCAGCCACGACTTGCGCAGGGGCACACCGAAGAACACCTGCGGGAACTTCGCGGCGTAGTAGAGCACGAACACGAGGATGAAGCCGGAGTCGGCGGCCCCGCCCCAGCGCGTCGCGAGCAGGTGGAACACCGTGCTGGCCAGGAACACGAGCCCGACGAGCACCGCGAGCGTCCGCCCGGTCCGCCGCCCGTCGGCTCGCCACCACACCGCGATGGCGGACCCGAGGAACGCCAGGTTGGTGACGTCGTTCAGCGGCTCGCCCCACAGCCCGGGCGCGACGCGTTCGCAGTAACCGTCCACGTATGCGGTCCAGTTCACGGGGTAAGCAAACTCCACCCGGGTGAACGCGCGGTGCCAAGGGTGGCGAGTTTCCCGCGTTACCAATCCGACCGGAAGTAGGCGGGCACGCAACCGGGCGGTACTGCATGCGGCACCGTTCCCGCCGTGACTGTGGTCGGATTGGTAACCAACAGCGCAGTAGCGTGGGGGGTATGAGCGATAGCCGGTTCCCCGTGACCGAACTCGAAGACCTGCCCGAGGATCTGCGTGAACGCGTCGGCGCGATCGCGGAGAAATCCGGCTTCACACCGAACATTTTCCGCGCGCTGGGCCACCGGCCGGCGGAGCTGCGCGCGTTCATGGACTACCACGACGCGTTGATGGAGCGCGAAGACGGACTGACGAAGGCCGAGCGCGAACTGGTCGTCGTCGCGACGTCGGGCGCGAACCACTGCACCTACTGCATCGTTGCGCACGGGGCGATCCTGCGGATCCGTGCGAAGGACCCGGAGCTGTCCGACCACGTCGCCGCGAACCCGTGGCACGTGGAGCTCGACGAGCGCGGCCGGGCGATCGTCGACCTCGCGCTGGCGCTCGCGCAGGATTCCGCGTTGTTCGGCGAAGCCGACCTCGAGGCGGCGCGTGATGCGGGGCTGACCGAGGACGAGATCTGGGACGTCGGTGCGATCACGGCGCTGTTCGCGATGTCCAACCGGCTGGCGCACCTCACCGCGCTGAAGCCGAACCCGGAGTTCTTCCTGATGGGACGTCAGAAGCGGTAGAACGGGCCGGGCAGGTCGCGGCTCACCTCGAAATGTCCGCGCAGCCAGGAGCGCAGCTTGTTCATCGGTTTCGTCCAGATGCGCGGCGCCGGCCCGAAGTAGCGCGGGTCTTCGTGCGGGGTGAACGCGTCGCCGGTCAGGACCACCACGTCGTGGCCGCGCGGGCAGTGGCCGGACACGGAGATCACGCCGCGCGTGAGGTTCTCGACCCACTCGACCTCGTCGACGCCGAGCAGCGTGCGGCGGTCGCAGACGGCGCAGTAGACGACGAACATCTAGAGCTCCATCCGCCAGGTCTCGCCGGTCACCGCCGGGCCGAAGTCGCGGGTGGGCTCCTCGTGTTCGAGCCTGAACCCGGCGCTGCGGTAGATGCCGCGGGCGGCGTCGAGGGCCGAGAGCGTCCACAGCTCCATCGCCGCGTAGCCGCGGCCGCGGGCGAACTCGACGCACTCGTGCACGAGCCGTTTGCCGACGCCGTGTCCGCGCGCGCCGGGTTCGAGCAGCAGGAGGCGGAGTTTGGCGGTGCGTTCGTCCGCGCTGGGCATGCAGAAGACGCTGCCGACGCGTTCGCCGGCGAGCTCAGCGATCCACGCGGCCTGGCGCGGGTCGTCGCGGTGGTCGGCGAAATCGGCGACCACGCGGGCGACGAGGGCTTCGAAGCGTTCGTCGAGGCCGTACTCGCGGGCGTAGAGGGTGCCGTGGCGGTGGACCACCCAGCCGAGGTCACCCGGTCGCGGGGTGCGTAACACGAGCGTGGGATCTGCGGTTTTCTCACGGACGAGCTGCGTGATGGTCCCCATCGCGCCGAGCAGGCGGCGCTGGTCTTCGTCGGGGAAGCGTTCGAGGAGGCCGCCGATCTGGCGCACCGAGCGGCTGTCGAGGTCGGCGAACGCTTCGCGGCCGGCGTCGGTCAGGCGGACGATCTGGCGGCGGGCGTCTTCGCCGCTGCGTTCGCGGAGGACCAGGCCGCGGCTTTCCAGGCGGCTGAGCAGCCTGCTTGCGTAGCCGGCGTCGAGATCGAGGCGTTTTCGCAGGTCACTCACGTGGAGCTCGGTTTGTTGGGCGACCTCGAACAGCACCCGCGCCTCACTCAGTGAGTACTCGGCGTCGGCCGGTCCTTCGTCGAGGACGCCGATCACCCCGGTGTACAGGCGGTTGAACGCACGCACGGTGGCGACGCGCTCTGCCAGGCTCACGTCGTTCATTGACCACCTCAACCAAATCGTTGACGGAGTCAAGCATCGCGCCGCAAGCCGGTTCGCGCAAGGGTTCTGGGAAATCGGACAAAGGGTCCAGACATGTGGAAACCCCGTGATGCTGCCAGGTCGGGGGTCCGCCAGCATCACGGGGTCGTAGTGGGTATCGATGCCGCGAGGCGCGGCGTTACACCCACAGCACTTTGTGGTCTAGGTCACTCATGTGAGTGACACACTAACCAGTTGCGGCTGGGTCAGCGCATGAACGGCTGACGCGCCTGGGCGAGGGCGATGAGCTCCTGGCGCACCGTCGAGGTGGCCGCGGTGTCGATCGCCCGGTTCAGTGCCCGGCGAGTACGAGCCTCGGCGCGACGAGCACGGAGCTTGGCGGCGATGTTGCTCATTGTGTCTGCATCCCCTTTGGAGGTTCTCGGTGGTTGTGTCTCTAGTATGCGCCTTTTTTCACGAGGATGCCAACGAATCATCGGTGACGTGGCTTACTTGCCGATGAATCATCGGCAATGATCAGGTGATAACCGGACAGATCGCGTGTCGCGGGTCACTTAGAGGTAACGGGCTAGGATCTTCTTGGGCCGTATAGCTAATTTGCTAGATACAACTAGGCAGCGTCATAGAGCGGTAGCGAGGGGAAGACAGCCGTCAGTCGCGGCCGAGCAGGTAGTGCCCGAAGTGGGGCACCGTGAAGGCGATCTGCCCGCGTTCGGCGGAGTAGACCAGGCCCTTCTTCATGAGGCTGTCGCGCGCCGGCGAGAGCGAGGAGGGCTTGCGCCCCAGGTAGACGGCCACGTCGGCGGTGCCGGCGGCCTCGTCGCGGCCTTGCGTCAGCTCGGCCATCGCGATCAGGTACTCGCGCTCGGCGGGCGTCGCGCGCTCGTAACGCGAGCCGAAGAACCCCACGGCCAGTTCGGACTCCGCCTCGGGCGCCGCGACCTGCACGTCCTTCACCGTGATCGGATCCGCGGGTGCGGCGTCCCACGCCGCTTTGCCGTAGGCCTGGATGAAGTAGGGGTACCCGCCGGACGCGTCGAACAGCGCGTCGAGCGCCTCGGGCTCGATGCCGGCTTCCTCGCGTTCGATCGGCGCCATCACGGCGAAGTCGGCGTCCTTGCGGCTGAGGCGATCGATGCGCGCGTAGCGGAACAGCCGTTCCGAGTACGACTTCGAAGCGCTCAGCACGGCCGGCACGTGCGGCAACCCGGCCCCGACCACCACCAGCGGCGCCCCCGACTGCGACAACTCGTGGCACGCGGCGCACAGCGCGGAGACGTCGTCGGGCTGCAGGTCCTGGATCTCGTCGATGAGGAGCGCCACCCCGGTGCCGACGTCGGCGGCGAGTTCAGCGACGTCGGTGAACAGCTCCACCAGGTCGATCTCGATGTCCCCGGAATCGGCCCGCCCCTGCGCGGCCGGCGCCTCGATCCCCGGCTGCCACCGGTCCCTGAGCTTCGCATCGGCCTTGTTCGCCTTCAACGCGAACGCCTTCAGCACCCCCAGGACCTCTTCAACCCGATCCGGCGCCCTGTGCTTGACCGCCAGATCCCGAATCGCCCTGTGCAGGGCAGCCGACAACGGCCTCCTGAGCTCCGCGTCCGGCCGCGCCTCGATCTTCCCGGCGCCCCACCCATGCCGAATGGCCATCGACCGCAGCTCCCCGAGCAACACGGTCTTCCCGACCCCCCGCAGCCCGGTCAACACCAGACTCCGCTCCGGCCGCCCCCTCGCGACGCGCTCCAGGACCACCTCGAACGCCCCCAGCTCACGCTCCCGCCCCGCCAACTCAGGCGGCCGCTGCCCAGCCCCGGGCGCGAACGGATTGCGGATGGGGTCCACTTTGCCACCGTATCGGGGTATCTAGTGCGGGTCCGATATTGCGCCATATCCCGCTAGCGCGTGTCGCCGATCGCCGCGCTCGGGCTTGGTGGGCCTCACGACTGGTCCCCTCACCCCGCGCGGGCCGCACGACCGGCCCCTTCGCGCCGACGCCGCCGCGCGAACGGTCCTCCCACACTCAGCCGCGCGCGCGAACGGACCTTTCGCCCCGGTCCGCCACGCGAACGGACCGTCCACACCGGCGCCGCCGTGCGAACGGACCTTTCGCACCAAGCCGCGCGGGCGAACGGACCGTTCGTGCCCAGCCGGAACGAACGGACCATTCGCCGCTGCCTCGATGCGCGAGTGGACCTCTCGCGCCAAGTCGAGTGCGCAAGTGGACGTTTCGTGCAATGCCGCGTGCGCGAATGGACCGTTCGTGCCGAGCCGCACGCGCGAGTGGACCGTTCGCCGGCACGGCGCCGCGCGAGTGGACCGTTCGTGCCAGTCCCCAGGCACGACGGGACCACTCGCCAACCCAACCCAAACAACCCAAGCCAGAGGGATGGGCGGGTCTGCAGCCCCGACCATCCCCACCCCCAGCGTTCACTCCGACGCCGCACTACTCCGCCAGGTTCCGCTCCGCGTAGATCCGCATCGCGTCCCGGATGAACTCCGCGGTGCCGGGGCCAAAATCAGCGTCGTAGGCCCCATACCGAGGATCATCGACATACAACTGCCCCAATCCCACAAAATATCCGCGAGACACCGTCTTCACCGCCGGCCTCAACCAAGCGTGGAGCCGACCGACAACGGCCTGCACCCCGGCAGACTCAACCGACAACCCCGAAGCCCGCGCCGCCCCGAAAGCAGCCGCGATCTCGCTCTGCTCCCGCTGATGCGCCGCCCGCTCCGAAGCCGACAACGACCGCCACCACTGGTCACCAGTGCGATAAGCCGATGCGCCCCAACGGGACGTCACCTCGGCCTCGTGCACCGTGTGATCGAAGCCGTCGAAAACTTCCTCCGCCATGAGTGGTTCACCTCCCTCCAATTTCCTCAACGTGGTCCGCACGGAGTCGATCTGCCGCCCGATCCGCGCCCGCTCCTGTTCCAGCAGCGAGAGATGCGTCGACAAGGCGACAACGCTGTCGCGCTCGCCGTCGAGTACGGAGGCGATCGCGGGCAGCCCCAGGCCGAGCTCGCGGAGCAGCAGGATCCGCTGGAGCCGCACCAGGGCGGCCGTGTCGTAGTAGCGGTAGCCGTTGCCGCCGATGCGGCTGGGTGCGAGCAGCCCGACGGCGTGGTAGTGCCGCAGTGTCCGGCTGGTCGTGCCCGCTGCTCGGGCGATGTCCTGGATCGACCACTCCATGCCGTAAACGGTAGAAGTTGACGCTGCGTCAAGGTCAAGCACCAGAACTGCCAGGAGCCGCTAAAGTCATCTAAGCAAATCTAGTGAAAACACGATAAATACCTAGGTAAAGCTAGCGCGGTTCGGCGACCCGCCCACGGGGAATCCCGGTTGTAGGTTCGACCAGCACCGAAGACCTCGCAGGAAAGGCGACGACCGTGATACTGCGCCGGGTGGCCCGTCCACTGCTCGCGTCGATGTTCATCTACGGCGGTATCGGCATGCTCCGCGACACCCAAGGGCACGCGAAGGCGATCGAGCCGTTCCTCACCGAGACGTTCGACAAGGTCGAGGGCCTCGTCCCCGAACAGGTGCCGCGCGATCCCGCGACGCTCGTGCGCATCGACGCCGCCGTGAAGATCGGCGCCGGCCTCGCACTCGCGGCGGGCAAGGCGCCGCGGCTGGCGTCGCTCGCGTTGCTGGGCACACTGGTGCCGACGACGGCCGCCGGGCACCGGTTCTGGGAGATCAAGGACCCCGCCGAGCGGCAGGCGCAGCAGGTCCAGTTCCTCAAGAACGCGGGCATCGCCGGCGGTCTGCTGCTCGCCGCGGGCGACACGGCGGGCAAGCCGTCCCTCGGCTGGCGCGCCCGCCGCGCCGCGAAGAAGGCCGGCCAGCAGGCCGAAAAGCTGAGTAAGAAGGCCGAAAAGCAGCTCAGCTGAACAGCTGATCCGGGCCCCGCACGAGGGGTCCGGATTCACTTCTCCAGAATCGCCGTCACGCCCTGGCCCCCGGCCGCGCAGATCGAGATCAGGCCACGCCCGGATCCCTTCTCGTGCAACAGCTTCGCCAGCGTCGCCACGATCCGCCCGCCCGTCGCGGCGAACGGGTGCCCGGCGGCGAGCGACGAGCCGTTGACGTTCAGCTTCGCCCGGTCGATCGAGCCCAGCGGCGCGTCGAGACCCAGCTTCTCCTTGGCGAACGCCGGGTCCTCCCACGCCTTCAACGTGGCCAGCACCTGCGACGCGAACGCTTCGTGGATTTCGTAGAAGTCGAAGTCCTGCAAGGAAAGTCCCGCGCGTTCCAGCATCCGAGGCACCGCGTACGCGGGCGCCATCAGCAGCCCCTCGGCGCCGTGGACGTAGTCGACGGCGGCCGTCTGCGAGAACGTCAGGTACGCCTGCACTGGCAGGTTGTGCGCCTTCGCCCACTCGTCCGTCGCGAGCAGCACGGTCGACGCGCCGTCGGTGAGCGGCGTCGAGTTGCCGGCCGTCATGGTGCCGTCGGCGCCGCCATACACGGGCTTGAGCTTGGCGAGCTTCTCGACGCTCGAATCCGGCCGCAGGTTCTGGTCCTTGGCCAGCTTGAGGAACGGCGTCACGAGGTCGTCGAAGAACCCGCGGTCGTACGCGGCGGCGAGGTGCTGGTGGCTGGCCGCGGCGAGCTCGTCCTGTGCCTCGCGCGTGACGTCCCAGACCTTCGCCGTCAGCGCCGCGTGCTCGCCCATCGACAGACCGGTGCGCGGCTCGGCGTTGCGCGGGATCTCGGGCACGATCTGGCCCGGCCGAAGCTTCGTGAGGAGCTTGAGCCGGTCGCCCAGCGTCTTCGCGGAGTTGAGCTGCACGAGGATCTTGCGCAGGTCGGCGTTCACGGCCAGCGGAGCGTCACTCGTCGTGTCCACGCCACCCGCGATGGCGGAGTCGATCTCCCCCAGCGAGATCTTGTGCGCCACGTTGATCACGGCCTGCAACCCCGTGCCGCACGCCATCTGGACGTCGGACGCGGGCGTCGCGGCCGAGAGCCGGCTGCCCAGCACGCTCTCGCGCGCGAGGTTGAAGTCCTTGGAGTGCTTGAGCACCGCGCCCGCGGCGACCTCGCCGATCACCTCGTTCTGCAGCGCGAAGCGGCTGACGAGGCCGTCGAGCGCGGCGGTGAACATGTCCTGGTTCGACGCCTTCGCGTACGGGCCGTTCGACCGTGCGAAGGGGATGCGGTTGCCGCCGATGATCGCGACCTTGCGGACCGCGGCGGTTTTCCTGGTCGCCATGACGTCCACCTCTCTGAGTCGTCCCTTTCACACTGTAACCTACTAGCGAGTAGGTTAGATTGCGACGTGACGCAGACGGCACGGGAGGCGCTCGATGGCTGACAGGTACCAGCAGTTCACGAAAACCCCGGTGGGGAAGTTCGTGGTGCCGAAGCTCGGCCTGCCCAACCCCGCCACGCTGCGCCGGTACGGCGCCGGCCAGCCCGCACTCGAGGGTCCCGCACTCCTCGGCGCCGCGCCGGGCGGACGGCTCGAAAAGACCCTGAAGAGTCAGGTTTCCGAAGCCGGCATCGAGGTTCTCGAAGTCCCGGCCGAACGCCACGCCGCCCTGGTCTTCGACGCCACCGGCATCAAGGACCCCTCCGACCTGCGCGAGGTCTACCGCTTCTTCCACCCGGTGATCCGCAAGGTCGGGGCGTCGGGCCGAGTCGTCGTGTTCGGCACGCCGCCGGAGCTGGTCGAGGGCCGCGAGCGGATCGCGCAACGGGCGCTGGAGGGCTTCGTGCGCTCCGTCGGCAAGGAGCTGAAGCGCGGCGCGACGGCGCAGCTCGTGTACGTGGCCGAAGGCGCCGAAGCCGCGGCCGAGTCGACGGTGCGGTTCCTGCTGTCGGCGAAGTCGGCCTTCGTCGACGCGCAGGTGATCCGCGTCGGCACGCACGGCACTTCCGCCGCGGCCCCGGCGAACTGGGAAAAGCCGTTGGCGGGCAAGGTCGCGCTGGTCACCGGCGCGTCGCGCGGAATCGGCGAGGCCATCGCGGAGACGCTCGCCCGCGACGGTGCTCACGTCGTCGCCCTGGACATCCCGGCGCAGGGCGCTGATCTGTCCACAGTGGCCAATCGCATCAGCGGATCCGCGCTGCAGCTGGACATCACGGCAGCGGACGCGCCGGCCAAGCTCGCCGAGTACCTCACGACGCGCCACGGCGGCGTCGACGTCGTCGTGCACAACGCCGGCATCACGCGCGACAAGACTCTCGGCAACATGACCGAGGGCGGCTGGGACGCCGTGCTCACCGTGAACCTCGCCGCGCAGCTCGCGGTGAACGACAAGCTGCTCGCCGACAAGGTCCTGCGCGAAAACGGCCGTATTATCGGCGTTTCGTCCATCGCGGGCATCGCCGGCAACGTCGGCCAGACGAACTACGCGACGTCGAAGGCGGGTGTGATCGGCATGGTCAACGTCGGCGCGCCCCAGCTCGCGGAGTACGGCGGCACGATCAACGCCGTCGCGCCGGGCTTCATCGAGACCAAGATGACCGCCGCCGTCCCGCTGTTCATCCGCGAAGCCGGGCGGCGCCTGTCGAGCCTCGGCCAGGGCGGCCTGCCGGTCGACGTCGCCGAGACCATCGCGTGGTACGCCAGCCCGGCGTCGGCCGCGGTCAACGGCAACGTGGTCCGCGTGTGCGGCCAGGCCCTGCTGGGGGCGTGACGATGTCCGTTCGCGAGCTGACCAGCGCGCCCAGCCTGGCGACGCTGTACCCGAAGGCCCTGCTGCGCCGCGGCCGCGGTTCGACACTGCCGGAGACGGAGCTGGTGCGGCCGTCGGTCACGGTCTCCCCTGCGCACGTCGCTGCGTACGCGGAGGTGTGCGGGTTTCGGTATTCGGATGTACTGCCCGCGACTTATCCGCACATGCTGGTGTTCGGGCTGCAGATGGCGCTGATGACGGAGCCCGGGTTCCCGTTCCCGCTGCTCGGCCTGGTGCACGTGGCGAACTCGATCACTTCGAGGCGCCCGCTGTCCCTGGGCGAGACGTTCTCCACGCGGGTGCGGGCGGAGAACCTGCGGCCGCACGAGAAGGGCCGGCAGTTCGACATGGTGAGCGAGCTGTGGGCGGGCACGGAGCTGGTGTGGTCGGAGGTGTCGACGTATCTGCGCCGCTCGAGTTCCTCGGGTTCCTCGCGGCCGCGCGCTGCTTTGGTCCCCCCGACGCCGACCGCCCTGTGGACCGTCCCGGGCGACATCGGCCGCCGCTACGCCGAGGTCTCGGGCGACCGCAACCCCATCCACCTGCACCCGCTGACCGCGCGCCTGTTCGGCTTCCCCCGCGCCATCGCCCACGGCATGTGGACGAAGGCCCACGCCCTGGCGTCCTTCGAGGGCCGCCTGCCCGACGCGTACACAGTGGACGTCCGCTTCAAGCAGCCCGTGCTGCTGCCGGCCCGCGCGGCCTTCACCGCTTGGCCGACGGACGAGGGCTGGGCGTTCGAGCTATGGCAGGCGCGCAAGCCGAAGCCGCACCTGGACGGCGTGATCTCAGCCCTCTGAGTCCATGTCGGGCAGCGGTTTCCAGACCTGACCTTCGACGAGGTCGTTGAACCCCAGCCACACGAGATTCATCAGCCACGACGCCAGCACGCCGTCGGAGATCTCGGGGTGGTCCAGCGCCCAGTCGGCCAACGACTCGGCGGCACCGACCAGCGCGGCGGCCAAGCCGGCGCCCGAGAACTCGGCCTGCTCCCCGAGGCCCTTCCGCGTCCCCGCCGACACCACCAACGCGGCGACCAACTCGATCGCCCGCCCGCGCATCGCCGTGATCTCGGCGGCGAACGTCCCGCCGACCGTCAGCGCCTGGCGGTGCAGCACCGTCCACGACTCGCGGTACTCGGCGACGAAGCGGTAGAACGACCGCAGCCCGTGCCAAAGCTGCATGTCGGGCGGAAGATCCGGCTGGACGCCCGCCTGGATGGCCTCGAGCAGGCGCGTCGCCTCGCGTTGGATGCTCTTGCCGAAGAGGTCTTCCTTCGAGCCGAGGTAGGTGTAGATCATCGGCTTCGAGACGCCGGCGACGTCGGAGATCTCGTCCATCGAGGCCGCGTGGTAGCCGTGGCGGGAGAACACGCGCACGGCGGCGTCCAGGATCTGCCGCTCACGCACCGCGCGTGGCAGCCGCCGGGCCCGCTCGGGCGGGCGCTGATCTTCGTCGGGCACTCTCCGACCTCCCTCTCGCCAGCAGGAGACGGTACCTGCCGCCGTGGTCGGCGCGTGCTTGCCCGCTTACCTACTCATGGGTAGCCTTTGCCGGAAGATCACGGAAGGGGCTTGGGATGGCCGACGGTTCTGACGTGGCCGGCTTGCGCGGCGCCGCCCTGCTCGACGCCCTCGACCGCGTCGCGCTCGACGGCCTCGACGTCAACACCGTCGCCGACGCCATCGACCCCCGCGAACTCGGCCGCGACGACTTCCGCCGTCTGCTCTCGTCACTCATCCGCCTCTCGGAAGACGCCCCGGCGTTCTCCCTGGCCAAGGTCGACCCGACCCGCTTCGCCACGCTCGTCTCGCGCGCGTCCCGAGCGCAGCTGGAGGCCGTCGTCGCCTCCCGACCCCTTCGCGAACGCGTGCTCGACGAGATCTTCGCCCGCATGGGCGCGCACATCCGCGTGGACCGCGCCCGCGCGCTCGACGCCGTCATCCACTGGCGCCTCTCCGGCGGCACCGGCGCCGGCGGCTACGACCGCTACGCGACGACCATCTCCGGCGGCGCGTGCACGGTCTCGCGGACCGTCGAGGGCGCCCGCCCCCGCGTCACCATCACCCTGTCGCCAGTCGACTTCTTTCGCCTCATCACGCACCAGGCAACGCCCGCCGTGTTGTTCGTGACGGGCAAAATCAAGGTGAAAGGCGACCTCGCATTCGCGGCCGGCTTGATCGGCTATTTCGACCTCCCGAAGCCCGCCTGAGCCGTTAGACTCCGTTTCCGTGCCCCGATTCTCGCGCTCCCGTTCCACCGCCTCCGAGGGGCACGCGGTCAACGGCTTCGCCCGCAAGCTGGACTTCGGCAAGCTCACGCCCGCGCAGTTCGTGCAGGTCCTGGAAACCTTGCACATGCTCGGAAACGCGGGCGCCGGCATCGAACTGAGCAGCCTGACCACCCAGGCCCTGGTCGACGTCGTCCACCGCGCCTCCCGCGACCAACTCAAGGCCCTGGCCGACCACCCCGAGTTACGCGCGGCCTTCCTCGACGAGATTTTCCGCAGAATGTCCGAGCATTTCCGCGCCGACCGCGCCCGCCACGTCGACTTCGTCGTTTCCTGGCGCTTTTCCGGCGGCACCGGCGACGACGGCTACGACCGCTTCCAAACCGTCATCGAATCCGGCGCGTGCGTCTCGAGCACCGACCTGTCCCGCACCCCGGACACCACCCTCACCCTCTCGGTGGACGACTTCATCCGCATGGCCACCGGCACCTCCGCCCCCGCGGCGATGTTCGTGACGGGCCGCGTGAAGGTCAAGGGCGAGTACGCGCCGGCGGTGCGGTTCTCGAGCTACTTCGACATCCCGAAGCCCACAGGTGGCTAGGCCATTTGGCAAATTCGGTGCGGTCACCGTGATCACGTGGCTATGGTCGGATGCATGACCGACGTCACGGCCGACAACGTGCTCCCACTGTGGGGCGAGGACCCTAGATGGCACCCGGATCCCGGATTGGATGAGGTCGCCGCTGAGCTGAGGCGACTCGATCCCGATGGGCAGAGGTTTGCGAAGGCGATCCGCAGGAGCATCGACATGCTGCTCGACGGGCAGCATACGGGACGGTACAGCTGGGATCAGCTGTACAAGACGGAGAAGACCCACGCTGGGACCCTGATCGAGATCAACTTGCAACGCGAGTTCGGTTTTGATGGCGGCGATCATATGGACTACTCGATCATTGGGCATGAAGTTGACTGCAAGTTTTCGCAGTCCATGTTCGGCTGGATGATCCCGCCGGAAGCACGCGATTACTTGCTGCTGGTCGTGTGGGCGAGCGATCAGAAGTCGCAGTGGTCAGCGGGTCTTGTCCGTGCGAGTGCTGGGCACCTGAACCAAGCCGGCAAAGGAAACCGGGACGGCAAGCGCACCTTGAGCATCTACGGGAAGGGCCAGATTCGATGGCTGTTCTCTGCTGCACCGTTGCAGGAGAACCTTCTCCTCAAACTTGATGCGGGCGAGGTTGAAAAGATTCTCGAATTCGGATCTGGGCAGAAGCGGCTCGATGAGCTCTTCCGGCGCGCTCAGGGACGGATCGTGTCAAGGAATGTTGTCGCGACCGTCGCGAAGCAAGACGACTATATGAAGCGCGTTCGTGGTAACGGTGGCGCGAGGCAGCACCTGAAGGCGGAGGGAATCGTCATTCTTGGCGACTACCGAAATCATGTTGAACTTGCGCGGGTGCTCTCCATCGCGGAGCCAGGCCCTGGCGAGTTCGTGAGCGTAAAGCTCCGACCTCGGACTGAAGCTGATGCTTTGCTACCTTCGGTGGAACTTGACGGTGACCAATGGGTCGTTGCGCCGTCAAGCGAAAATGTGAGCACGCCCGCACCGAACCTTCCCAGCGTTAAGAAGTAGCCGACCGCCGCTGCTCCCGAACGGCAACGGCGCGGCTATTTCAACTGATTTTCGCGCGGTTCTTCAAGAAGACATCGTGGCGACTGTGGTCCTCCTGGCCGATGAATGCTTTGAACTCGCCTAGCTTGTAGACGATAGTGTTGTCCCGCTTCTTGGTGACCACGTGGAAATCGTGGCGCAGCATGCTAATCCGCTTCTCCAGCTCAGGGATTCCCAGTGGAAGCTCGGCTTGCTGCACGAGCTGATCCGCTGACAGGAAGTCCTTGGCGTCGCGAAGGATCCGGTATACCGGATCATGCTCTTGATCAACCTGCCGATTGCTGGCGACCGACTCTTTTTTGAGGGCTCGCATGATCGCCTGGCCGACGGCGTACGCCATAGGAGGCGGGAACGCATTGCCGATCTGCCGGTAGTTTGAGGTCTTTCGCCCGGTGAACGTCCAGTCGCTGAACTCGCCGAACCAGCCCTGGATGCGTGCGACCATCTCATTGGTGAGTTTGGGGCCGGGTTTGCCTTCGAACTTGTCGTCGGGCATAGGAGCATCATTAGCGAGCCCCAACGCGTCGACGCCAAGCTCAGCCCATGCACGCTTTGCGCGCGTGGGGCCCAGGTCGGCACCACCGTGCTTCTTCGAGCCGCCGACGATCGTGGGTGCGATCTTGTTGGCCTTCTTCTTCCAGTCTTCGAGGTCTTTCCACCCGTGTTTGCCCAGCAAATCGCTGATCGCCTCAGCGACGGTGGTTTCGTGCTCGGATTCTTCCGGCCACTCGAAGTAATCCGCGTACTCCGCCTGCAGGGCGACGAGAACGAACCGCGGTCGCAGCTGCGGTACGCCGAAACCAGCGGCGTGCAACAGCCGCCATTCGGCGACGTACCCGAACGACGTCAGCCGGTCGAGGACGTGCTGCCGGTAGCCGGCGAACCTTGGCATGCTGAGGCCGCGGACGTTTTCGAGCATCACCGCTCGCGGGCGTACGACGGCGACCTGCTCGACAGCCCACGCGAAGAGGTCGCGTTCGTCGTTCGCGCCCAGCTGTTTCCCGGCGATAGTGAATGGGGGGCAGGGTACGCCGCCTGCTAGGAGGTCGAGCTCTCGATTGCCCAGGTCGTTGTCTGGGCCGTGGTCGGCTGGATTCCACACCTCGGGATCTGCCACATCGCCTTCGGCAACGACTTCCTCGGGCAGATTCGCCCTCAATGTCGTGCACGCGTTGTGATCCAGCTCGACCGCGAGGCGGTGGGTGAAGCCGGCCTTTTCGAGGCCGTAAGCCTGGCCACCGGCGCCGGCGCAGATCTCGATGACCTCGAAGGTCTCACTCATAGTAACCCCTTCCAGGCTCACGGGAGGTGCGCGGACGTGAAACGGTATCTTTCCCCATGGCTTGGGGCCCACGACGAGAGGGATAGGTGTGCCGGGCAAGGACGCGCGTGAGCAGGCGCATGCGAAGGGTCTTTACCCTGCGCCCGCCAACGAGGGCCGATCCCGGAACATGAAGGCAAACCGCCGGACGGACACCAAGCCGGAGGTCGCCTTGCGCAAGGAGCTGCATCGGCTGGGCTACCGCTACCGAAAGGACTTGCCGGTAGTCCTCGAAAGCGGCGTTCGAGTGCGACCGGACATCGTGTTCACAGCGCGGAAGATCGCGGTTTTCGTCGACGGGTGCTTCTGGCACGTCTGCCCTGAGCACGGGCGCCAGCCGACGAGCAACGAGTGGTACTGGACGCCGAAACTGCAGCGCAACATGGCTCGTGACGAGCTCGTCACGAGTGCGCTGAGCGACGCCGGATGGCACGTTGTGCGCATCTGGGAGCACGTGCCGCTGGTCGATGCGGTGACCGCAGTCACTGGCGTCATGGACTAGTGGGAACACGTGTTCGACAGTAGCGGCTGCCACTGACAAAATTCGTGACCTGCTGAAACGCCACGCCGTACGAGTCGGTTCAGCCTTCGACGACGCGCCCCTCGATGATCGGGTGGGTGGTCGGGCGCGGGTCTTCGGCGACGACCTCGCTGTCCACCACCATCACCGGGCCGCGGTGGGTGTTCGCGTACCGAATCGCGCGCTTCTCAGCCCGGCGCAGCCACCACCGGCGCACGAGCGCGCGTGACGGCGGCAGCAGGACGAACAGCCCCAGCAGGTCACTGACAAACCCAGGCACCATGATCAGGATGCCGCCCACGGCGATGAGCATGCCGTCGGTGAGTTCTTTGTCGGCGGGGCGGCCGGATTGGGCCTTGGTGACGAAGGCGCGCATCGCCTTGGCGCCCTCGCGGCGGGCGAGCCAGGAGCCCACGAAGGCGCCCGCGATGAGCAGCGCGATCGTGCCGAGGACGCCCACCAGGGAGCCCACGGCCCAGATCGCGGCGACCTCGGCGATGACGTAGAGCAGGAACGCGACAGCCATAGCTTCTCAACGAACGAGGTGTCCGGTTTTCTCCCGAGCCGCGAGACGGCTAGACCGAGAGCAGGAAAGCCGCGACGTCCGCGTGGGTGCACAGCAGGTGGTGGCGCGCCAGCGGAGCGTCCGTGGCCACCGACGCCAACAGGCGGCTGCGGTGAGTACGTGGCCAGTTCCAGATCCACCTGACGAACTCGAGGTCGAGCTTCGAGACGCAGCCGGGGGCCTGGGTGTCGCGGCCGCGTTCGCGCAGGTGGCGCAGCAGGACGCGGCGCAGGCTCGTCGTCCGACCGACGTCGAGGAACACGACGGTGTCGGCCAGAGGCAGGCGTAGGTCGAAACTGGAGCTGTAGTTGCCCTCGATGATCCAGCCGTCCGTGGCGACGGCGGCGGCCTGCGCGGCGCGGAAGTCCTCAGGCGGCGCCGGCACCCAGCCGGGGCGCCAATACAGCTGGTCCAGGTGGGTGACGGGTACGTGCAGCGCCGCGCCCAGGCGGCGAGCGAGGGTGGATTTGCCGCTGCCGGAGGGGCCGAGGATGAGGACACGACGCACGCGCCCACACTAGAGAAGCCCGCAGCACCATTCCGATCGCGATGGGCGGCAATAGTGCAGCAGCGGCTTACCTCGACCGTTTTGTCTTCTCCGCAAGAACGCTGTTGATTATGCGTTCCTTTCAAAAGTCGACACTCGGGCCCGCACTCGAGAACACGCAGCGAAGGGCTCCGCGCGCAATGGCGAAGCAATGACAGAGCCCTCCGCAGCAGCAGTGTCAGGCCGAAACCGTCACTTCAGCCCCGTCGCCTCACCCGCGGCCGGGTCGGACTCGTTGAGGAAGGTCTTCACGCGGTCGTACTCGTCGGTCTCGCCGATGCGCCCCGCGGCGATGCCGAGGGCGGCCAACGCGCGCAGGAAGCCCTGGTTGGGGCGGTGCGACCACGGCACCGGGCCGAAGCCCTTCCAGCCGGCGCGGCGGAGCTGGTCGAGGCCGCGGTGGTAGCCCGTGCGGGCGTAGGCATAGGCCGCGACGGTCTCGCCGTCCGAGAGGGCGTTCTCGGCGAGGGCGGCCCACGCGGCGCTGAATTCGGGGTGTTCGGCGGCGACGGCCGACGGGTCGGTGCCCGCGTCCAGGGCGGCCTGGGCGGCGGTGTGCTCGGGCAGCAACGTCGGCTCGGGGCCAAGCAGGTTGTGCGTCATACCGACATTCTGCCTACGCCCGCGCGGACTCAGAGGAACAGGCTCGTCAGCACGCCTCCGCCGGCCAGCACGAGGGCGGCGACGACGACTGCGGCGACAACTCGTTTCGGCATCATGGCGCGACACCCTGCCGTGAAAAAGACCGTCGAGGCAAATCCGCCACCCGTAGGGGTGAACCCTGGTTTTCGAGCAGTTTGGCACCTTCCGCACCACCGCTGCCCGCGCGCCGGGAATGATGACCGCCATGACGCAGGTAGACGTGATCCCGCGGAGCCCGGTCGGGAAGACCCGGCTGTTCTTCCAGCGGCACTGGCACCGCGGCGCGGCAGGCCGGCCGACGCCCACGTGGGTGCTGCGGTTCTGCTACGGGATGTGGCTGGCGGCGTTCGGGTTCAAGCTGGTGGGCTCGTCGTGGGACATGTCGTGGCACTTCATGTGGCTGCGCGACGACCTGGCGCCCCCGCACCTGATCAACACCGTCGGCACGGTGATCATCATCGTGCTCGTCGCGATCCACAGCTACACGGGCCTGGGCTGCGACAAACCGTCGCTGCGGCTGATGCAGACGGGTCTCGTGGTGTTCCTCGTCGCGGCGCCGCTGGACGTGATCAACCACCGCGTGAACGGCCTCGACCTCACCGCGTGGAGCCCGTCGCACATGATGCTGTACCTCGGCACGGGCATCATGCAGGCCGGCGTCCTGCTCGGCTGGGTGCGCCTCGCGCCGCCGGGGCGCTTCCGAACGGGTGTGCTGCTGGCGCTGTGGGCGTTCTTCCTGGAGAACACATTTTTCCCCAACGGCCAGCAGGAGTACGGCATCCTCGGCCTGCGCGCGTGGGAGCGCGGGGCGCCGGAGGCGGAGCCTTCACTGCTGAGCTTTGCCGCGAACCAGATCGGGCATCCGGTGGACCGGACGGCGATCTTGCACTTCACGATGCCCATCCCGGAATGGGTCTACCCGCTGTGGGGCATCGCCGTCACCGCGCTCATCCTCGCCCTCGCCCGCCACACACTGCGGTTCCGCTGGGCGGGGCTGGCCGTGGCCGGTGCTTATGTGGCTTATCGGTGCGTGATGTGGCCGTTGCTGCTGGGGCTGGGTTTTCCGGTGTCGACGGTGCCGTTCTACCTGCTGGCCGTCGGGTTGGCGGTGGATCTGGCGTTCGCGATCGGCGCGGGTCATCGCGTCGCGACGGCCGCGATCGGGGCGCTGCTGGTGACGGCGTTCGGGTACGGGGCGCTGTGGGTGCAGTCGCAGTTCCGGGTGTGGTTCCTGGGTGACGCGCACACCGAGTCGGCGCCGCCGGTGGCGTACTGGACGGTGGCGGTGGCTTTGGTCGGTGTGTTCGTCCTGTGGGCGGGCGCCGGGCCGGTCACGCGCCGCTGGACCGCGCGGCGGAAGGTGACCCCCGAGAACCTGGTCGCCTAGTCAGAGCAAGAAACGGCCCTTCCCCCGAGACGCCCGGGGGAAGGGCCGTTTCACGTGTTACCAACCTCAGCCGAACAGGTCTTACTTGACCTTCGTCCCCGCCGAGCCCAGCGCCTGGCAAGCCTCGACCACACGGGCCGCCATACCGCCCTCGGCGGCCTTCAGGTACGAGCGCGGGTCGTAGAACTTCTTGTTGCCCACCTCGCCGTCGATCTTCAGCACGCCGTCGTAGTTCTTGAAGAAGTGGTCGACGATCGGGCGCGTGAACGAGTACTGGGTGTCGGTGTCGACGTTCATCTTGACGACGCCGTAGGTCACCGCCTCGCGGATCTCCTCCGGGAGGGAGCCGGAGCCGCCGTGGAAGACGAGTTCGAACGGCTTGGCGCCCGCGTCGAGGCCGAGCTTCTTGGCGGCCGCTTCCTGGCCGCCCTTCAGCACGTCGGGGCGGAGCTTGACGTTGCCCGGCTTGTAGACGCCGTGGACGTTGCCGAAGGTCGCGGCCAGCAGATAGCGACCGTTCTCGCCGGAACCGAGGGCGTCGATGGTCTTCAGGAAGTCGCCTTCGGCGGTGTAGAGCTTCTCGTTGATGTCGTGCGCGACGCCGTCTTCCTCGCCGCCGACGACACCGATCTCGACCTCGAGGATGATCTTCGCGGCGGCCGTCTTGGCGAGCAGCTCCTGCGCGATCTGCAGGTTCTCGTCGAGGTCGATCGCGGAGCCGTCCCACATGTGGGACTGGAAGAGCGGGTTCTGGCCGTTCTTCACGCGCTCGGCCGAGATCTCGATCAGCGGGCGGACGAAGCCGTCGAGCTTGTCCTTCGGGCAGTGGTCCGTGTGGAGCGCGACGTTGACGTCGTACTTCGCCGCCACGACCTGTGCGAACTCGGCCAGCGCGGTCGCGCCGGTGACCATGTCCTTCACCTTCTGCCCGGACGCGAACTCCGCGCCGCCGGTGGAGAACTGGATGATCCCGTCGCTCTCCGCCTCGGCGAACCCGCGGATCGCGGCGTTCACGGTCTCCGACGAGGTCACGTTGATGGCCGGGTAGGCGAACTCGTTCGCCTTGGCCCGGTCGAGCATCTCCGCGTAGACGTCGGGGGTGGCGATGGGCATCGTTTCCTCCTCGGAACTGACTGGCTTCTCAGCCGCATCGTACGAGGTGGACCGGCCGCGTGGGCCGGTCCACCTCATTAGGGACGCCTATGGACATCCTCACGTGGAACGATTCAGAACAACTCGGCCGCCAGCGCCCGGTATGCCGGGAACGGGTCTTCGTTCAGGACCTGGACGTTCACGTGGTCAGCACCGGCGTCGAGGTGCGCGCGCACGCCCGCCGCGATGGCCGGGGCGTCGCCGTGCAGGACCAGGGCGTCGACGAGGCGGTCGCTGCCCTCGCCGGCGAGGTCTTCCTCCGTGAACCCGAGCTTGCGCAGGTTGGCCGTGTAGTTGGACAGCTGCAGGTAGAACTGCACGGTCTTGCGGCCGAGCGCCCGCGCGCGCTTCGGGTCCGTGTCGAACACCACCTTGTGCTCGGGGGCGAGCAGCGGACCCGCGCCGAGGATCTCGCGGGCGGAGCGCGTGTGCTCCGGGATCGTCAGGTACGGGTGCGCGCCGGCCGTGCGGTCGCCCGCCAGCTTGAGCACCTTCGGGCCCAGTGCGGCCAGCGCGCGGGACGCCTGGGGGACGCCCGCCGCGTCGAGGCCGTCGAGATATTCAACGAGGGCGGCGTAGGGCTTCTTGTACTCCTGCGTCGCCTCCGGGTGGCCCGCGCCGACGCCGAGGAGGAAGCGGCCCGGGTGCTTCGCCTCGATGCGGTGGAACGCCTTCGCGATGGACGCGGGCGTGTCCGCCCAGATGTTGACGATGCCGGTCGCGACGGCGAGATGGTCGGTCGCGTCGAGCAGCTCTTCGACGATCGCCAGGTCGCCGCCGGGCGAACCGCCCAGCCACACCGCGCCGTAGCCGAGCCTCTCCACCTCCGCCGCGAACTCGCCGTTCGTCTGCGTGGCACTACGCCAAATGCCGACCCTGCCCAGTTCGATAGCCATAAACCTTCCCAACACCCGATGCCCGGCGGATTCTTCCGGGCCTGAAGGCTAGTTTCGTGGCATGACCAAGCTCGGCAACTCGGACCTCGACGTGTACGGCCTCAACCTCGGCTGCAACGTCTTCAATTTCACCGCGGACGAAGAGACTTCCCACGCGGTCCTCGACGCCTACGCTTCAGCCGGCGGCAACTTCCTCGACACCGCGGACGTGTACGGCGGTGGCGGTGGTTCGGAGACGATCATCGGCAACTGGCTGACCAAGCGCGGGCGCCGCGACGACATCGTGGTCGCCACGAAGGTCGGCGCGTGGGACCAGCGCCCGGGCCTGTCGGCGGCCAACATCACGGCCGCCGCTGAGGATTCGTTGCGGCGCCTGCAAACCGACCACATCGACCTGTACTACGCACACAAGGACGACCAGGACACGCCGCTCGAGGAGACTTTGTCGGCGTTCGACGCCCTCGTGCGCGCGGGCAAGGTTCGCTACATCGCGGCTTCGAACTACTCGGCGGAGCGGCTGACCGAGGCACTGTCCATTTCGGACCGGGAAGGCTTCGCGCGCTACGTGGCCCTGCAGCCGCACTACAACCTGGTTGAGCGGGGCTACGAGACCGACCTCGCGCCGACGGTTTCGCGCGAGGGGCTTTCGACGTTGCCGTATTTCGCTCTGGCGATGGGGTTCTTGACGGGGAAGTACCGTTCGGCTGATGAGCTGGGCGACTCCCCGCGTGCTCCGCGCGCGGTGAAGTACCTCGACGACCGCGGCGAGCGCGTGCTGGCGGCGCTGGACTCGATCGCCTCGGCACACGGCGCGTCCGTCGCCTCGGTGGCGCTGGCCTGGCTGCGGGTGCAGCCGACGGTCGCCGCGCCCATCGCGAGCGCGCGCACGCCGGAGCAGCTGACGGATCTCGTGGCGTCGGTGGTGCTGGAGCTGACGGGTGACGAGGTCGAGGCGCTGAACAAGGCGTCGGTCTAGAACGCGCTGATGTTCCGCGCCCGTTCGCGGCGGGTCAGGGTGCTGACGACGGCGCCCTGGCCGTGCGTGCGGACGGCGAGCCGGGACAGCAACGTGAGTACCGGCGTGAAGGCCGCGTCGGGGAAGTCCGGCGGCGGCCGGTCGACGCTCGCGGCGAGGTCGGCGGAGTGGACGACGAGCTCCAGCAGGCGGGTGTGCAGGAAGTCGTCGCGGCGCAACGACCAGCCCTGCCACGGAATGTCGGCCCGCTCCGTCGCCTCGCCGCGCAAGAGCCGTGCGACCGCGGCGAGGTCGGCGTCGTACCGCGAGAGCATCCAGTCGAAGCCCAGGGCGGCCTCGGCGTCGTCGGTGGTGCGGTCGTTGGCTTGATCGGCGAGCGACGTCGACGTGACCCAGGCGGCCCGCGCGTAGTGCTCGTCGACCGCGGCGAGCACCGGCAGGGTCGACGGGGCCGCGAGCAGCTCGGCCGCGCGCGTCACCTGGCGGGCGAGGTGGCAGGCCAGCGCGCCCACCGACAGCTCCGGCAACGCGCTGGGTTCGGCCCAGCGCTCGCGCACGACATCGAGCCGCAACAGCGTCGAACAGACCGCCGCGGCGTCGAGAAACGGCTGGTCGAGATCCCCCACACGAGCACCATCCATGCTCGAAGCCTGCCACCGACCGCAACCTACCGAGAAGTAGCTTACCCCGGGTAGGTTGCGGTACCGTCCCCTTCGCAAGCGGAAACGCACGCCAAGGAGGGCACCAGTGGTCAAGAACGTGGACGGCAAGGTCGTGCTGATCACCGGGGCCGCGCGGGGCATCGGGGCCGGGCTGGCGGAGCGGCTGGCCGCGCGCGGCGCCAAGGTCGCGCTGGTCGGCCTGGAGGCGGACGAGCAGGCGAAGGTCGCCGAGAAGATCGGGCCGAACGCCAAGGCGTGGGAAGCCGACGTGACCAGCTGGGACGACCTCGAAGTGGCCACCCAGGGCGTGGTGGAGCATTTCGGCGGCATCGACATCGTCATCGCCAACGCGGGGATCGCCACGGCCGGCTTCGTGCGAAGCGTGGACCCCAAGGCGTTCGAGAAGGTCATCGAGGTCGATCTGCTCGGCGTGTGGCGCACGTTCCGCGTGACGCTGCCGCACGTGATCGAGCGGCGCGGCTACCTGCTGGCGATCTCCTCGCTGGCCGCGATCACGCACGCGCCCGGCATGGCGAACTACGCGGCGGCGAAGGCGGGCGTCGAGGCGTTCTCCAACAGCCTGCGTGCCGAAGTCGCGCACCTCGGGGTGAAGGTCGGCGTCGCGCACCCCACGTGGATCCGCACGGACCTGGTCGAAAGCGCTGACGCGCACCCGGTGTTCGGGAAGCTGCGGGCGTCGATGCCGGGGCTGATCGGGAAGACGTACCCGCTCGACGTGGCGCTCGACGACCTCGAGGCGGGCATCCTCAAGCGCGCGCGGACGATCCACGTGCCACGCTGGGTCGGCGGCCTCAAGCTGCTGCGCGCGTTCCTGCCGCCGATCGTCGAGCTCGGCGCGCGGGCCCGCGTGCCGGCGGCGGACAAGGCCGCGCTCGACGACATCGAGCAGCGCGGCGCGTACGAGTCGGCGGTGACCGGCCACGGCGGCCGGGCTGCGACCCGACCCGAACAGACCACAGCCGAATAGGAGCGCGCATGTCCCGTCGCGACCAGATCCGCATGACGCCCGAGGAGATCCGGGCCTACCTCGACGAGCAGAAGGTCATCAACGTCGCCACGGTCGGGCCGAGCAACCGGCCCCACCTGGCGCCGCTGTGGTACTTCCCGTACGAGGACGGCGTCGCGACGTGGACGTACGGCAGCTCGCAGAAGGCCAAGAACCTGCGCCGTCTGCCGGAGGCCACGGTGCTCGTCGAGAGCGGCGATTCCTACGAGAAGCTGCGCGGGGTCTCCCTCGAGGCCGACGTGCAGATCATCGAGGACACCGACGAGGTCACCCGCATGGGCATCACCCTCATGCAGCGCTACGCGGGCGCCAAGCCGGGTGACCCCGTGCCCGCCGAGCTCAGCGAGTTCATCGGCCGCCAGGCCCCGAAGCGCATCGGCTTGATCTTCCACCCGACGAAGGTCGTCTCGTGGGATCACACGAAGCTCGGCGGAACGTACTGACGGGTAGCAGGTACTTTCAAGTAACTGTTACTTGAGGTAACGTCATCTGTGGCAGACCCCCAGCGCAGCGGAGGCCGACAGATGACCGAGCGGTTCAAGGTCGTGATCGTGGGCACCGGGTTTTCCGGGCTCGGGCAGGCGATCCAGCTCGAAAAGGCCGGCATCCGGGACTACGTGATCCTGGAGAAGGCCGACGAAGTGGGCGGCACCTGGCGGGACAACTCGTACCCCGGGTGCGCCTGCGACGTCCAGTCGCACATGTACTCGTTCTCCTACGAGCAGAACCCCGACTGGTCGCGGTCGTTCTCGCCGCAGCCGGAGATCTTCGGCTACCTCAAGGGCGTCGCGGACAAGTACCGGCTGCGCGAGCGGATCCGGTTCGGCGTGGAGATCACCGGGGCCCACTGGGACGCGGGCGAACTCCGCTGGAGCATCGAGACCAAGAGCGGCGACGAGTTCTCCGCGCAGTTCCTGGTTTCCGGCGTCGGCGGGCTGCACATCCCGTCGATCCCGAAGCTGCCGGGCATCGAGAAGTTCACGGGCCAGACGTGGCACTCGGCGCAGTGGAACCACGAGTTCGACCTGCGCGGCAAGAAGGTCGCGGTGGTCGGCACGGGAGCGAGCGCGATCCAGTTCGTGCCGCAGATCGCGCCGGAAGTGGCCGAGCTGACGCTGTTCCAGCGCACGCCGCCGTGGATCATGCCGAAGCCGGACCACGCGATGCCCGGCTGGGCGAAGCAGCTGTTCCGCTACGTGCCGGGCACGCAACGCCTGTACCGCAACGCGTTGTACTGGCTGCTCGAAGCGCGCGCCATCGGCTTCAACGGGCATCCGAAGCTCATGCACGCGGCCGAATCCATCTCGCGCCGCCACATCGCGAAGGGCATCAGCGACGCGAAGCTGCGCCCGCAAGGTGACGCCGGACTACACGATGGGCTGCAAGCGCGTGCTCATCTCCAACGACTACTACCCGGCCCTGAACCGCGGAGGCGTCGACGTGGTCACCGAAGGCGTCCGCGAGGTCCGCGCGAACAGCGTGGTCGACGAGGCCGGTGTCGAGCACGAGGTCGACGCGATCATCTACGGCACCGGCTTCCACGTCACGGATGCGTTGGAGTACCTCGACATCACGGGCGTCGAGGGCCGCGGCCTCGCGAAAACCTGGGCCACGGACGGGATCCGCACGCACAAGGGCATCACCGTCGCCGGGTTCCCGAACCTGTTCTTCCTGCTGGGCCCGAACACCGCGCTGGGCCACAACTCCGTGGTGTTCATGATCGAGTCTCAGTCGCGCTACGTCGTCGACGCGATCAAGCTCGCCGACTCCCACGGCGCGGCCGCGCTCGACGTGCGCCCGTCTGTGCAGGACCGGTTCCAGGCCGAGATCCAGGACAAGCTGGTGAAAGGCGTGTGGACGCAGGGCGGCTGCACGAGCTGGTACCTCGACACCAACGGCGTGAACCGCACGATCTGGCCCGGCTTCACGTGGAAGTACTGGCTCGAGACGCGCCGGGTGGAGCCGAGCGACTACGAGCTGTCCGGGAGGCCCTCATGAACCCGGCGAATCCCCTCGAGCACGAACAGATCGTGCTGCACGCGCGCGACGTCAAGTTCGACTGGGCTGCGCTGCCAATGCATTGGATCCCCGGCGAACCGCAGGCCACGCACAGCATCAACGTGCTGCACATCGCCCTGCCCGAAGGCGAACGCTGGTTCGTCGAGGTCTTCAAGCAGGCCGTGCCGCTGATCCGCGACGAGCGGCTCAAGGAGGACGTCCTCGGCTTCATCGGCCAGGAGGCCGTGCACGCCGAGGCCCACGACGGCGCCGCGGAGCACCTCGAAGCCGCGGGCCTGCACGTGCGGCCGTACGTGGCGCAGATGGAGTGGCTGTTCCGCCGGCTGCTGGGCGATCGTCCGGGCGCCGGCGAGGAATGGCTCGTCGAACGGCTCGCGCTGATCGCCGCGATCGAGCACTACACCGCGTTCCTCGGCCAGTGGGTGCTCGACGCGAAGGCGCTCGACGCCGCGGGCTCCGACCCGACGATGCTCGACCTGCTGCGCTGGCACGGCGCGGAGGAAGTCGAGCACCGGTCCGTGGCCTACGACCTGTTCTGCCACCTCGACGGCCGCTACTCGCGTCGCGTGCGCAGCATGGCTGTGGTGACGCCGGCGCTGGCGTGGGTTTTCGTGCGGGGCACCAAGTTCTTGATGCGCAACGACCCGACGCGGCCGGGTCGAGCGTCCTGGCGTGCTTACCTGAAGGCCGCGAAGAAGGGCGTGGTGCCCGCGCCGCGCGAGCTGCTGCGGGAGATCCGGCCGTATTTCCGGCGCTCGTACCACCCGACGGAGACCGGCAACACCGACCAGGCCGTGGCGTACCTGGCGAGCTCCCCCGCGGCCCGGGCGGCCGACGCACCGAAGTGACTGCACCGCAATGACAGCACCGGAGTTCCCGCCGCGGCTCGACGGAACGGGCCGCCGCGACCGGCTGATGTCCACTTTGGTCGGTGTCGGCGCGGCCTACCGCCGGCTCGCCCGGTACTCCGGCCGGCGCCGCCCGCCCGTGCAGGCGGTGGACCGGACGTTGCCGCTGGTCGTGACCACCGTCCGGCCGGAAGCCGACGACGTGGTGTCCCTTCGCCTCGCGCGGCCCGAAGGTGAGCCGTTGCCGAGCTGGCGGCCGGGCGCGCACCTCGACCTCACCTTGCCGTCGGGGCTGGTGCGGCAGTACTCGCTCTGCGGCGACCCCGGCGACCTCTCGCACTACCGCGTGGCCGTCCGGCGGATCGGTGCGGCCTCGGGTGAGGTCCACACGCTCGAACCCGGCACCAAGCTGGACGTGCGCGGCCCGCGCAACGCGTTCCCGTTCGTCGCGGCGGACTCGTACGTCTTCATCGCCGGCGGCATCGGCATCACGCCGATCCTGCCGATGGTCCGCGCGGCCGACGCCCGCGGAGCCGGCTGGCGGCTCGTCTACACGGGACGCAGCCGCGAGTCGATGCCGTTTGTGGAAGAACTTTCGGATTTGCCCGGGGGCCGCGTGTGGTTCCGCCCGGACACCGAGTACGGCATCCCCGCCTCGGGCGCGGAGCTGCTGGAGGGCGTCCCCGACGGCGCCTCGGTCTACTGCTGCGGGCCGGCGCCGATGATCACCGGCGTCCGCGTGGACCTCGAGCTCACCGGCGCCAAGGCCGTGTACTTCGAACGCTTCTCGACCCCGCCGATCGTCGGCGGCCTGCCGTACACCGTGGTCCTGCGCCGCAGCGGTCACACGCTCGCCGTGCCGGCGGACCGTTCGACGCTCGACGTCGTGCGCGAAGTGCTGCC
This sequence comes from Amycolatopsis sp. DSM 110486, assembly GCF_019468465.1. Lineage (NCBI taxonomy): Bacteria > Bacillati > Actinomycetota > Actinomycetes > Pseudonocardiales > Pseudonocardiaceae > Amycolatopsis > Amycolatopsis sp. DSM 110486. The sequence goes on along the minus strand of NZ_CP080519.1, from coordinate 3,566,503 downwards.
TGACGTGGCGTTCTCCTGCCGCCAGGGCTTCTGCGGCACGTGCGCCGTGGCGACCCCGGACGGCGGGTCGGTGCGGATCTGCGTGGACCGCGGACCCGCCGTCCTGGAGCTCTAGGTGCTACGCCTGCGGGACCCAAGCGCCGAGCACCGGCTTGTACTCGCGGATCGAGCGATCGGCGACCACGCCTTCGAGCTGGTACGGGTCCTTGCCGATCAGCTCCTCGAGCGCCGCCTCGTCCTCGGCCTGCCACAGGACCAGACCACCGGAGCCGTCGGCGAGCGGTCCCGCGACGGCCACGCGGCCGTCGGCGGCGTGCTGGCTCAACCACTCACGGTGACGGGGCCGGACGTCGGCCACCTTCTCCTGCACGTAACGGATTTCGACCAGGTACCAGGCCATGTGGATCTCCCGGGTGGGTGCGTTGGTGACGCTGTCGACGCTACCGGGCAACACCCTGTGGTCCCAGCATCCGACCAGTGGCGGGACAGAGCTCACCCGATACGCTAGGGCTGCGTCAGCAGCTTGGCGCAGGGGCACCACAGGGGTCGAGAACAGGCAGGCAGGGGTACATGCTGGAGGGCAACGCGGAACGCAGTGTCGAGGCGACCCTCGGACACCTGCGGACCATGGACGGGCCGGTGCCGCCGCAGCAGCCGGCCGCACCGCTGAACCTGGAGGACCTGTACCGCCAGCACCGGATGCGGCTCGTCCGGCTCGCGATCCTGCTGGTCGACGAGCCGGCGACGGCCGAGGACGTGGTGCAGGAGGCGTTCACCGGTCTGCACCGCAACTGGGGCCGGCTGCGCGACGCGGCCGCGGCCGTCGGATACCTGCGCACGGCCGTGGTCAACGGCTCGCGCAGCGTGCTGCGACGGCGGAAAACCGCCCGTGAATACGTGCCTCCGCACGCCGTGAACGCGCGTTCCGCGGAGAGCCTCGCGATGCTGTCGAGCGAGCACCAAGCCGTGGTCAGCGCCCTTTCGAAGCTCCCGCCGCGCCAGCGCGAGGTGCTGGTGCTCAGGTACTACGGGGGGCTTTCCGAGGCCGAGATTTCAGAGGCCGCGGGCATCTCGAAGGGTACCGTTAAATCGACCGCCAGCCGGGCGCTGGAGGCCCTGCAGAAGGCGATGCAGACCCCACAGTGACCCGGGTGGACCAATCCCGATCACCGAGTTGCGTAGCCATGTCTGGTCCAGACCAATATATGCTGGAGGGCGTGAAGCACGCCGGAGACTTCGTCATCACGGGCGGCCGGGTCGTCGCCCCGGACCGCGTACTCGACGACGGCTGGCTCGCCGTCTCCGACGGGCGCATCGCCGCGGTCGGCACGGGGACGCCGCCGGGCGGCCCCGAGACCGAGGTCGTCGACGTGGGCGGAGCACTCGTGGTGCCCGGGTTCGTCGACACCCACTGCCACGGCGGGGGCGGCGCTTCGTTCTCCACACTGGACCCCGACGAGATCCTCACGGCAGTGCGCGCGCACCGGCGCCACGGCACCACGACCACGCTCGCGAGCCTGGTCTCGGACCCGATCGACCTGCTGACCGAGCAGATCGCGGCCCTGCGCGAACTCGTGCAGGACGGCGAGCTCGCCGGCATCCACCTGGAAGGGCCGTTCATCTCACGCGCCCGCTGCGGCGCGCACGATCCGGACACGCTGCGTGAACCGGACACCGGCACCGTCGAGAAGCTGCTGCGCGCGGGCGCCGGCGCGATCCGCATGGTCACGCTCGCGCCGGAGCTCAACGGCGGCGTGAAGGCCGTGCGCCAGCTCGCCGAATCGGGCGTGACGGCCGCGATCGGGCACACCGACGGCCTCGCCGAGCAGCTCGTGCCGGCCATCGACGCGGGCGCCACCGTGGCGACGCACCTGTTCAACGGCATGCGCCCCCTGCACCACCGCGAACCGGGCCCGGTCGGCGTGCTGCTGGACGACGAGCGCGTGACGGTCGAGCTCATCTGCGACCTCGTGCACCTGCACCCGACGGTGGTCCGCCTCGCGGCACAGCACGCGGGCCGCGGCCGGACCGTGCTGATCACCGACGCCATGTCGGCCACCGACGCCGCCGACGGCCGCTACACGCTGGGCCGCCTCGAAGTCGACGTGCACGACGGCGTGGCGACGCTGGACAACGGATCACTGGCCGGCAGCACGTTGACGATGGACAACGCCTTCCGCAACCTCGTGAAGGGTGCCAAACTCGGTGTCCTCGACGCCGTCCGGGCGACCTCCGGCCGGCCCGCCGAGCTGCTGGGCATCGCCGACCGCACGGGTTCGCTGCGGCCGGGCCTCGCCGCCGACGTCGTGATCCTCGACGACGACCTGCGGCCGGTCCGGGTGCTGCGCCGGGGCGAGTGGGTCGCCGAGGTCGGCCGGGCTACCTTGAGCACGTAAGCGACTACGCGGGCCGCCCGCGGGGAAGTACGGAGAGGGATGAGCGAGCCGAAGGACCCGGAGCGACTGCTCGCCGACGCCCTGCGCGCCCAGGCCGTGTTCGCCCCGCACACCAGCTCGCAGCCCGCCGCGTCTTCCGGCTCCCCGGACTCCACGGGCTCCGCCGGCGCGACCGGCCCCACCGAGGAGCTCCCACCCCGCTACGGCCTGCTCTCCGGCGCGGGCGCCGACTCCCTCGAACGCGAACGCGCGGCCCTGGACGACGCCTCCGGCCAGCGGACGACGCCGGTCTCTTCGGGAGTTCGGCCCGTTCCCGCACCGGACCCCGCGACGGTCCGCCAGGCCGCGCCCGGCCCCGCGCCGCTGCCCGCGCACTGGGTGCTGCTGCTGGCTCTCCTGCTGGGCTTGGCCGCGGGCTCGGTCATCGGACTGCTCACCCTCGTCTGACAATTCCGGAAAACCCCCATTACCTGCGGTGGTTCTCCCTGTGAAGGCACTCAGCGTCACCCTGTACCGTTTTCGGTGTGATTCTCGCCCAGAGCACAGTGACGACCATGTCCATCCTGCCGTCGTGGCTGGACCCGGAGCAGCTGCTGTCCGGCCTGACCGTGCCGGTCATCGCGGTGCTCTGCCTGATCATCTTCATCGAGAGCAGCATCTTCCCGGTGCTGCCGGGTGACTCGCTGCTGTTCACGGCGGGCCTGTTCATCGCCAACGGCACGCTGCAGGCGCCCCTGTGGGTGGTGTGCGTGCTGGTGACGGTGGCGGCGCTGCTCGGCAACGTCTGCGGGTACTACATCGGCTACTTCGTCGGCCCGAAGCTGTTCAACCGGCCCGATTCGAAGTTCTTCAAGAAGGAATACGTCGACAAGACGCACGCTTTCCTCGACCACCACGGGCCCAAAGCCGTGGTGCTGGCGCGGTTCGTGCCGTTCGTGCGGACGTTCATCACCTGGATCGCCGGCATCGGCCGCATGGACCCGAAGCGGTACTTCACCTACACGGTGCTGGGCGGCATCGTCTGGGCCGCGGGCATCACGGTGCTGGGCTCGCTGCTGGGCAACATCGGCTTCATCCGCGACAACGTCGACGCCATCTTCGTGCTGATCGTGCTCGTGTCCGTGGTGCCGATCCTGCTCGAGTACCTCAAGAGCCGCCGCGAGAAGAAGGCCCGCGCGGGCGCGCCGGAGGAGAACGCCGCCGAGGTGACGCAGCGGATCCCGCGCGTGCGCGACTGACCGAAACGCGACTGACCGAAACGCAGAAAACGGCGCCGGCCCCGAGCAAGGGACCGGCGCCGTTTTCGTGAGACCTCAGTCCGTCATCGAGAACATCGACCCCGGGTTGAACAGGTTCTCCGGGTCCAGCGCCTGCTTGATCTGCCGGTGCACTCGCATCCCGACAGGCCCGATCTCGCGCGCCAGCCAGTCGCGCTTGATCTTGCCGACGCCGTGCTCGCCCGTCACCGTGCCGCCGAGCGAGAGGCCGATCTCCAGGATGTCGTCGAACGCTTGCCGCGCGCGGGCGAACTCGTCCTCGTTGTCGGGCGCGTAGACGATCGTCGGGTGCATGTTGCCGTCGCCGGCGTGGCCGACCACGGCGATCTTCAGGCCCACCTTCTCGCTCACCTGCTCGCAGCCGCGGATCAGCTCGGCGATGCGGGTGCGCGGCACGCTGACGTCGTCGGTGAGCCAGATGCCGTAAGTCTCCAGCGCGGTCAGGACCACGCGCCGGGCCTGCAGCAGCATCTTGCCCTCTTCGAGGTCATCGGTGGCGTAGACCAGGTCGGCGCCGCAGTCGGCGCAGATCTGCTCCAGCACGGCGAGCTCGCGCAGCGCGGCCTCGCCGCCGACGTCGGACTGCGCGAGAAGCAGCGCCTGGCAGTCGGAACCCGCACCGAGGTCGGTCTTGAGGTAGGTCTCCGACGCCTTGATCGACGCCGCGTCCATGATCTCCAGCAGCGACGGCACGAGTCCCTCGCGCACGACCCGAGCCACGGCCTCACCCGCCGCCTCCGTGGTGCTGAAGCCCGCGACGAGCGTCGCCGGCGCCTGCGGTAGCGGGCGCAACGCCACGGTGGCCTGCGTGATCACGCCGAGCGTGCCCTCGCTGCCGATGAACAGCTTCGTCAGGTCGTAGCCCGCCACGCCCTTCACGGTGCGGCGGCCGGTCTTGAGCAGCGACCCGTCGGCCAGCACGACCTCGAGGCCGAGCACGGAGTCGGTGGTCACGCCGTACTTCACGCAGCACAGGCCGCCGGCGTTGGTGGAGAGGTTGCCGCCGATCGTGCACCAGTCGTAGCTCGACGGGTCGGGCGGGTAGAACAGGCCGTGCTTCTCCACGGTGTTGCGGAAGTCAAGGTTGACCACTCCGGGCTGCACCACGGCGAGGCGGTTGCCGGGGTCGATCTCCACGATCTCGTCGAGCTTCGTGAGCACGAGCACCACGCAGCCGTCGATGGCGTTGGCCGCGCCGGACAGGCCGCTGCCCGCCCCGCGCGGCACGACGGGCACCTTCGCCTCGGCGCACGCCTTGACCACGGCCTGCACCCCCGCGGTGTTCGCGGGCAGCACCACGGCCAGCGGTTTCCCGGACGGGGCGAGCGGCATCATGTCGCGCGAGTAGCTCGCGGTCACGTCGGCGTCGGTGAGCACGGCCTCCTTGCCGAGCTCGTCGCGGAGTCGCTGCAGGAGGGCGTCAGTGCTCATGGCTTCATCGTAGGCACAAATATCTCCGCAGTGCGGAATAGAATTTCCGGATTTCAGCCGGATGGCGACTTGCCCGGCGCCATCCGGCTGCGCATCCAGCCGACCCGTCAGCGCACCACGCCGTAGACCCGGTCGACGTTGATCGTCAGCACCAGCCGCTGGTCCGCGACCATCGCCTCGCGGTACTCGTCCCAGTCGGGGTGCTCGCCGCCGACCTTCCGGTACAGGTCGATGAGGGCCTCCACCGTCGCGTCGTCCTTGGCCGCGGCGACCGGCGTCAGCACGGCCTCGCCCTCCGCCACCGCGTACGACCAGCCGTTCTCGCTGCCCACGTGGTAGCTCACGCGCGCGTCGCGGCGCATGTTCTTCGTCTTCGCCCGCGTCTCGGTGATCGACACGAGGATCTTGCGCTCGGCGGCGTCGAAGTGGTGGCTGACGGTGGACAACTGGGGCCGCCCGTCGCGCTTGAGCGTGGCCAGCACGCCGTTGCGGCGGGAGCCGATGAGGTCGTACAGCGGTGTGTCGTCGGTCATACCCCTATCCAACCCGTCACCCTGCGTCTTGTTCCGCCGGGACCCTGACCAGGGCCTTCGGACCCGGGAGAAAACGGACGAACACCCTCCGGTGAATATCTGCTTGCATGCAACAACTAAAGTGTGATGCGACACAACCGGGGTCCGCGAGCTTGCGCGAAGCACGGATCAGGCACACTCTTGCTAAAGGCAACTAGTTGCAGCCGCCAAACAACGGTTCGTTTCACCGCGAGAAAGATCGACCGAATGGCACCGAACAGCGCCGCCACCCGGCCCAAGGACGAGCTCGACCTGGCCGACCAGCTCGGACACGAGCTGGTCCGTTTCATGCGCCTGATCACCAAGGCGAAGTCGCAGGTCTCCAAGCAGGGTCCGGACGGCATCGAGCGGGCCGCGTACGCGATCCTCTTCTGCCTCATCCACGAGGGGCCGCAGCGCACCAGCAAGCTCGCCGAGTTCCTGCACTCCGAGATCTCCACCATCAGCAGGCAGTCGAGCGCGCTCGTGCAGCACGGATTGGTGGAACGTCAGGCCGACCCCGAAGACGGCCGCGCCTGCTTGCTGGCGCCCACCGCCGAAGGCCTGCGGGTCTTCGACGAGAACCGCAAGCAGCGCAACCTCTGGCTCGCCGACGTGCTCGGCGACTGGACCCAGGAGGATCGCGAGACCCTCAACGAGCTGTTCGGGCGGCTCAACACCGGTATCGAGAACAACTTTCCAGACATGACCGACTCCGCGCCGGCGGACTCGGTGCACTCCAAGGGGGCCTAGGAACAGCATGAGCACCACCGTCGAGAAACAACCTCAGCAGCGGGGGGGAGCACCCGTCGTCGACGCGGCCGGTGTGCCGCGGCTGAGTCACCGCCAGATCGTGACGATCCTGAGCGGACTCATGTGCGGCATGTTCCTCGCCGCACTGGACCAGACGATCGTGGGTACCTCGATCGTCAAGATCGCCAACGACCTGCACGGTTTCGACCTGCAGGCGTGGGCCACCACGGCGTACCTGATCACGTCGACGATCGTCACGCCGATCTACGGCAAGCTGTCGGACATCTACGGCCGCAAGCCGTTCTACCTCGCCGCGATCTCGATCTTCGTCGCCGGTTCGCTGGCTTCGACGTTCTCGCAGTCGATGTACGAGCTCGCCGCGTTCCGCGCGGTGCAGGGCCTCGGCGCCGGCGGTCTGATGTCGCTGGCGATGACCATCATCGGTGACGTGGTGCCGCCGCGCGAACGCCCGCGGTACCAGGGTTACATCCTCGCCGTCTTCGGTCTGTCCACTGTGCTCGGTCCGGTGCTCGGCGGCTTCTTCGCCGGCTTCGACACGCTCGGCGGCATCTCCGGCTGGCGCTGGGTCTTCCTGATCAACGTGCCGATCGGCATCGTCGCGCTGTTCGTGGTCGCCAAGGTGCTGAACGTGCCGCACGTGCCACAGAAGCACAAGATCGACTGGTGGGGCGCGCTTTCGCTCGTCGTGGCTGTGGTGCCGTTCCTGATCGTCGCGGAACAGGGCCAGACCTGGGGCTGGGGCGACGGCAAGGCGATCCTCTGCTACGCCGTCGGCGCGATCGGCATCATCTCGTTCATCGTGGTCGAGAAGCTGATGAAGGACGCCGCGCTGATCCCGTTGCGGCTGTTCAAGAACTCGACGTTCACCGTCGCGATCATCGGTGGTGTCATCGTCGGCGTCGCCATGTTCGGCGCGATCACGATGATCCCGCAGTTCATGCAGGTCGTTCAGGGCTACACGCCGACCGAGTCGGGTCTGCTGATGCTGCCGCTGATGGGCGGCCTGATGCTGAGCTCGATCGGCTCCGGCCGGATCATGTCGAAGACCGGGCGCTACAAGGTGTTCCCGATCGTCGGCACCCTGCTCATCGCCGGCGGCGCGTTCTTCTTCGCGCAGGTGCAGTACAACTCGCCGCTGTGGCACCCGCTGGTCGCCGCGGCCATCATCGGCCTCGGCCTCGGCCAGTGCATGCAGACTCTGGTCATCGCGGTGCAGAACGCCGGCCCGCGCAGCGACATGGGCGCCTCCACGGCGTCGGCCACGTTCTTCCGCCAGATCGGTGGTACGGCCGGTGTCGCGGTGTTCCTGACGATTCTGTTCAACGTGCTGCCGGGCAACATCACCAAGGCGTTCGGCGGCAACCCGCCGGCTGGTGCCGGTGCGCAACTGGCCGACCTGCAGACCAACACCAGCGTGATCCAGACCCTGCCCGACGCGTTGAAGACGCCGATCCTGATCGGCTTCACCGAGTCGATCACCACGGTCTTCTGGGTGGCAGGCGCGGTCGCGCTGCTGGCGACGATCGTGCTGTGTTTCCTGAAGGAGATCCCGCTCGCGGGCATGAACCCGGCCGCCGCGGCGGTGGAGGGCGGCGAGGCGCTGCTCGAGGAGAGCGAGACGCCGACGGACATCGTCGACCAGGCGGCCAAGCCGGGCTCGCTCTTCGAAGAACAGTCGCGAGAACCCGTTCTCGTCGGCGCAGGGGGAAGGCATTCGATGAACGGCAACGGTCACGGCGACCCGCAGGCGATTTCGGGCTCACTGCCCATGCCGATCACCAACTCGGCCGCGGGTGCGGGCATCGACCTCCCGCTGGGCGCGGGCGGTCCCCCGGTGACCGGGCACGTGCGCCGGCAGGACGGCAGCCACGTGGCCGCCGCCGCGCTGACGCTGATCGACCAGCAGGGCCGTCAGGTGGCCCGGGCGACCGGTAACGGCGACGGCAGCTACTCCGTGCCGACGCAGGGCCCGGGCACCTACGTGCTGATCGTGGCCGCTCCCGGCCACCAGCCGCAGGCCTCCAGCGTGGTGGTCGGTGGCGGACCGGCGAAGCTCGACGTGACGCTCACCGGCTCGGGCGAGCTGACCGGTGTCGTGCGGTCCGTGGGGATCGGTTCCCCGCTGGCCAACGCCACCGTGACGCTCACCGATTCGCGCGGAGAGGTCAACGGCGCGTTCATCACGGCCGACGACGGCGTCTACACCTTCAGCGGTGTCGGTGCCGGGCAGTACACGCTGGTCGCGAGCGGCCCGCAGTACCGCCCGGTGGCGGTCACCCTGACCGTGCCCGACAGCGGCGTGCTGCGCCACGACGTCGAGCTGGCCGGTGCCGTGCTGATGCAGGGCATCGCGCGCACCGAGGGCGACCGGATCGTGCCGGACGCGCGGATCACCGTGCTCGACGCGAACGGCAACGTCGCGGCGGTCGCGCGCACGGACGGTGAAGGCCGCTACGTGGTGAGCGACCTGCCGGTGGGCTCGTACACGGTGGTGGCGAGCGGTTACCCGCCGGCCACCAGCCAGGTGAGCCTCACCGACGGCGAGGCAGAGCACGACGTCCGCCTGAGCTACGACCAGGCTCTCGACGAGTTGGTCGACCGCTCATGAGCGGGGGCCTGCGCGCACAGCTCCGCGCCAGTGGGGGCTGGCCGGTCGAGAACGCCGTGCTCACGGTGACCGACCTCAACGGCCGTCAGATCGCGCGCCAGGTCACGGACGCGAAGGGGGCGGTGGCGACTGATCCGCTGCCCCCGGGCGTCTACACCGCCGTGATCACGGCGCCCGGGTACACGCCGATGGCCCGCACCGTGCAGGTCGGTTCCGACGGCGCCGGGCTGCTCGGCGACATCGCCCTGGCCCCCGTGGCCGAGGCCGTGGAGCTGCCACCGCCCGGTCCGTGGACGATCGACCCGGTCCACACGTCGGTGGTCGCGACCGCGCGCCACATGGGCATCGCCAGCATCAAGGTGCGGTTCCCCGACGTCGGCGGGCGCATCGACATCCGCCGCCCGGTGGAGCGTTCGACGGTGTTCGCCGAGATCAAGGCGGGCAGCATCGAGACCGGCATCAAAATGCGCGACGACCACCTGCGTTCGGCCGAGTTCCTCGACGTGGAGGCCTTCCCGCTGATCACGTTCGAGAGCACGGGCATTTCGCAGCGCGGCACGGACACCTGGGCGCTGCTCGGCGAGCTCACCCTGCACGGCGAACGCCGCCAGGTCGAGCTCGACCTGCGCTACCAGGGCCACGGCCCGGACCCGTGGGGCGGCGTGCGCGCCGCGTTCCACGCCGAGACCCAGCTGCACCGCAACGACTTCGCGATCAACTACAGCGCGATGGTCCGCGCGGGCGTCGCCGCGATCGGCACCACGGTCAAGGTGGAGCTGGACATCGAAGCGGTGCAAGGCGAGTCCCTGCCGCAGTTCTAGACGTTTTGTTCGATTCGGGCCGCCCGGGAACTGTCCCGGGCGGCCCGTTCGTTTGAGCCGTTGGTGAACGCGCAGTTCATTCCAGGAATACCGAAAGTGACCGGAAGGCTGGATTCGATGGTTCCTTTTTTCCGTCGATCGTGGCCACGTAGGCTCTTCGCGTGAACCCCGCAAGCATCGAGGCCGCCGGAGTCGGCGTGAGCTGGCTCGACACCGCCGGCCCGCTGCTCGTCTGGGTGATCGTGCTTTCCTTCGTGTTCGTGGAATGCGCGCTCATCGTCGGCCTCTTCCTGCCGGGCGACTCGCTCCTCTTCGGTGCCGGCGTGGTGCTCGCCCAGCACGGCTCCGACGCGAACGCGTGGCTCCTGTCCGGCGCCGCACTCGTGGTGGCCGTCGGCGGCAACCAGGTGGGCTACTACATCGGCCGCAGCACGGGCACCCGCTTCATCGCCCGCCGCGGCGGCAAGGTGCTCAATCGCCACAACCTCGACCGCGCCCAACGGTTTCTGGACCGCAAGGGCTTCTTCGCGATCGTCGCGGCGCGGTGGATCCCGTGGATCCGCACACTCGCCCCGCTCATCGCCGGCGCCGCCCGCATGGACCCCCGGCGGTTCTTGCTCGCCACCAGCCTGGGTGGCCTGCTGTGGGTCCCCACTCTGGTCCTGCTGGGCTACTACGGCGCCGGCCTGCTGGACGCCCTGCCGTGGCTGAAGACGGCGGCCCTGTGGATTTCGGTGGCGTTCTTCGTGCTGGGGACGGGGTACGGGGTGCTGCGGTACCGGCAGGAGATGCGCCGACCGGTCGACGAACCGGACGACGCGCACGCGTGACGCGGTTGGTGCGGCTGCCCAACCGTTCAGCTGCGGGGCGCACCGCCTGATCGGACCAACCTGACACCGGCCCCATTGACGGGCTGCCCAGCCAACTCGACAATGACTCGGCGCGATCGTGCCGAGGGGGAAACGTCGTGATCCTGGGGTTCAGTAGCAGACTTGGCAAACTGGCCGTGGCAGGCTTGTCACTCGCCGCCCTCATAGTTGCCGCGACGCCGGCACTAGCCGCGGAGTCACAGGACTTCGGGCCGAAAGTCATCAGCGGCATTCCCACCACGCAACAGGTCATCCCGCTGGCGACGATCGATTCACCGGCGCTGGCCGCGGGCTCGAACGCGTACGTGTACTCCGAGCTGAAGGCTTCCGGGGCCACCGACGTGAACCTGATCGACAACGAGATCCGCTGCTCGGGTGCGGGTGGGTCCAGCGTTGTGATGGGCGAAAACGTGCTTCCGCCGACCGGCGACGCCGCGCACCGGAATATCACGGTCGTCACCCGGTTCCTGGTCACCGCGACCCACGCGGGCGTGATCACGTGCACGCTCTACCTGCGCACCTCGTCGACGGGGAAAGCAGGCTCCCAGGAGACGGTTCAGGGGAACGTGCGGTTCGCGTCGTACTCGATCCCCGGTGACGTGAATGGCGTGGCGATGCAAACGTCGCTCCCGGTGGGCACCACTCCGCTCAGCTCAACGCTCGTGGCGCCGGTGATCGATCGGGACATCCCGGCCGGCTACAGCAAGGTCGACGTGGTCGCGGACGTGGAGTTCCATTGGTGCGCTGGGCGTTGCAGCCCTCCGACGGATCCGAATTTCTCGCAGGCCCGTTTCGCGCTCACCGCGACCACCTCCGGCGGTGCGAGTTGCGCGAGTGGGCCGGTGGCGCAGACCGACGAGTACGTGCAGCAAGGCGTCAACCACGCCGCGATCCCGCTGTACACGACGGTGGTCGTCAAGCCCGGGTGCACGCACCTGCACGCGCAGGTGACGAGCACTTATCTGGCCGGCAACGTCGGGCTCCTCGGCGGCGGGTCGAAACTCACGGACAGCACGGGCAGCGCCGGCACACACGACTCGGCGATGACGCACATGTTCGCCCTGCCGCACAACGGCTGAGCCGCGAAACCCGCCCTACAACTCCGGATCCGACCAGATCTCCAGCTGAATCCCATCCGGATCCCGGAACACGATCACCGACGACCCCTCGAAGGTCCGCGACTCCCGAGGCGGCAGGTACGACACCCCGTACTCCGAGAGCCGGTCCTCCCACTCACCGAGTTCCGCCTTCGACGACACCGAGAACGCGACGTGATCCAGCCCCGTCCGGCGCTCGTCGAAACAACGGCGGTCGGTGTCCGGATGCTGGACCAGGACGACGGAAAACCCGTCGCCGGCGGACCTCAGCACGACCTTGTGGACCCCGGTTTCAGGGTCTTCGCGGCGGTGGCTCTCCTCGAGGTCGAGCACCCGGGCGTACCACGGGACGCTGCGTTCGACATCGGTCACGGTGAGCGCCAGATGGTGCACAGACGTGAGCTTGGGCATGACTTTTGCGGCCGTCCTTTCCGACCCCCGGCTGCGCACTCCGTGCGTTTGCGACGCGGGGCGCTCGTCACCCACCCCGTGAACCGGCGCCGCCGCGGCCCCGGTCGTCCAACTGGCCCCGGAGGCTCCACCAGAGTGACACAGCCGCTCCGATCGGGCGGACGGATTCACCGACTTCCGCCACGAATCGTGATCTCCTCGTCGCCCGGCGTCCCACAAGCCGGGATGACGTGAACACGAGTACCACCCCAGCGGAACGCCGAAATGGGCGAAGACCACATGGTGGGACGCTATTCAGCGGCCGCCGCCGACCTCCAGGACGGCGCCGACCGTGAACGACGACGCCGGTGACAGAAGCCACAGCACCGCTTCGGCGATCTCCCCCGGTTCGCCCGGCCGGCCGAGCGGAATCCCGGGCGCCAGCCTCGACAGCCGGTCCGGCAGGCCGGCCGCGGAGTGCAGGCCGGTGGCCACCAGGCCCGGCGCGACGGCGTTCACCCGGATTCCCTCGCCCGCCACCTCCTGCGCGAGCCCGTACGTGAGCGTGTCCACCGCGGCCTTCGTCGCGGCGTAGTGCACCCACTCGCCCGCCGAGCCCGTGCGCGCGGCTGTGGACGAGACGTTGACGATGGCGCCGCCGGGACCGCCGTACCGCGTCGAGAGCCGCCGCACGGCCTCGCGGCAGCACAGGAACACCCCGCCGACGTTGACCTCCAGCACGCGCCGCACGGTGGCCGCGCTCTGCTCGTCCAGGCGCCCCGGTGTGTTGCCGGTGATGGCCGCGTTGTTGACCACGCCGACCAGCGACCCCATCTCCCCGGCGGTGCCGAAGAGCTTGCGGACCTGCCGCTCGTCGGCGACGTCGGCGCGCACCGCCAGCGCCTTGCGTCCGTGCGCCCGGACCTGCGAAACGACCTCGGCCGCCGGCTCGGAGTCGCCGGAGTAGTTGACCACCACGTCGTAGCCGCGCTCGGCCGCGAGCGTGCAGATCGCCGCGCCGATCCCCCGGCTGCCGCCCGTGACGACGAGAACTCCGCTCACAGGGCGAAGTTCACGAGCGGCAGGTTCTCCAGCACGAGGTCGGCACGGTCACGGGTGCTCGCGATGAGGTCGGCGTTGCGCTGGTCCGAGCCGAGCGCACGCTGGCGCGCCTCGACGAGTGACCGGCCGTAACGACGGTGGCGCGAAACCAGCCGTTCGATCCGCTCGGGCTCGTCGGGCGCGAGGAACCACGCCTCGGTGAGGTACTGGCGCAGGCCGCTCCACGGGTCGTCGGGCAGCAGCAGGTAGTTGCCCTCCGTGATCAGGAGCTGCACCTCGGGTGCCACCGCGACCGCACCGGCGATGGGCTCCTCGATCTCGCGGCGGAACTCCGGTGCGTAAACGGTTTCCTTGCCCTTCGCGAGCCGGCGGATGAGGTGGACGTAGCCCGCCGCGTCGAACGTGTCGGGCGCGCCTTTGCGCTCGGCTCGCCCGAGCCGGCGCAGCTCCACCTGCGCGAGGTGGAACCCGTCCATCCCGACGACGGCCGCGCGGGAGCCGAGCGCGTTGGCGATCGCCCAGGCCAGCGTGGTCTTGCCGGACGCGGGCGCGCCGATGATGCCGAGCACGCTGCGCTGCCGCGGCTTGGCGAGCCCTTCGGCCCGTGCCAGGAGGTCTTCGAACGCCGTCATCGCACTCCTTGTCCCAACTTCGAGATCGCCGCCGTCCAAGACCGCGGCCCCACGTGGCGGACGCGCTCGCCGGCCACCGCGTTCGCGTGCCGGATCCACCCGTCCACTGAGCTTCCACCGGCCGCGACCGCGTGCGCGAGCGCGCCGTGCCACACGTCACCGGCCGCCAGTGTGTCTCGCGCCTCGACATCGTTGACAGGCACCTGGCCTGAGTCTTCCGCAGTGCTCCAGCGAACGGGATCCGGCCCCGCGGTCCTGATCACGACGGGTACTCCGCGTTCACGCAGGCCCGGCCCGGGCATGGCGAAGTGCGCGGAGCACGCGGCGACGTCCACCAGCGGCAACAGGTCTTCCAGCACCGGTTTCCAGCTGCCGGCGTCGAGCACGACGGGCACGCCGAGTGATCGTGCGGCCCGCGCGACGGCCAGCGCGAGCTCGGGGTGGTGACCGTCGACGAGCACCGCATTCGCTTCGCGCACGAGCCCTGTGAGGTCCGTGAGATCCGGAACCGCCACCGGCGCACCGGAAGCCGCGTTGCGCGAGACGACCGTTCGCTCCCCGTCGGAATCGCGCACGACCACGGCGCTCACCGGCGGCGAATCGGTGCGGGCCGGATCGAGGTCCACGACATCGACGCCGTACGCGATCAGGTCGGTGTGCGCGAGCGCTGCCAGCGGGTGGGCGCCGACGACCGTCACGAGCGTCGCGGCGGCCCCGAGCGCGGCCACGGTCACCGCGGCGTTGGTCGCCGGCCCACCGGCCGCGACGTCCACCCGCAGCGACTGCACCTTCTCGCCCGGCGCCGGGAAGTGCGACACCCGTTGCACGACGTCGACGGTGCACAGCCCCGCCAGCAGCACGCGCACGTCAGGTCAGCCCGGCGTGCGTGGCGGCCGCGACCTCCACGACCTCGCCACCGTCGTCGAGTTGCAGCGCACCGGTGAGCAGGCCGACGACCTGGTTCATCGTGTGTGTTTTCGGCGACACCACGGCCACGCGCTTGCCGAGCCGGTGCACGTGGATCCGGTCGGCGATGTCGAACACGTGCGGCATGTTGTGGCTGATCAGCACCACCGGCAGCCCGCGGTCGCGGATGCGCCCGATCAGCTCCAGCACCTTCGCCGACTCCGCGACGCCGAGCGCGGCCGTCGGTTCGTCCATGATCACGGCCTTCGTGCCGAACGCCGCCGCGCGCGCCACCGCGACCCCCTGGCGCTGGCCGCCCGAGAGCGTCTCCACGAGCTGCGAGATGGACTTGACGTTGATGCCCAGCTGGTCGAGGATCCGCTGCGCCTCCTTGCGCATCTCGCCCGTGTCGAGCTTGCGCGCCAGCCCGCCGAACGGCCCGCGCAGGCGCTTTTCCCGGCCCAGGAACATGTTCGACGCGATGTCGAGCGCCGGAGCCACGGCCAGGTCCTGGTACACCGTCTCGATCCCGTGGTGGCGAGCGTCCAAAGGGGACTTGAAGTGCACGACCTGGCCGTCGACGCGGATCTCGCCCTCGTCGGGGATCAGCGCACCGGACAACGCCTTGATGAGGCTGGATTTCCCGGCGCCGTTGTCGCCGACGACGGCGAGCACCTCGCCGGGGTAGAGGTCGAAGTCGGCGCCGTTGATGGCGGTTACGCGGCCGTAGCGCTTCACGAGGCCGCGCGCGGAAAGCGTGGTCTGCTGCCCGTTGTGCTCTACGGACTGCTCTGTGGAAGTCATGACTGCTGCTGCCTCCGTGCGATCCGGTCGACGACCACGGCGGCGATGAGCAGCGCGCCGGTCGCCAGGTCCTGGTAGTTGCCGTCCACACCCATCTGCGTGAGGCCCGAGCGCAGCACCGCCACGACGAGTGCGCCGAACAGCGTGCCGAGCACCGAACCGCGGCCACCGAAGAGGCTCGTGCCGCCCAGGACCACGGCGGTGATCGAGTCGAGGTTGCCGAGCTGGAACTGGTTCGGGTCGGCGTTGGGTGTGCGGCCGAGCGCCTGCCACGCGGCGATGCCGAAGCAGAAACCCGCGACCAGGTACACGGAGATCACCGTGCGGTTGACCTTGATGCCGGACAGGCGCGCGGACTCCGGCGCGTTGCCCACCGCGTAGACGTGCTTGCCCCACGCGGTTTTCGTGAGCGAGTACCAGACGATGAGGAACATGAGCAGCGCGAGCGTCATGCCGTAGGTGATCGGGATGCCGCCGAAGAGGTAGCGCTTCGTGCCGAGCCACTGCAGGAGCCCGTCGGTGACCGGCACGGCCTGGCCGCCCGCGATCAGCTTCGCCACGGCGGTCAGGCCGGTGAACGTGCCGAGCGTGATGATGAAGGCGGGCAGTTTGATCCGCGTGGCGAGAGTGCCGATGAACAGACCGACGAGCACCGTCAGCGCGATTCCGGCGAGCAGCGCCACGAAGCCGTTGGTGCCCGCCGCGGCGAGCTTCGCCATGATCAGCGTGGCCACGACCATCGACGACGCGTTGGACAGGTCGATGCCGGCGATGAGGATGATCAGCGTCTGGCCGAGCGCGAGCGTGCCGACGACCAGTGACTGCTGGACCACTGTGGACAGGTTGTCGAGGTCGAAGAACGTGTCCGTGGCCAGTGAGAAGACCACGATTGCCACGATCAGCGCGAGCGCGGGGCCGACCGCGGGCGCGCGCAGGAGGAACTCGCCGAGCGACTCGCGCTCACGGGTCCCGTTCACCGTCGCGGTGGTCATTTCGCGCCTCCCCAGCAGTTCTGCAGGCCCCACGTGGTGTTCTGGCTGGGGACACCCGGCATCGGCTTGTCGGTGATCACGGTGGAGCCGGTGTTCACGAAGCCCGTGGGCTTCTTGCCGGTCTTCGCGTAGTCGACGGCGGCGAGCACGCCCTGTTCGGCCATCTTCTTCGGGAACTGCATCACGGTGGCCGCGTAGAGGCCGTCCTTGACGTTCTGCACGCCTTCGCAGCCGCCGTCGATCGAGCCCATCACGATGCGGTCGGTGAGGCCGCGGGCCTTCAGCGCGGCGTACGCGCCGCGGCCCATGGGTTCGTTCATGGAGTAGACGACGTTGATGTCCGTGCTGCGCTGCAACAGGTTCTCCATGCCCTGTTGCGCGAGGCTCTGGTCGCCGTTGGCGGGGGTGTGGCCCTTGATCTCGGGCGAGGAGTCCGTGAGGCCGATGCCCTTGAGGAAACCGCCGTGACGCTCGGTGTCGACGGAGGAGCCGGCGGTCCCGTCAACCATCAGCAGCTTGGGGTCGACGCCCTTGAGCGCGGCTTTCACGTAAGCCCCTTGCTGCTGGCCGGCCGCGAAGTTGTCGGTGGCGAAGGTGGCGTCGACGGCGTCGGCCGGCTCGGTGGCGGTGTCGAGCGCGATCACGAGCACGCCGGCGTCGCGCGCGTCCTTGATCGCCTTGAGCACGCCGGTGGACGAGCTCGGGGTGATCAGGATCGTGTTCACGCCCTGCTGCATGAGGTTTTCGATGGCCCGGACCTGGCCGTCGTTGTCGCCGTCGAACTGGCCGGCGAGCGCGCTGAAGTCGGCGCCGTTGGCCTTCGCGGCCGCGCTTGCCGCGTTGCGCAGTTCGACGAAGTACGGGTTGGTGTCGGTCTTGGTGACCAGCCCGACCTTGGCCTTACCGCTGCCGGCCGGCGTTGTGTTGCCGCCCCAGTGGCGCTCGACCGTGCAGCCGGTGGTGCCTAGCACGGTGCCGACCACGGCGGCCAACGCCAGCGCGGTGAGACTGCGCTGTCTCATGGATGAATACCCTCCTGCGAGGTTGCCGATGGTCGGCAAGGTAGACAGACTCATGTCACGTCGCAAGCGTTTGCGCAAACGCTTGCGAGTGAACCTGGTTAAGGACTGACATGCCACAAACCCGCTCCTCCCGGCCCACCCAGCGCGACATCGCGGAGCTCGCCGGGGTGTCGATCACGACGGTTTCCCACGTCGTCAACGGCACGCGCGCCGTCGCGGAGGACACGAAGGCCGCGGTGCTGCGGGCCATCGAGACCACCGGCTACACCGGTGACGCGATCGCTCGTTCCCTGGTCACGGGCGGTACGCGCTCGATCGGCATGGCGGTCTCGCTGGTGGCCAACCCGTACTTCGCGGCCCTGATGCAGGCGATCGAACGGGAGGCTTCGGCCAACGGCTACACGGTGCTGCTCGCCGACACGCACGACACGGCGGCGACCGAGCGTGACGTGGTGCGGGCCCTGCGATCCCGTCGCGTCGACGGCCTGCTGGTGACTCCCTCCCCGGGCGACGGTCCTGTGATTGGTGAACTGGTGTCGCTGGACGTGCCGACGGTGCTCATCGACCGGCTCTCGACCCGCACCGACGTCGACCAGGTCGGGGCGGAGAACATTCAGGCGACGTCGGCTTTGACCGCTCACCTGGCGTCGCTCGGACACCGGCGGATCGGCATGATCTCCGGCGCGCCGGGCCTCACGACCAGCGACGAGCGCGTGCTCGGCTACCGGCTGGGCTTGGGCCGTTCGGGGCTCGCGTGGTCGCCTGACCTCGTGGCCTGCGGGAACTCGCACCGCGACGGTGGCGCGCTGGCGTTGAGCACGTTGCTGGCACTGCCGGAACCACCGACGGCGCTGGTGGTGGCCAACGACAGCATGATGGTCGGCGTCCTGCACGAGGCCCGCCGGCGCGGCCTGCGCATCGGCCGTGACCTGCCGGTGGTCGTGTACGACGACGTCGAGTGGGCCGACCTGGTGGACCCCCCGCTGACCACCATGGCGCAGCCGATCGAGGAGATCGGCCGCCGCGCCGTGCAGCTGCTGCTGGCCCGCCTCGCCGAGCCGACGCGCGCGGCAGAGACCGTCCGGCTGCCGCCCACGCTGCGCCACCGACAGTCGTGCGGGTGCCCCGGGGCGGCCTGACCGTTCACTCACACTGGTGATTCTTGGGGTGGATCGCCTCTCGCGCAGCTCGGCGGGGCCCCCCGAGCGGTTACCGTTGGGTAAGCACGACGACGAGAGCCACGGACATGACCGCTCTGGCGCCGGAGATCCCTGTTTGGGACACGCCGGTCACCCACCGGTTCGGTGTTGCCCTGGGCATGCACGCGAACCCGTACACGGGCGATCTGCTGCGCGCGATCCGCGGCGCCGCCGCGCGCGCCGGCTGCGACCTGATGCTCGCCGACACGCACGATTCGGTGGCCGAAGAGGCGGCCGTGGTGCGTGCGCTGCGGGCCGACCGGGTCGACGGGGTCTTGCTGGTTCCGGCCCCCGGCGACGACGCGGTCATCAACGGTCTCGTGCGCATGGGCGTCCCCACAGTGCTGGTTGATCGCATCGCCGGCCGCAACGACGTCGACCAGGTGGGCTCGGAGAACATCCAGGCGGTGTCTTCGCTGGTCGAGCACCTGGCTTCGCGTCGGCACCGCCGCATCGCCATGATCACCGGCGCCGCCGACTCGGCCGTCAGCGAAGAACGCACTCTGGGCTACCGCCTCGGCCTCGACCGCACCGGCCTGCGCTACAACCCCGAACTCGTCGCCTGCGGCATGTCCTCCCCGGGCGGCGCGGCCCGCGCCGCCGCCAAACTCCTGGACGGCTGGCCCTCCCCCAGCGCTGTCGTGGTCGCCGGCGAGTCCATGCTCATGGGCGTCCAATGGGAAGCCCACCGCCGCGGCATCCGCATCGGCGCCGAACTCGCCGTCGTCGGCTTCGGCGACATGGCTTGGGCCCGCACGGTCTCCCCCGCCATCACCACGATGGCCCAGCCCATCTCGGAAATCGGCCGGCGGGCGGTGCAGCTGTTGATGGCGCGGGTGCAGGAGCCGGACCGCCGTCCTGAAGCGGTGCGGTTGGCGCCGCGGTTCTTGCACCGCGCTTCGTGCGGCTGCTGAGGTTCTGCTTCTCTCGCGTGATCGCGTCGACAGCCCGGTTCTCACACCAGCTGCCGAGCCTCCGGGCTTCCGTCAGGTAGCTCCGAGCGCGCTGGCCGGCCGGCTCTTCGACCGGCCCTCTTGCGGTTCCTGAGCTCCTGGGGGTCTCCGCGCCCGATCGCATCGGCGGCGCGGCTCTCGCATGCAGTTCTTCCAACTTCTCCGCTTTCGCTTCTGCTTCGGACTTCCGGGTTCGAACGACACTTGCCGGCGTCGACGGCTTTACCTTCGCCCCCACCGCACTTCGCTCTCCACGCCCCCGCGGCCGCACCCGACCGCCCCGGCACCGCGCTCCACAAGCTCCTGCCAGACCATTTTCCCTTGCTGCAGCAGGGCCCACCCCCGACAGACAACCCCCACCCTCCCTGGGGGGCGCTCCCATGCCCATTCTACCGGGGCAACCTGACGAAAACGGCTGGTCAGGGCCCAAAGGGTGCTAGTTGTCCACAACTCAGGGCGCCTGTGGACAACTGGGGCCAACTCGCTGAAAGTGGCTGCACACAAGGGAGAGAGGCATGGCTAGGAGCGAGTTGCCGCAGTCAGGTTCAAGGGCGAGATCAGCGTTGCCGCAGGTCGCGGAAAGTTGTGGTGGAAGGAAGGCCATCGTCAGACGTTCGATCGATGATCGCTCCGCCCAAAAGCCGGCCTCCAGCGGCGGGGTCACAGCAGTCTGTGTAGCACGACGGCGGTTACGCGAGCGTCGCGGCGGCTTCGAGGAGCATCCACGCTCCGGTTTGGACGGACAGGTCGCGTTCGGGGGCGTCGGGGGGTGGCGGGTTTGAAGGTGCGGGGTTGGCCCATTCGGCGCTGAACAGGGGGCCGGAGGGCGTCGGGGTGGCGCCGGACCAGCAGGCGTCCGCGGTGGTGAGGACGAGGGTGCGGGCGGTGGCGGCTTCCGGGGTGGGCAGGTGCGGCACGGCGAGGGCGAGGTAGCGGGCGGCGATGGCGGCGAAGAGACCGCCGTCGCCGCCGTTTTGGCCGCGGAGGATGCCGCCGGGGGCGAGGTGGCCGGCGATGGCGCGGACGGTGCGCGAGGCGGATTCCACATCGGACTGTTCGAGGCACGCGCCCAGGTAGACGCCTTGGCAGTAGGTGAAGATGTGCTTGGCGAGTTCGCCGGTGTCGACGCGGAGGCCGTCCCAGACGAGGCCGGTTGTGGGGTCGACGAGGGTGTCGGTGAGCCATTTCGTCAGGTCGCGCGCGCGGGTGATGTCGCCTTCGCGGGCGTGGAAGATGGCAGCGGGACCGTTGGCGGGGGTGTTCTTGAACGTGTCGCCGCGGCGCCACCAGATGCCGCCGCCGGCGTCGTCGGTCCAGCCTTCGTGGAGCTGGGCGTCGATGTCCGAGATGGCGCGGTCCACATCGGACAGGCCCAGCGCGCGGACGCGTTGCAGGGCAAGGCCGAGCCAGGCGATGTCGTCGTAGTAGTCGTTGATCCACTTGCCGAAGTTGCGCAAGTGCACGGACTTCACGAACTGCCCGATCACCTTCGCGCGCTCGGGCTGGGGGTCGCGCAGCTGGGCGTCGACGAGGCTGTCCAGCAAATGTGCCTGCCACCAGTAGTTCCAGTGCCAGTGCAGCCGCTGCCCGGCGGTCGGCGGCCAGCCGCTGCGCCCCAGCACCGTCCCGGGCACGCCCCAGACGCGCCGCAGGTGCCGCCCCCGCACGGCGCGCTCCGCCGCAGCCGCCCGCCCAACCCGGTCGACGCTCATACCCGCGATTCTGCCCGTTCGCGCAGGATGGCGCCCCCTGATCCCGGCCTGACCCGATTGAAACCGGTTCCTGACAACCCGCCCCTACGTTCGGTGGTGCGCAAGATCCACTCGACAGTCGGGGAGAACATCATGAACGCCAAGAAGCTCACCGTTTCCGGTCTCATCGGCCTGGCCGCCGCCTGCGGCGCGCTCGCGCTGTTCGGCCCGGCCGCCAACGCGGCGCCCGCCGGCGCTCCGGCTCCGGTTGCCGCTCAGCGCACCGCCGCGCCCGCGCCCGCCGAACGCGGCACCGCCCCCGCCCCGCGTGGCACGGCTGCTCCGGTCCAGCGCCGGGCGGCACCGGCCCCTGCCGGCCGCACCGGCGTCTCCGCCCCGGCCCAGCGCGCCAGCGCGGCTGCTCCCGCGCGTCGGGCCGGCGTCGCCGCACCGGCTCCCGCTCAGCGCGGCACCGCACCGGAGGCCACCCGCCGCACCGGCGTCACCGCTCCGGCGCAGCGCGGCAGTGCGGCTACTCCCACGCGTCGGACCGGCGTCTCCGCACCGGCTCCCGCTCAGCGCCGCACTGGTGTCTCCGCTCCGGCTCCGGCCCAGCGCTGACAAACTGAGCCCAGCCAGCTGACCAGCCGGCGCCGCCGCGGCCCCGTTCGCAGCGCCGGCGGCTATCGGTCTGGACCACGCGTCAAGGCGAGTCTTCCGCCCTGCCACGTGGTCCAGACCGTCGTAACACTGAAATCGGAGTTTTCCGCCGGAATCACCAAGACCGAGACAAATCCGCATGCTCCCTCACCCAAGCATGCATGACAATCCCCGCCGCAACTCCGGCATTAATCGACCGCGTACTACCGAACTGCGCAATCGACACCACCATCGAAGCAGCAGCCTGAGCCTCCTCTGACAGCCCAGGCCCCTCCTGCCCGAACAGCAGCACACACTCCCGCGGCAGCGAAGCCACCTCCACCGGCACCGACCCAGGCGTGTTGTCCACCGCCACCACGGCCAACCCGGCAGAAGCAGCGAAAGACACCAACCCCGCAACATCCTCATGATGCCGCAAATGCTGATACCGATCCGTCACCATCGCCCCGCGACGGTTCCACCGCCGGCGCCCCACGATGTGCACCTCGGCAGCAGCGAAGGCATTGGCCGTCCGAACAACCGTCCCGATGTTGTGGTCATGCTGGAAGTTCTCGATCGCCACGTGGAACGGATGCCGCCGAGCATCCACATCGGACACGATGGCCGAACGGCGCCAATACCGGTACGCATCCACCACGTTCCGACGATCGCCGTGCTCCAGCAGCTCAGGGTCGTACCGCGGATCCGAAGGCCACTCGCCCACCCACGGACCCACACCAACCGGCTCACGACCCACCCACTCGGTGGGCCCGGCCTCGGGATCTTCCGTCACGAGTGACGATTCTCGCTCAGCCCAGGCGGACGCGGTGAGCCGGAGTGTCGTCGTGGCGGTGGCGCCAGCGGTGGTAGGCGCCGACGTACGAGAAGATCACCAGGGCCAAGGCAATCACGGCGACGGCCGGCAGCAGCGAGCGCGGTACGACCGTGTCGTACAGGTAGTAGGCGTTGAACCCGCCCGGCAGGTCACCAAGTCCTTGCTGGTGACGGAAGAAGTTCTCCGCCGCGGTCAGGGGACACGGGACCGGGGTGACGTTCACCAGCACGCCCCAGGCCGCGAAAAACACGTGCACGAGAGCGACCCGCGGCCAGCGCCACGCGAGGAAACCGCCGAGTCCGATGAACAAGAGGGCGAGGATGTGCACCGCCACCGTCACGTCGGCGAGGAAATGCGCAACCGAAGCGCTCACCACCGCCCCCTTTCCCCCGGCTTCTACCAGCGACGTTACTCCGGTAACCGTGCCCCGGCGGGCGAAAATTCCTCACTCGCTGTGATGTTCCACCCAGGGGAGCAACGCGTTCACCCGAGGGGTAACGGAGTGGTCACTCCGGGTACGAGCCCCGCGCCGGAAAGGTCCCTCAGCGCACCCGATCACTCGTGATGGGCTCTTCGTCCGCACTCGGGATGTACACATCGCCGACGTTGATGTTCACCTCGACGACCTCCAGGCCCGTCATGCGCTCGATCGCGCCGATCACGCTGCGTCGCACCTGGCGCGAGAGGTCCGCGATCGGCACGCCGTACTCGACGACGATCTCCAGGTCCACCGCCGCCTGCTTCTCGCCGACCTCCACGGCCACGCCCTGGCCCGCACTCGCGGACGCGCCCGGGATGCGGTCGCGCAGCGCGCCCAGCGCCCGCGCCGCGCCGCCGCCCAGCGCGTGGACGCCCGGCACCTCACGCGTGGCGAGGCCGGCGATCTTCTGCACGACCACGTCGGCGATCGTCGTAGTGCCCTGGTCGGTCACGAGGCCAGGAGCCACCACGAGGTCAACGGTCTTCTCTGCGGCAGTCATCGAACTTCTCCCTCAGTAGGTTGGGAAGCGAGGCGGGACAAGGCTTTCCTGCCCCGTCACCGCTTCGACACAACGGCCCGGTGATCGTCACGACCCGATTGTGTGACGCGGGGCTCAGGAAAGCACAGCGCTCAGGAAAACGCGCCGGCGTCGACGTCGGTGACGATCAGCCGCAGCGTCGCGCCCGCCCACTCCGTGTCCGCCAGCGCCGGCCGCACCACGGCCGCCGCGCGCGCCAGCAACGGCGGCAGCGGCAGGCGCGTGGCGATCAGCCGGACCTGCACCGCGCCCGGCGTCAAGTCCACCGCAGAACCCCAACTCCGCTGGACCGCCGGCCGCAGCCCCTCCACGTCGGCGAGCGCCGCGACGATGCCGTCGGCGACGCTCACCGGCGCTCCAGCTCGATATCCACAATGGACACCACCACGGCGTGGACTGCCAGCCCCGTCTGCTCGGCCACGACGCGCGTCACCGACCGCTGCACCGCCCGCCCCACGGCGGCGGCCTGGTCGAACGCCGACGTCACCAGGTCGACTTCCACCGACAGCCCACCCTCGACGCCGCGCACGCGCACGCCGTCGATCGGCGCCGGATCCAGCCCCTGCCACCGCCCGCGCGCCGCCCGCGTCCACGCCGTGACGAGGCCGCGCAGGCCCGGCTCCAGCCGCACGACGCCGGGGGTGTCGAGCGCGGCCCGGGCCGCGACGCTCGCGACCACCGGGTCCGCGATCACGTACTCGGCATCGCCCGTCATTCCCCGTCCTCGTACACGTCCTCGACCAGCAGGTCCAGCTTCGCGAGCGTCAGCCCGACGCGCGCCGCGGCCGCGGCCGTGACGCGTTCGCGTACCCGGGCCAACGTCTCGGCACCGTCGACGTTCCCCAGCCGCACCGCGAGCGTGAGCTCGACCTCGACGATCCCACCCCCGTCGGAAGCGATCCCGACCGTGCGCACGCGGCAGCGGCGGGCCCGGACGTCACCCGCGGAGTCGGCGGCGTAGCGCAGCACCACGGCCACAGCCGCCTCGCTCACCTCCACCCGGCCCGGCTCCGGCGTCGGCAGGTCGAGCATCTGCCCGCGCCGCGCCTCGGCCCGCACGGCCGACATGATGCGTCCCACCAGGCCCGGTGGCACCGGATCGGGCTCGGCGACGAGCTCGGCCGTCGCCGAACGCAGGGCCAGCAGGCTCTCGCGCGCGGTTCCGCAGTGCGGGCAGGTCGCCTCGTGCGCGTCGACCGAGTCGAGCCGGTCCCAGAGCGCGTCCAGGTCTCGGCCGCACGGCAGTTCGTAATCTGTGCCGGTCTCGTTCACCGCCACGGCTTCATCACCTCCGCCAGCTGCGCCCGAGCCCGGGCGATGCGGCCCCGGACGGCCGCGGCGTTCACCCCGACGACCTCGGCGATCTCGTCGTAGGAGCGGCCGTGGACCTCACACAGGAGCCAGCACACGCGTTGCGGCGGCGTGAGCTGCTGCAACGCCGCGTTGAGCGCCTCGAGCTGCCCGCTGACCTGCGCCGCGTGCTCGGGCTGCCCGTCGATGCGCGGCGACTCCGCCAGCTCGAGGTCGACGTCGGCCTGCGGACGGCGCGCGCGGATCACGTTGAGGCAGCGGTTCGCCGTGCTGCGGTAGAGCCAGCCGACGAACGCGCTGTCGTCCTGCAGTTGCGCGAGCTTGCGCCACGCGCCGAGGAACACCTCCTGCACCACGTCCTCGGCGTCGCCGCGGTGGTTGAGCATCTTCACCGCGAGCCGGAACATGGGCGCCTGGTAGCGCAGCACGAGCTGTTCGTACGCCCGCACGTCGCCGTCGCGGGCGCGGCCGACCAGCGTCGCGTCGTCGAGCTCCGTCGTGGTCACGGCACCCCCTTCCACCAGGGGGACACCGGCGAGGGGGTGTTCGTCACGCACGCATTCTCGGTGATCTCCGAGAATCGCGCTCAGCTCAGGCCGAGGTCGTCCTTGTTCAGCAGGTAGCGGTACTCGAGGCCTTCCTTCTCGATGGCCTCGCGTGCACCCGTGTCGCGGTCGACCACCGTGGCGACGCCCGCGACGACCGCCCCGGCCTCGCGCAGCGCCTCGATGGCCGTGAGCACGCTGCCGCCCGTGGTCGAGGTGTCCTCGACGGCCAGCACGCGCTGCCCGCGCACCTCCACGCCCTCGATGCGGCGCTGCATGCCGTGCTCCTTCACCGCCTTGCGGACGACGAAGGCGTCGAGCACCATCCCGTCGCTCGCGGCGGAGTGCAGCATCGCCAGCGCGACCGGGTCGGCGCCGAGGGTGAGGCCGCCGGCGGCGACGTAGTCCCAGTCGGCCGTGAGCTGCCGCAGCAGCTTCCCGATGAGCGGCGCCGCCGCGTGGTGCAGGGTCGCCCGGCGGAGATCGACGTAGTAGTCGGCTTCCTTGCCCGACGATAGGGTCACCTTGCCGTGCACCACGGCCAGTTCGCTGACCAGCCTGGCCAGTTCGAGCTTCGCACTTTGATCCAACCCGGGGTACGCCACGGCCGAGAGTCTTACACACGCCACCGACAAGCCCGCTCGTCACTCGCCGAGCGCGACGGCCGTCACGGGCCGCGCCCGCGTGGCCACCCAGGCGGGCACCAGCGACGCCACCAGCGCGAGCACGGCGGCGGTCGCGACCACGGTGAGGTAGATCCCGATCGGCCCGGTCGGCAGCGGCGAACCCGTGGCCACCAGGCAGAACGGCACGATCGCACCCGCGGAGACGACCGTGCCGAGCACCACGCCGATCGTCGCGATCAGTCCGCCTTCGACGCCCGCCATGCGCAGCACTTGCGTACGCGTGAAGCCGCCGAGGCGCTGCAGACCGAACTCGCGGCGACGGCGCGCGGTGGCCATCACGAGCGTGTTCACCACGGAGATCACGGTGTAGCCGATGATCATCCCGATCATCAGGTAGTTGACCCACGCGCCAACCGCGTCACCGGTCGCGTGGGCGGCGAGCAGCGACTCGCGGTCGCCGACGGACACGGGTTGGCCGGCGGTGGCCGTGGTGAGGCTCGTCGTGAGCCGCGCCTGGTCGACGCCGGGTGCGGCGCGCACGAGCACCTGCGGCGCGAGGCCCGCGGTGGTGTGGGCGGCGAGCAGGCCGGCGGGGAACAGCAGCGTCTCGAAGCCGGCGCGCTGGTCGACGAGCGCGACGACGCGAACGGTCACCTCGTGCCCGTCTCCGAGGCGGAGCGTGACGACGTCGCCGACTCCGCGGTGCAGCTCCGTGGCCACGCTCGCGGGCAACGCGACGGCGTCGCCGGTGAGCGCGTCGAGGCTGCCTGCGGCGACCTTCGTCGACGTCGTCTGCGCGGCGCTGCCGGCAGTGAGGCCGAGGGCTGCGTGGCCGTCGTCGTCCTGGCTGTCGTCGTAGGGCGCGGTGACGAAGACCGTGCTGGTCACGTACTCCGACGCGGCGACGACGCCCGGTGCGTCCTGCACGCGCCGGAGGAGCTCGGGGCTGACGCCGGCCGGGGCGGCGACCACGGCGTCGGCGCGCAGGTCTTCGGTGAAGGCCTGCTGCGACACGGCTTGTGTGGTCGTCTGCAGGTAGATGTTGGCGGTCGCGATGCCGACGGCCAGCATGATCGGCGTGACCGCGCCCGACACCTTCGTGGCCGCGGCCCGCGTGTTGGCCATCGCCAGCCAGCCGGTGACGCCGCCGAGCAGGCGGACCGGCGCGTGCAGCAGCATCGCCATGAGCTTCGTGACGCCGGGGCTGATCGCCGCGACGCCGATCGCCCACAGCATCACCGCGGGTCCCGCCGTGCTCGCCGCGATGGGACCGGTCATCACCGCGAGCGTCACGATTCCGAGCGCCGTCCCACCACCGAAGCAGAGCACGGCGACGATCAGCCGCAACGGCGTGAGCCACCGGCGTTCGACAGCGGCCTCGGCCAGCGCCTCCGTCGGCCGGATCCGGCTCACGCGCCGGGCCGCGACCACGGCCGCGAGCACCACGGCGAGCAGTGTCGCGCCGGCGGCGACGACCATCGGCAGCCAGCCTTGGTGGAAGCGCACGACGTCGGGTACGACGCCGGCGTTCGTCAGACGGCCGAAGAGCCAGCGGCCGAGCAGCGGGCCGAGCGCGGCGGCCACGGCGATCGCGAGCAGGCCGATCGCCACGGCTTCGCCGAGCACCATCCGGCGCAGCTGACGCGGAGTCGTGCCGATTGCGCGCAGCAGAGCCAATTCCCGGCGGCGCTGCTGCGTCGCGAGGCCCAAGGTGCTGGCGACGACGAAGAGTGCGACGAGCACGGAGAGGCCACCGGAGACGGCGGAGAGGACCACGAGGTTGGTGCCGCTGGCGTCGGCCTGCGGGAACTCGGCGTGGCCGCGGTCGTCGCCGGTGAGCGCGACGACCCCGTCGCCGAGATTCAGGCGCGCGGCGACGGTGACGGGGTCTTCGTTGGTGAACACGCCGAAGTCGGCGACCTGGTTTCCGGCCAGGCGCGCGGCTTCGGCGGCGGTGAAGAAGATCGTGGGCGTGGTCGTCGACGCGGTGGCGACGCCGGCGACCCGGTAGGTGCCAGTGGTGCCACGGGCGGCGAGCTGGATGGTGTCGCCGGGTTTCGCGGCCACGTCGGCGACGACGATCTCGCCGTCGCCGGGAGCGTGGCCGGAAGTGAGCGTGAACGGCGTGAGAACGGCGGAATCCCACGCGTGGCCGGTTGCCGGTCCTTGCGGCAGCGCAACGGGAACGTTGACGTCACTGACCACGGTGGACACACCGGGCGTCGCACGGATCTTGTCGGCCAGTGCCGGATCCAGGCGCACGGTCTCCGGCAGCGCGACAGCTTCGGTCTTGAGCTTGCCCTCGCCCGGATCGCGTTTGGGCAGCCGGATCTCCTGCTGCCCCGCCACGACGATCGGCGCGGCCGCCAGCCGCCGCGGGGGCGCGTCGGCGCGGATGCCCGTCTCCATCAGGCCACCGCACGCCGACACGATCACCGCGCCGAGGAACGCGGCCACGAACGTCGCGAGGAAACCACCTTTGCGCAACCGAAGCGTGCGCAGCGCGAGCCGGAACATCACGCACCACCGACCGCGACAGCGCCGGCCCACGCGCCGAGGTGAGTCATGCGTGCGGCGACGGCGTCGGGTGTCGGGTGGGCGAGCTCGCCGGCGACGCGGCCGTCGGCGAGGAAGACCACGCGGTCGGCGTGCGCGGCGGCGACCGGGTCGTGCGTCACCATCACGACGGTGAGCTCGCCGCGCACGGAATCCCGCAGCAGGGCAAGGACTTCGGCCGCGGTGCGCGTGTCGAGGGCGCCGGTGGGCTCGTCGGCGAAGAGCACGGCCGGGCGCGCCACGAGCGCCCGCGCGATGGCCACGCGCTGCTGCTGGCCGCCGGACAGCTCGCCCGGGTGGTGCCGGCGCCGGTCGGCGAGGCCGACGTGCGTGAGCATGCGCGTCACCACCTTGCGGTCGACGCGGCGGCCGGCCAGGCGCAGCGGGAGCACGACGTTCTGCTCGACCGTCAGCGCGGGCAGGAGGTTGAAGGCCTGGAACACGAAACCGATCCGGTCGCGGCGCAGCTTCGTCAGCTGCGTCTCCGACAGCTTCGCGAGGTCCTGGCCGTCGAGGTGCACCGAGCCGGCGGTGGGGCGGTCGAGGCCCGCGGCGCAGTGCAGGAACGTGCTCTTGCCCGAGCCCGAAGGCCCCATCACGGCGGTGAACCCGCCGCGCGGGAACACCAGGTCGACGCCCGCCAGCGCGGTGACCCGGCCGTAGTCCTTCCGCACGGCCTGTAGCCGCACTGCCTCATCCGTCATGGGGAAAACGCTAGGCAGCGAAGGCGGTTCGCACCCTGGTGCCAGCTCGCCGGGTAGGGGTGGGGGCAGCCCTACCTCACGTGCGGCTCCGGTTGCCGAACCCGGCCGAGAGCCGGCGCAGCACCCCGCGTGGCAGCAGGCCGGTGACTGCGACCAGCGCCTTGTACTGCAGGCTCGGCACGGAGATCACCTTGCCGCGGCGCAGGTCCGTGAGCGCTTCGTCCACGACCTGCTCGACGCCGAGCCAGAACGCCTTCGGGCCTTCCTTCTCCAGGCCTGCGCGCTCGTGGAACTCCGTGGTGGTGAAGCCGGGGCACAGGGCCATCATCCGTACGCCGGGTGGCAGTGAGGTCGCGACGCCTTCGGTGAACGACGTGACCCAGTTCTTGCTGGCCGTGTAGGTCGAGCCCCGGCCGGAGAAGAAGCCGGCGACGCTGGAGACGTTGATGATGTCGCCGTGGCCGCGCTCGACCATGCCGGGCAGCGCGGCGCGGGTGAGGCGCAGGACGGCGGTGACGTTCACGTCGAGCTGGCGCTGCAGCGCATCGGGGGAGATCTTCCAGAAGTCGCCGGAGAGGCCGAATCCGGCGTTGTTGATCAGCAGGTCTACTGGTTTTTCGGTGAGTCGCTCCTCGACCTTCGCGCGTCCGTCTACTTCGGACAGATCGGCAGGGAGAACCTCCGTGTCGACTTGATGGCGTTCTGCCAATTGCTTGGCGAACGCCTCGAGGCGCCCCCGGTCGCGGGCGACGAGCACGAGGTCGTGTTTCTCGGCGGCGAGCGTGCGCGCGAACTGAGCTCCGATGCCCGCGGTGGCTCCGGTGATCACGGCGGTGACGGTCATGGGGCGAACCTACCTGCAGTCGCGTTTGTCCCACTGGCGAAGTATGGTCCGGCCCATGGGCAAGCACACCCAGCGAATGCCCGGCTACCTCCCGAAGGTGGCCGCCGGTGCGGCACCCCTCGCACTGCTGCTCGCCGGCCCCGCGTCCGCGCTGGCCGATCCCACTCTTCCCCTCGACGGCCTGCCGCTGGACCTGCAGCAGCACGGCAGTCTCGACCACTCCGTGCACTCCTCGGCGGCAGCGGTGGGCGTCGTGCGCGACACCTCCGTGGCGACGCGGGGGTTGCCGGTGTCGGCGGCTTCTTCCGCGACGCAGGCGGCGACCGACACCACCGGTTACGGCCCTTCGGATTCACTCACAGCGGTGAAAACGACAAACGGTTTTTCGCAGTCACAGCGCCACGAACTCCGAGCGGGCTCGCCGGTGCGGCTGATGGCGGGGAACTCGTCGCGGGTCACGTCTTCCTCGCCGGGCTCCGGTCTTGGTGCTGCCACAGCGGAGGGCGCCTGGCTGCCCTACGGCGTCGACGTCCTCACCGATTCCTCCGGCGACGTCGGCGCCGGGCGCTTCGCCGGCGATCTCGGCGATGGCGTGGGGGTGCACCGGACGTCCGGCCACGCCGTGGACTTCGGCGGGCTGGGTTCGCTGGTGGCCAATTCGGAGCAGCACGGGACGGGTCGGTTCGTCGGCTCGCTGGACTTCTCCGACGTCGGCCGGCGACACCTCGCCACGGCGGACGTCGGGCCGGTTTCGGGCTTCCTGCTGACCACGCAGTCGTTGTCGAGCAACGGTTTCCGCGGCGAGTTCGCCGCGGCGGACGCGGCTTCGGCACGGGTTTCGACAGGGACTTCGGTTTCACCGCGCGTCGGGCAGACGCAGTCGGTGGGGGTGACGGCGTTCGGGACTCCGGTGGTGCCGGATGTGGTGTTTTCCACGGCGCCGTTGGGTTGAGACTGGCCTGAAGGTGCTGGGTTGAGCCGGACATGAAAAACGGCCGCCTTTCGGGGCGGCCGTTTTCGCGTTCGTGATCAGTCTTCGTCGACGTCCGGGTCCGGTTTCGCCGACGGGGTGGCCGGGACGGAGCCGTAGGTGCTCGGGCCGGTGGAGGGGGTGCGGGGCTCGGGCGGGGTCGGGGCGTCGGCCGGGCGGGTTTCGACGGGGGTCGTCGCGCGGGTGTCGACCGGGGTGGTCGCGCGGGTGTCCGCCGGGGACGGGGCGCGGGTGGCCGAGCGGGGCTCCGAAGCAGACGCCGTGGCAGCTGCCCCGGGCGCGGGTGTGCCGGCGGCGGGGGTCCAGGTGCGGCCGGTGTCGTAGTCCTCGTCGAAGGGGTCGACGATGTCGGCGATCTCGCCGAGGTCGCGCAGGAGGCGTTCGAGCCGGGACGGCCCGGCGTTGGGCACGACGCTCGCCAGCACCCATTCGTTCTCGAGCCACGCGACGCCGACGTCGCCGCCGAGCTGGTCGGCCGCGTCGACGAGTTCCTGGGTGATGACCGCGCGGGCGCCTTCGGAGTCGTCGGCGAAGGCGTAGCGCTGGCCGATCGGGCCGAGCATCTCGGGCATGTTGTCGCGCTGGAACGGCACGCTCGACAGCCACATCTCGACCGGCACGCGGTGCGTCTTGTTGCAGCGCACGGCCACGACCGTCGCCGGGATCTGGCCTTCGGACTCGATGTCGAAGATGAACACCGGGCGGCGGCCGTCGGAGGTGAAGGTGGAGCCTGCGACGACGTTCACGGCCGCGTCGGCGCCGAAGTAGCCGATCGCGCCGCCCGACCACTGCCGGGGCAGCCGCTCGTCCTCCTCCACGAACTGCCAGCCGCGCAACTGGGCCCAGCGCATGCGCTCGCGATTGCGCGAGCCTTCCTTGGCCCGGTCGGCCGCGAGCAGGCCGAGCCCCGCCACCAGCGCGACGGCGGCGATGACGAACCAGATCCACGCCGAGATACCCACGACGGTGAGGGTATCGCTGCTCGGCCGTTACACCCGAACGCCCGCACCGTGTCGGCGCGCCCCTTTCGAGACGGCCCCTCGCACCGGGTCGACAAATCGGTTAATCGCTGGGCTTTTTCACGGTTCGCAGGCGGTCGAGCGCCGCTTTCACGGTCGCGACGTCGTCCTTGTCCAGCGGTGCGAGCAGGTGCTCCCGCACGGCGGCGGCGTGCACGGGCCGCGCCCGCTCCGCCTCCGCCCGGCCGAACTCCGTGAGCAGGACCTCGACGCCGTCGTCCGCGGGCTGCCGCTCGACGAGCCCGCGCTGCTCCATCCGCGTCAGGTGGTGCGACAGCCGGCTGCGGTGCCAGCCCATCGACTCGGCGAGCTGGTTCTGCCGCAGCCGCCCCGCGTGGTCCGCCAGGCGCGTGAGCACGCCGAAGTCCGGATCGGACAGTCCCGTCGCCGCCGCGATGTCCTCCGCGACGCGGGCGCGCACCGACTCCGCCGCGTGCTTGAACGCGTGCCAGAACTCCAGCTCGTCGCCGGCCAGCCGATCCACAGCGGGTCACTGTACTGCCACGTTGTCATGACAACACTCTTCGAGATACGGTGTTGTCATGACAACACCCACTGCTCTCGTGACCGGCGCGGGCAAAGGCATCGGCAAGGCGATCGCGGCCGGCCTGGCCGCCCGCGGTTTCGACGTGTGGCTCGGCGCCCGCGACCGGTCCCGCGGCACTGCTGGCGCGGCGGAGATCGGCGGCCGCTTCGTCCAGCTCGACGTGACTTCGGACGAGCAGGTCGCCGCCGCCGTGCGGACGATCGGCCGCCTCGACGTGCTGGTCAACAACGCCGGCACCAACACCGGCGGCTATGGCCTGCCATCCCAGGAGGACGTCGCCGCGATGCGCCAGGTCTACGAGACCAACGTGTTCGGCGTCGTCCGCGTGACCAACGCCTTCCTGCCGCTGCTGCGCGAATCGGCCGCCGGCCGCATCGTGATGGTCTCGAGCTTGCGCGGCTCCCTCGCTGAGCCGGGCGCGTGGGTCGGGCAGCCGTCGATGCCGTACTCGAGCTCGAAAACCGCGCTGAACGCTCTGACCGCCCACTACGCCCACGAACTGGCCGATACCGCGATCAAGGTCAACTCCGCCTGCCCCGGGCATGTGGCCACGGACTTCAACGGCTTCCGTGGCACGCGCACGCCCGCGGAGGGCGCCGTGGAAGCCATCCGGCTCGCCACGATGGGGCCGGACGGCCCGACGGGCAAGTCTTTCCAGGACCGGCGCGAACTCGCCTGGTGACGGAATCGGACCGATCACGACGCCGAGCCCGCGCGAAGGGACCACTCGCCACCGAACGGCGGCACGATGGGTCCACTCGCGCCCGCCGCTGAGCACAAACGGTCCATTCGTGCCGCGCCGCCGAGCGCGGCCGGTCCACTCGCGCCCCATCGGGGAGCGCGGCCGGTCCGCTCGCCGCGCCGCGCGGCGTGATCGGTCCCGTCGCGCACGTCCCTCGGCTCGGTTCGAGCGGTCTTGTCGTGCGGTAGCTCCGGCACGAACGGCCCGTTCACCACACCAAGCCCATGCGAAAGGACCACTCGCCACCGAAACACGGCACGATCGGTCCACTCGCGCTCGCCGCCGAGCCCGCGCGAAAGGACCACTCGCGCCGCGCCGCCGAGCACAAACGGTCCACTCGCGTCCCGCCGCCGAGCGCAATCGGTCCGCGCCGCGCGAGCGGTCCCGCCGAGAAACGGGGCGTCGGGTCCACGCGAGCGGTCCACTTGTGCGGCGGCGGAGATACCAGCTGACCACTCGCGCCGCCAAGCCCACGCGAAAGGACCGTTCGCCCCCAGCGCCGCGGCATTACCGGTCCACTCGCTCCCCCAGGCGAAACGAACCTCCCCGGCGCAACCCAACCGAACCACCCCACAAACGCAGAACAGCCCTCCCACCGAAGTGGAAGGGCCGTTCAGAACCAGCAGCCGTCAGACGCGCTCAACCGTCAGCGTGTCTGCGGCCTCCAGCTGCGGGATGTCCACCCGCACAGTGTCACCATCGCGGATATCCCCCGACAGCAGCTTCTTGGCCAGCTGGTCACCAATCGCGGACTGCACCAGCCGACGCAACGGCCGGGCCCCATAGATCGGGTCAAAGCCGTTCAAAGCCAGCCATTCGCGCGCCCCATCGGTGACCTCCAGGTGCAGCCGCCGCTGGGCCAGACGAGCCGCGAGCCGTGCGACCTGGATGTCCACAATGGACGTCAGCTGTTCCGTGCCGAGGGCGTGGAACACCACGATGTCGTCCAGCCGGTTCAGGAACTCCGGCTTGAACTGCCGCTGCACGCTCTCCAGCACCGCGTCGCGACGCTGGTTCTCGTCCAGCGACGGGTCGGCGATGGCCTGGGAGCCGAGGTTCGACGTCAGGATGAGGATGGTGTTGCGGAAGTCCACCGTCCGGCCCTGGCCGTCGGTGAGCCTGCCGTCGTCGAGGACCTGCAGGAGCACGTCGAACACGTCGGGGTGCGCCTTCTCGACCTCGTCCAGCAGCACGACCGTGTAGGGGCGGCGCCGGACGGCCTCGGTGAGCTGGCCGCCCTGGTCGTAGCCGACGTAGCCCGGCGGGGCACCCACGAGCCGTGCCACCGAGTGCTTCTCGGAGTACTCGCTCATGTCGATGCGCTGCATCGCGCGTTCGTCGTCGAACAGGAACTCGGCCAGGCCCTTCGCCAGCTCCGTCTTGCCGACGCCGGTCGGCCCGAGGAACAGGAACGAACCCGTCGGACGGTCGGGGTCGGCGACACCGGCCCGCGCCCGCCGCACGGCGTCGGACACGACCTGCACTGCCTGCTCCTGCCCGATCACGCGGCGGCCGAGCTCCTCCTCCATGCGGAGCAGCTTGCCCGTCTCGCCCTCGAGCAACCGGCCGGCGGGGATGCCGGTCCACGCGCTGACCACGTCGGCGACGTCGTCCGCGCCGACCTCTTCCTTCAGCATCACGTTCTGCTGGCTGACCTCCGACGCGGCCGTGGCCGCCTCGAACTCCTTCTCCAGCGCCGGGATCCGGCCGTAGCGCAGCTCGGCGGCCTTGCCCAGGTCACCGTCGCGCTCGGCGCGCTCCGACTCGCCGCGCAGCTGCTCCAGCTGCTCCTTGAGCTCGCGGACGCGCTCGATCGAACCCTTCTCGTTCTGCCAGCGCGCGGTCAACGCGGTCAGCGTCTCCCGCTTCTCCGCCAGCTCGGCACGCAACGCGGACAACCGTTCGAGAGAGGCGGCATCGTCCTCTTTGGACAGCGCCATCTCCTCGATCTCCATGCGCCGCACGGCGCGCTCCACCTCGTCGATCTCGACGGGGCGCGAGTCGATCTCCATGCGCAGCTTGGAGGCAGCCTCGTCGACGAGGTCGATCGCCTTGTCCGGCAGGAACCGCGCGGTGATGTAGCGGTCGGACAGCGTCGCGGCGGCCACCAGCGCGGCGTCCGTGATGCGGACACCGTGGTGCACCTCGTAGCGCTCCTTGAGCCCACGCAGGATCGCGATCGTGTCCTCCGGCGACGGCTCGCCCACCAGCACCTGCTGGAAGCGCCGCTCCAGAGCCGCGTCCTTCTCGATGTGCTGGCGGTACTCGTCGAGCGTGGTCGCGCCGACCATCCGCAGCTCACCGCGCGCGAGCATCGGCTTGATCATGTTGCCCGCGTCCATCGCGCCCTCGCCGGTGGCACCGGCGCCGACGATCGTGTGCAGCTCGTCGATGAAGGTGATGACCTGGCCGGCCGAGTCCGTGATCTCCTTGAGCACGGCCTTCAGCCGCTCCTCGAACTCGCCGCGGTACTTTGCGCCGGCCACCATCGACCCGAGGTCCAGGGCAACCACGCGCTTGCCCCGCAACGATTCGGGCACGTCACCGGCGACGATCCGCTGGGCCAGGCCCTCGACGATCGCCGTCTTGCCGACGCCCGGCTCACCGATCAGCACCGGGTTGTTCTTGGTCCGCCGCGAAAGCACCTGCACGACACGGCGGATCTCCGTGTCGCGCCCGATGACCGGGTCGAGCTCACCCGCGCGGGCCCGATCGGTCAGGTCGACGCCGTACTTCTCCAGCGCCTTGAACGTGCTCTCCGGGTCGGGGCTCGTGATGCGCGCGGAGCCGCGCACCTTCGCGAACGCCTCACGCAACGCCTCGGGCGTCGCGCCGTGACGCTTGAGCAGGTCGGCCACCTGGCCACCCTCGGTGGCGAGGCCGACGAGCAGGTGCTCGGTCGACACGTACTCGTCGCCGAGTTCGGTGGCGAGCTTCTGCGCCTGCGTCAGCGACTTCACGCCGTTCGTGTCGAACTGCGGGCTCGATACGGTGGCGCCCGTCGCGGACGGCAGCGCGTGGACGATCGGGTCGAGCTCCTTGTGCACCACCTCCGGGTCGGCCCCGACCGCGGTCAGCAGTGGTGCGGTCAGTCCCTCACCCTGCGCCAGCAGGGCGCCCAGCAGGTGGGCGGCCGAAACGTGCGGGTTGCCGGCCATCGTGGCCGCCTGTGCCGCCGACGAGATCGCCTGCTGGGTCTTCGTGGTCGGGTTGAAAGCGTCCATCCCTCACCTCATGCGCTCTGTGAAAAGTCCAGGTGACAGCCCTGACCAAGGACCATCGACTTGTACAACGTCAGAAAACTTGAGTCTGTTCCGCTCAACTCTGAACCGGCGTCACCGCGTCCGCCGGAAGCCTCGGTCCCAGCCTGCCCAGGCCCGCGACGGCGAGGCAAGCGCAAGTGCCGACCAGCACCCAAGGTAACCACGCCGACACGGAGAACAGTGCCACCACCGCCGGCGCCAGCACCTGCGCGACGGTGAACGCGTACTGGAACGCTGCCAGGTACCGGCCCTTCGCTTCCGGCGGGGCCGCGGCCTCGGCGAGCGCGCCCGAGCGCGGCCCGAAGACCAGGTCGCCCGCGGCGTAGACGAGCGTCGCGGCCAGCAAGTACACCACCTGCCAGCTGCGCGGCACGACCAGCACGCCAAGGCTGACCACGCACCACGCGGCGAATAGTGCCGAGCCGCCGCGCATCGCCGCGACGCGGTTGAGCCGGCGCGTGAGCCGCAGCGCGACGGTGCCGCCGACGCTGGTGACCACCGTGAGCAGGAACAGGATCGCGCCCGGCAGCCAGCGCGGGCCGTGGAGCAGGTCGAGCACGAACACCGGCGTGCCGATCAGGAAGAAGTCCAGCGACAGCCCGAACATTCCGCTGAACAGGATCAACGCCAGGTACGGCCGGTTGCGCAGCACTCCGCTGCGCGTCTTCGGGTACGACGTGCTTCGCCGCTGCGGCCGCACAACCCCCGCGATGAGCACGGCGGCCACCACGAACGTCACGACGTCCACCGCCAGCGCCACGCTGTACCCGCCGTCGCCGATCCACATCAGGATTCCCGACGACGTCAGCGCGCCGAGCCCGAAACCGCCCGCCCGCACCATGCCGACCTCGGCGAACGGCCGGTCCTTCGGCACGTCACCGGCGACGTCGGCGATCAGCGCGTAGAGCGAGCTGTAGAAGAGCTGCTGTCCGGCGGCCAGCAGGACCGCCGCCACGACGACCGCGGTGACGCCGTCGGCGATCAGGTACGCCGCCGCCCCCGCCGCCTGCAGCAGCTGCGCGCCGACGATCACCGCGCGTGGCCCCGTGCGGTCCACGAGCCGGCCCGCGAGCGGCGGCACGACGAGTCCCGCCACCGTCCCGAGCGTCACGGCCGTGCCCGCCAACGCGAGCGGGACGCCGACCACGCGCGTCACGTAGACCAGCGCCAGTGGCAGGAACAGGCCAGAGCCGAAGTTGTCGATCCCCAGCGCGCACAACAACGCGACCCGGCTCCGCGTCACGTCCTGGACGCTACCGCCGGGGCAGGACCCGAGGTCAGGGCCGGAAGGAGACTTCGCGAGCCGCCGAATGCCACTGGCGGTAGAGCGGGCTTACCCGGAAGCGGCGGACGGCGTCCGTCCGGTTGACCGGGGAGGGGTCCCGGCGTGGTCGAACTAGCTTGCCGGGCATGGGAACTGCACGCAGACCACGCCCGACGCCTGAGCCACTCCCGCCTGCAAACGCTTGGGCCCCGGTGTAGGGGGCCGGGGCTCAAGCGTTTCTCCCAGCGGAGCCGAGAGTCAGCCGAGGTTCAACGTGCCACTGTGACGCGCGAACTCCGGCTCGGTCTCCAGCACCACGTCGTGGTGGGCCGGGGTGCCGAGGTTCACCGCGAGCGGCTCGGCGTGTGGCGCGTGGCCGTACGCGGTGACCGTCAGCGTGTACGCGCCCGCCGGCACGCCGTCGAGGTCGTACGCGCCGGCGCTGCCGCTCAGGCCGGAGCCGACGACCGTGCCGGTGCTGTCGGTGAGCGTCAGGGCCGCGCCGGAGACCGCGGCGTGGCGCCCGGCCGTGCGGACGCGGCCGGTCACGCCGCCCGTGCCGCCGAGGAGCAGGTCGTGCCACGCCGGTGTGCCGGTGAGGCGCACCGTGGACACGGCCGGCGGGAGCGAGCCGGCCGTCGCGAGCAGCACGTACTCGCCGGTCGAGCCCGCCGCCAGGGCGAACTCGCCGTTGCGGGCGCTGCGGCCGACGTCGACCTGGCGGCCCGACGCGTCCGTGAGCGTGAGCACGACACCCGAGACGGGGCGGCCGTCGGCGTCGAGGACGCGGCCGCGCAGGGCCGTCGTCACGTCGGCCTGGGCCGAGGCCGAGGGCGCCACGACCGGAGTGGTGTCGGCGTCGAGAGTCCGGCGCAAGGGGACCTCCTTCATGAAAACCACCGCCAGCAGCGTCCCCACGGCGATGAAGCCGGCGAACAGGAACACCGTGCCGGTCGCGTCGCCGAACGCCGCGCGGACGATCGGCTGAAGCGCGGCGGGCAGGCCGTCGATGTCGAACGTGCCGCCACCGCCGTGCACCGCGTCGCCGGCCGGGAGGCCGAGGCTGGTCAGCGACGACGTGATGTTCGAAGCGACCTTCGTCGAGAGCACCGCGCCGAGCGCCGAAACGCCGGCGGCGCCGCCGAGCGAGCGGAAGAACGTGACCACCGACGACGAGGAACCCATGTCCTTCATGGCCACGGTGTTCTGCACGACGAGCACCAGGTTCTGCAGGAGGAACCCGAGCCCGATGCCGACCATGGCGAGGTACCCGCCCATCAGCGTCAGGTTCGTCGTGTGATCCACCGTGCTGAGCAGGAAGAGCCCGGCCGGCAGCAAGATCCCGCCGGCAATCATGAACGGCTTCGTGCGGCCCGTGCGCGAGATGACCTGTCCGGCGGTCGTCGACGCGACGGCCAGGCCGAGCACGAGTGGCAGCGTCATCAGGCCCGCGTGCGTCGGCGAGAAGCCGCGCGAGATCTGGTAGTACTGCCCGAGGAAGACCGAACCGCCGAACAGCGCGGTGCCCACGGCCAGCGAGCCGAGCACCGAAAGCGTGAAGGTGCGGTTGCGGAACAGGCGCAGCGGCACCACCGGCTCGGCGGCGCGCGATTCCACGAGCACCGCCAGCGCGAGCGCCACGGCAGCGCCGCCGACGTACGCCACGCTCGTCCACGAAGCCCACGCGAAGGTCGAGCCGGCCAGGGAAACCCAGATCAGCACCAGGGCCACGCCACCGACGAGCAGGGTCGCGCCCAGCCAGTCGATGCGCACCTTGCGCTTGAGCACGGGCAGGTGCAGCGTGCGGCCGAGGACCACGAACGCGATCACGGCGATGGGCACGCAAACCCAGAAGCACCAGCGCCAGCCGAGCGGCGAGTCCACGATCAGGCCGCCGATCAGCGGCCCGGCGGCAGTGGCGACAGCGAAGACCGCGCCCGTGTAGCCCGAGTAGCGGCCGCGTTCGCGCGGGGCGATCATCGCGGCGATCACGACCTGGATCAGGGCCTGGAGGCCACCGAGGCCCACGCCCTGCAGCGCGCGGAACGCGATCAGTTCCGGCATCGACTGCGAGATGCCGCCAAGCGCCGAGCCGATCGTGAAGATCACGATCGCCAGCTGGTACAGCAACTTCTTGCTGAACAGGTCGGACAGCTTGCCCCAGATCGGGGTGGTCGCGGTCGACGTCAGCAACGTCGCGGTGACCACCCACGTGTACTGGCTCTGGGAACCGTGCAGGTCGGCGAGGATGGTCGGCAGCGCGTTGGACACGATCGTCGACGACAGGATTGCCACCAGCAGAGCGAGCAGCAGGCCCGAGAAGGCCTTCATGATCTGCCGGTGGCTCATCTGCTCACCGGCGAGGTTGGTACTCAACTTCGTTCGTCACTTCCCGACTTCCGCCTGGTCCACGGCGCACTCGGGGGGCCCGAGCACGGCGCGAAGACCGTTGTTCAATTCCGCGAGCCGGGTCGTCAGGTCGGCGATCCGCTCTTCGTCCCAACCGCCGAGGGCCTTCTCGAAGAACGCGATGTAGCGAAGCCGCCACTTCTCGACCTCGGCGAGCCCCTTCTCGGAGATGCTGATCAGCGACGCGCGCCCGTCCTCCGGGGCGGGGCGGCGGTCGACCAGGCCCGCGGCCTGCAGCTGCGAAATCTGGCGGCTGACCACCGAGAGGTCCACGAGCTTGCGCTTGGCCAGCTCGGAGGGCCGGGCTTCACCGTGCTTCGCGAGGTCCGACAGCAGCATCCCGGCGGCCGGGTGGAGGCCGGGTTCGGCTTCCCAGGCCTGCATGATCCACAGGTGCTGCAGCTGTGAAGCGGACCGGAGCTCGCGCATCAGTTCGACCCTGACGTCGTCGGCAGAGCTCATGGGCTTTCCTCCCGGGCCGGACACTGTTCGAGCGCCCACTTGGTTGTGCCATACAAGTTTATGACTGATGGTTGCGTAGGGCAACTATCTATCCGGTGACTTGCCCCACGCCCGTCAACCCGCCGGTAACCCGACCGGAGCAACGTTGCTGGCAAAGGGCCGCAGGGCGGCTACTCTGCGGACGAGCCGCGGTCAGGGGACGCAACGACAACGTCCTGAAGACTATTGAGGGGAACGAGGTGGGACAGTGGTGAATTCCCTCGGCACCGACCGCAGAGGCCGGCCCGAGCCGGAGTGGATCCACCGGCCCGCCACTCGCCCGTGATCGCTCCGCCCGAGTCCCCGAACCGCCCCCGACCTGCGAACGACACTCGATGACAGCCGATTCGATCAGCCCGATCCCCCGCTCGGCGGCGCCCCGCGAGACGCCTGCCGCCGTGGCCGCGATGGTGCGGCTGATCCGTGACACCTGGGCGATGTCCGAGCCCTTCATCCCGGAGATCTCGCAGTTCTTCTACGGGATGCTGTTCACGCTCGCCCCGGTCACGCGCGACTTCTTCCCCATCAACATGGAGGTGCAGCGCGGGCGGCTCGTGCGCGCGCTGGTGCACATCGTGCAGATGGTGGACCGGCCCGACGACCTCGTGCCGTTTCTGCGCCAGCTCGGGCGCGACCACCGCAAGTTCGGCGTGATCCCGCGGCACTACGAGGCCGTGGGCACGGCGTTGTTGGCCGCGCTGAAGAACCACCTCGGACCGCAGTGGACCGCGCCGGTGGAGCGGGCGTGGGCCGAGGCGTTCACGATCGTCGCGCGCGCGATGCAGGAGGCCGCGGCCGCCGATGTGAACCCGGCGTCGTGGCACGCGACCGTGGTCGAGCACCGGCGGTTGACGTGGGACCTGGCGCTGGTGCGGCTGCTGCCCGAGCAGCCCGTGCCGTACCTGCCGGGGCAGTACATGAGCGTGGAGGTGCCGCAACGTCCGCGGCTGTGGCGCTACCTCTCGCCGGCCAACGCGCCGCGTGAGGACGGCGGCATCGAGTTCCACGTGCGCGCCGTCGACGGTGGCTGGGTCTCGCGCGCGATCGTGAGCCACACGCAGCCCGGGGACGTCTGGCGGCTCGGCCCGCCGCTGGGGCGCATGGCTGTGGACCGCGAACGGTCCCGCGGCGTCGTGATGGTCGCGGGCGGAACCGGTGTCGCGCCGCTGCGCTCGATCCTCGACCACCTGGCGATGTGGGGCGAGAACCCCAAGACGCGGCTGTTCTACGGCGGGCCGGCGCGAGAGGACCTCTACGACCTCGAGGAGCTGCGCGCACTGTCGTCCACGAACCCGTGGCTGACCGTGGTTCCGGTCGTCGAACGCGGCGACCACCTGCCCGGTTGCGAGCAGGGGACCTTGGCGGAAGCGGTTACGCGGTACGGAGCTTGGCCCGACCACGACATCCTCGTGTCGGGTTCTCCCTCGATGATTCGCGCGACGGTTTCCCGCATGTTGGTCGCCGGCAGCGTGCTGGGCCAGATCCAATACGACCCGTTCACCATCGACTGATCCGCGGTGGGCGGCTATCGGCCCACGAAAAGCGTTCTCTGCCAAGGGAAACCGCGGAAGATCATTTT
Organism: Amycolatopsis sp. DSM 110486; assembly: GCF_019468465.1. Lineage (NCBI taxonomy): Bacteria > Bacillati > Actinomycetota > Actinomycetes > Pseudonocardiales > Pseudonocardiaceae > Amycolatopsis > Amycolatopsis sp. DSM 110486. The sequence goes on along the minus strand of NZ_CP080519.1, from coordinate 3,523,634 downwards.
CACAGAGCGCCAGACAGGGTTTACCAGCAGTGTCGATAATTGCTCCGTTCGAGCGGGAACGGCGTTAACTACACCCGTTTTTCTCCAGTGGCGCCTACAGTCGGGATTCCTCGGGGGCGGCACGCGTACGCAAAGCCGCGTGAAGACTGAAACTGCTTGGCATGACTGGAGAAAACCGTTCCCGATGAGTGCTGAATCCGTGAAGATCGACCTTGCTCGCGCCGCGGTGCGCAGACCGCTGCCCGGTTCCGAGACGGCGCGGGTGATCCGCGAGAGTTTCGCACTGGTGGAGCCGAAAGCCGAGGAGCTGGCGCAGTACTTCTACGGGGCGCTGTTCGTGATCGCACCGGATGCCCGTGATCTGTTCCCGGTGACGATGACCACACAGCGGAGCAGATTGTTGCGGGCGCTCGTGTACGTGGTGCAGATGGTGGACAGACCTGACGAACTCACCACGTTCCTCGGTCAACTGGGCCGCGACCACCGGAAGTTCGACGTGGTGACGCGTCACTACGACGCCGTCGGAACCGCGTTGATCAGCGCGATGAAACGATTTCTCGGCAAATCGTGGACGCCCGAGGTGGAAACGGCGTGGACGTCGGCGTACCAGTTGATCTCCGAGACGATGCGCAAAGCCGCGGCGCAGGAGACGGGGCCCGCGTCGTGGAGCGGAACGGTGCTGGAGCACCGGAAACTCTCGGCTGACGTCGCCCTGGTGCGGGTGCGTACGGAGCAGCTGCTGCCGTATCGCTCCGGCGGCTACGTGAGCGTCGAGGTGCCGCAGCGGCCGCGGCTGTGGCGGTACCTGTCCATGGCGACGGCGCCGCGCGACGACGGCCTGCTCACCTTCCACGTGCGCGCGGTCGCCGGCGGGTGGGTCTCGCGGGCGATCGTGAACCACACGCACGCCGGCGACGTCTGGCGGTTGGGACCTTCGCTGGGTGCGCTGTCCGTCGTGCCGACCGCCGAACAGCGGCCGCTGCTGATGATCGCGGGCGGCACCGGCGTCGCGCCGCTGATGGCGATCCTCGACGACTTGTCCCGCTGGAAGCGCAACCCGCCCGTCCACCTGTTCTTCGGCGGCCGCAAGCCGGGTGAGCTGTACGCGCTCGACGAGCTGCGCCGCCTGGCCGTCACGTCGCCGTGGCTCACCGTCACCCCCGTCACCGAACAGGGCGCCGTCCCCGGCGGCGACCGAGGAACGCTGGCCACGGCGGTGACGCAGCGTGGCGCCTGGAAGGACCGCGAGGTGCTGGTGGCGGGCTCGCCGGACATGATCCGCGGCACGATCGCGAAACTGCTGGCCGCAGGAGTGGACCTCGAGCGAATCCGGTATGACCCGTTCACTTTGGACTAATGTGCTGGTCCATGGAGATCACGATCCCCACCCCGGCCGGCGACATCGACGGCTACCTGGCAACGCCGGCCGGCCCCGGCCCCTTCCCGGCCGTCGTGATCATCCACGACGCCATCGGCCTGACCAAGGACGCGCGCAACATCACCGACCGCTTCGCCGCGGCGGGGTACCTGGCGCTCAGTCCGAACCTGTATTCGCGCGGCGGCATGTTCCGCTGCGTGCGGCAGGTCTTCAAGGACATGTTCGCGCGTAACGGCCGCGCCTTCGACGACATCGAGGCAGCGCGCGTGCTGGTGTCTTCGCGGGAGGACTGCTCCGGAAAGGTCGGCATCGCCGGCTATTGCCTGGGCGGCGGCTTCGCGCTGGTGGCGGCTTCGCGGTCGTTCGACGTTTCGGCGCCGTACTACGGCCAGCTGCCGAAGGATTTGTCCGTTTTGGACGATGCTTGCCCGGTGGTGGCGAGCTTCGGCCGCCGAGACCCCTCGCTGCGTGGTGCCGCCGCGAAGCTCTCCACGGCCCTGACGGAACGCAACGTGCCGCACGACGTGAAGGAATACCCCGACGCGGGGCACAGCTTCGCGAACAAGATGGGCCCGGCGCCCGTGGCGGCCTTCGCGAAGGTGGTGGGGTTCGGGTACCACGAACCCTCGGACCGCGACGCTTGGCAGCGCGTGATGACGTTCTTCGGGGAGTACCTGAAGCCGCCTTCGGACGCCTGACGCCGCCTGGTTTCGTTGCTGCACAAAAGGTCCCCTCGCGCCCGCGCATTCGGTGCGAACGGACCAGTCGCGCACGTTTGACGAGCGCCACCGGTCCACTCGCGTCCGGACCCCGTGGCGAGGGGACCGCTCGCGCCGCAGACGGCGTGCGAAGGGACCAGCCGCGGACCGGAACGAGAGGACTGCTCCCACCGCGGCCACCCGCACGAAAGGCGACCCGCACGAAAGGCCACCCGAGCCAGAACGCGAAACAGCCCCTCCACCACCGACCCGGTGACGAAGGGGCTGTCCCAAAAACCTCAGCGGCGCTTCGGCTTCCACACCACCAAAGACGTCTGCTGCCGCATCGGCACCAGGTCCTTCCGGTACGAAGCGTGCACCGCGGCGGCGGCTTGTTCGGCGGCGGCGTACGCGGACGCCAGCTCCTCGGTGAGCTCGTGCACCCGTGCCCGCAGGGCGTCGACCTGGTTTTCCAGCTCGATGATCCGCTTGACGCCCGCCAGGTTGACCCCGTCCTCCTGCGAGAGGCGCTGGACCTCGCGCAGCAGGGCGATGTCGCGCATGGAGTAGCGCCGGCCGCCGCCGGAGGTGCGGCCCGGGGAGACCAGGCCCTGGCGGTCGTAGGAGCGCAGGGTTTGCGCGTGGAGGCCCGAGAGCTGGGCTGCCACGGAGATCACGAACACGGGGGTGTCCTCGTCCGCGCCGTGCGGGAGTCCCGGGATTCCGCCGAACATCACCCTCACCTGCCTTCGAGCATCTCGGTCACCTCAGGCCGCGGGTCGTGGCCCTTCATCGCCTCCGCGTAGGCCTCGAGGGCCTCGCGCGCCTTGTCGTCCAGTTTGGCGGGGACCGACGCCTGCAGGGTCACGAGCAGATCACCCTGCGAACCGTCCCGCTTCTGAATGCCCTTTCCGCGTACGCGCAACACTCGGCCACTCGCGGTACCCGCGGGCACCTTCAGTGACACCTTGCCCTCGAGCGTCGGCACCGTGATCGTGGTGCCCAGCGCGAGCTCGGTGAAGTCGACCGGCACGGTCAGGGTCAGGTCGAGGTCCTTGCGCCCGAACAGCCTGTGCGGTGCCACGTGCACGCGCACGTACAGGTCACCGGCCTGCGCGCCACCACGGCCGGGCTCGCCCTGGCTCGCCAACCGGATCCGCTGGTCGTCGTCGACGCCCGGCGGGATGCGCACGGTCAGCGTGCGGGTGCGGGTGCTGATGCCCTCGCCGCCGCACTCCGGGCACGGGTCGTCGATGATCTGGCCGCGGCCGCGGCAATCGCGGCACGGCTCGGAGAACGCGAACGCACCCTGGCTGCGGCTGACGAGACCCGAACCGCCACACGTCGGGCACTGGCGCGGCGAGGTGCCCGGCTTCGCGCCGTTGCCGCCACACGTCGAGCACGTCGCGGGGCTCGACAGCCGCAGCGGCAGGGTCGCGCCCTTGACCGCCTCGGTGAAGTCGATCCGCACGTCGGTCTCGACGTCGGCGCCGCGCTGCGGCCGGTTGGCCGACGCGGCCCCGCCGGCCCGGCCCTGACGGCCGAAGATGCCGCCCAGGATGTCGCCGAGCCCGCCGAAACCGCCCTGCTGGGCAGCGCCGGCCTGGCCGAAGATGTCGCCCATGTCGAAGCCGCCCGTACCGCCGGCGCCGCCCGGGAACCCGCCGAAACCACCGGAGCCGAAGAGGCGCTGGGCCTCGTCGTACTCCTTGCGCTTGGCCGCGTCGGACAGCACGCCGTACGCCTCGGACACGGCCTTGAACTTGTTCTCGGCCGTGGTGTTGCCCGCGTTGGCGTCCGGGTGATTCTCCTTGGCCAGCTTGCGATACGCCTTCTTGATCTCGTCCGCAGTGGCGTCGGAGGAGACACCCAGCTCTTTGTAGAAGTCCTTGCCCATCCACTCCCGAGCACTCATCGGGTGCCTCCTCCTTTCGCTACGAAACGGTTGTTACTGCTGGTTCGGCTCATCGATCGACCCGTCCAGCGGCAGCTCGCCGCCGACGGGCGGGTCGACCGGTGCCGCGGCCGGCTCGTGGTCGGTGACCCCGACCAGCGCCGCCCGCAGGACCCGGTCGCCGAAGCGGTAACCGCGGCGCATGACCACGGTGACCGTCGGACCAGCCACGTCCGGCGAGGTGTTGTGCTGCACGGCCTCGTGCACGCTCGGGTCGAAGGGCTCGCCCTCCGAGCCGAACGACTCGAGACCGGCGCGCTGCAAGCCGCTCACCAGCTTGTCGCCGACCGCCTTGAACGCACCGGTGAGGTCACCGTGCTGCTCCGCCCGCTCGAGGTCGTCGAGCAGCGGGAGCAGCTCGCCGACCACCGAGGCCTTGGCGCCCAGCACCACGGCCTCGCGGTCGCGGTCCACGCGCTTGCGGTAGTTGGCGTACTCCGCCTGCAGGCGCTGCAGGTCGGCCGTGCGCTCGGCCAGCTGCTTCTCGACGTCGGACGCGATCGTGACCGCGTCGTCCACCGAGTCGCCGAGCGAGGGGCCCGCGTGGTGCGCGGGCGCCTCGTCGACCTGAACTTCTTCCGGGGCAGGAGGACGAACCTCACCGGTCTGCGGGTCGACCCGCCGCCGGTCACGCACGACCACCGGTTCCTCGGGGCCCCGGCCCTCGGCTTCGGAGTGTCGTGGGGTCACTTCTTCTCGTCCTCTTCCACGATCTCGGCGTCGACCACGTCATCGGCCTTGTCCTGCGCCCCACCGGCGGAACCGGCGTCGGCACCCGGAGCGGCACCGTCGGCACCGGGGTTGGCACCCTGGTTGGCGTAGAGCGCGGTGCCCAGCTCCTGCGAAGCCGTGTTCAGCTTCTCGATGGACTCGCGGATCTTGGCCGAGTCGGTGCCCTTGAGCGCCTCGTTGGCCTCGTCGATGGCGGTCTTGACCTTGCCCTTGAGGTCCTCGGGCAGCTTGTCCTCGTTGTCCTTGACGAACTTCTCGGTCTGGTAGACGAGAGTCTCCGCCTGGTTGCGGGTCTCCGCTTCCTCGCGGCGCTTCTTGTCTTCCTCGGCGTGGGCCTCGGCGTCCTTGACCATGCGGTCGATGTCGTCCTTCGGCAGCGCGGAGCCACCGGTGATCGTCATCGACTGTTCCTTGTTCGTGCCCAGGTCCTTCGCGGTCACGTGCACGATGCCGTTGGCGTCGATGTCGAAGGTGACCTCGATCTGCGGCACGCCACGCGGGGCCGGCGGGAGACCGGTCAGCTCGAACATGCCGAGCTTCTTGTTGTGCGCCGCGATCTCGCGCTCACCCTGGAACACCTGGATCTGCACCGACGGCTGGTTGTCGTCCGCGGTGGAGAAGATCTCCGAACGCTTGGTCGGGATCGTGGTGTTGCGCTCGATGAGCTTGGTGAACACGCCACCCTTGGTCTCGATGCCCAGCGAAAGCGGGGTCACGTCCAGCAGCAGGACGTCCTTGACCTCACCCTTGAGGACACCGGCCTGCAGCGCGGCACCCACGGCCACGACCTCGTCCGGGTTCACGCCCTTGTTCGGCTCGCGCCCGCCGGTCAGCTCCTTGACCAGGTCCGACACGGCCGGCATGCGGGTGGAACCACCCACGAGCACGACGTGGTCGATGTCGCCGACGGCGATGCCGGCGTCGCGGATCACGTTGTTGAACGGGTTGCGGGTGCGCTCGAGCAGGTCCACGGTGATCTTCTGGAACTCGGCGCGCGAGAGCTGCTCGTCGAGGAACAGCGGGTTCTTGTCGGCGTCGACCGTGATGTAGGGCAGGTTGATGCCGGCGGAGTTGGAGCTCGACAGCTCGATCTTCGCCTTCTCGGCCGCCTCGCGGATGCGCTGCAGGGCCATCTTGTCCTTGGTCAGGTCGATGCCGTTGGAGGCCTTGAACTTGTCGACCAGCCACTTGACGATGCGCTCGTCCCAGTCGTCACCACCGAGGTGGTTGTCACCGGAAGTCGCACGCACCTCGACGACACCCTCGCCGATCTCCAGCAGCGACACGTCGAACGTACCGCCACCGAGGTCGAAGACCAGGATGGTCTGTTCCTTCTCGCCCTTGTCCAGGCCGTACGCCAGCGCGGCGGCGGTCGGCTCGTTGACGATGCGGAGCACGTTCAGGCCGGCGATCTGCCCGGCCTCCTTGGTGGCCTGCCGCTGGGCGTCCTCGAAGTACGCCGGGACGGTGATCACCGCGTCGGTGATCTCCTCGCCCAGGTACGACTCGGCGTCGCGCTTCAGCTTCATCAGCACGCGCGCGCTGATCTCCTGCGGCGTGTAGTTCTTGCCGTCGATCTCGGTGTTCCAGTCGGTACCGATGTGCCGCTTGACGGACCGGATGGTGCGGTCGACGTTCGTGACGGCCTGGTTCTTCGCCGACTGACCGGTGAGCACTTCACCGTTCTTGGCGAACGCGACGATGGACGGGGTGGTCCGGGAGCCTTCCGAGTTGGCGATGACCGTCGGCTCGCCGCCCTCAAGGACGGCTACGACCGAGTTGGTCGTGCCGAGGTCGATGCCGACCGCTCGCGCCATGGTGCTTCCTCCTGTGTTGGCAGCTCTGCTGCTATGTTCGTGACCTGCACGTTTCGGGTCCGCCTTGAGCGGACCCCTGGCAAGTTCTATCGGTCCTTCGTGAGCTTCGTCAAGCCAGACTTGAGTCAGCTGCACTCAACCTTCGTATCAGGCTAACGAAGGGGTAGTGGCTCTTGTTCCCGGGCTCACCGGCAGATCGTGCCGAGAGGGGGTGTGAGGCCGCTCACCAGGTACTTCGTCTCCGCCGCTCGCGCGCACGCGGAGTTCAGCAGGCCGGAGCCGTCGACGTCCGCCGCGAGCCCCCTGGCCCACGCCAGCGGCGTCGCCGGGTCGTGGGCGCCGCCGACGACGAGGATCGGCGGAGTGCCGTGCACCCGATCGGGGTGCGGCGGGTTCCTCGCCGGCAGCGGCCAGCCCGCGCACCCGCTCGCGAAGTTCCACCACCCCGAGTAGCGCCAGCTGTGCGGGGCGACCGTCTTGACCACGGCGGCGGTCGCGCGAAGGTCCGCGATGCCGGTGAACAGCGACGGGAAGTCCTGGCAGCCGATGGCGCGGTACATGCCGTAGCTCGGCGAGAAGAACTGCGCGGCCGAGGTCAGCTGGGCGGCGTCCGCGCTCGCGGCGGCCAGCGCACGGCCGAGCTCGGGCCACTGGTCTCTTACGTAGAGGTAGCCGTAGACGCCAGAGGACAGCTCCTCACCGTCGGCCACGCGACCGAGCCCGCTCGACCAGGCGCCGTGGGCGACCAGGTTGTCGTAGTAGGCCAGCACGTCCTGACCGTGCAGGGCGCATTCCGTCGAGGTGCGGCACCACGACGCGAACCGCACCAGCGAGTCCTCCGTCGCCGCGGCCTCCGCCACGATCGACTGCCGCGGCGGCCGGCCGTGGTCGATCGCGCCGTCCAGCACCATCGCACGCACGCGGTCCGGATGCGCCGCGGCGTACGCGGCCCCGAGCTCGGTGCCGTAGGAGACGCCGAGCCACGAGATCCGCTGCTCGCCCAGCGCGACGCGGATCGCGTCCACGTCTTCGGCCGCGCTGAGCGTGTCGACGTGTCCGAGCAACGGCCCGGTCTTCGCCAGGCAGGTCTCGCCGACGGCCCGGTTGTGCTCGACCAACGCGGTGAATTCCGTTGCGGTGGAAGGAAATCTGCTCAGGAAGAGCAGGACAGCGGCAGCGATCAGCTTCATGCCGGACGAGCCGGGACGACCGGCCGCGCGGCGCGGTGGGACCCCTCGTCCCGCACGATCACCGTCTCCGCCAGCCGCACGTCACCGGCCGGCGCCGTCACCTGGACCACCGCGACGGGCGTGGGTACCGGCGTCGTCGCCTCGGGCTTGGCCGCCAGGCCCAGGCTCGCCGTCACGACGAACGCCCCCACCGCCCCGGCCAGCACGGCCGCCAGGACCCGGTTCTCGATCTTGCGCATGTGAATGTTCCCCCGAAAGTGTCAGGCGGCCTTGACGGTGACGCTGCCGCTGGAGGTGTTGAGGTCGAGCGTGTTCGTCTGGCCGGCGCTGTTCGACGTGGGGATCTGCACGGTTCGGTGCCCGCTGTCGGTGTCCCCGATCACCCTGTACGACCCGTCCGGCACCCGCACGTCGACGCTGCCGGAGTCGGCGTGCACCTTCACGTCGTTGGGCGTGGCCAGGGCCAGCTCGACGCTGCCGCTGTCGGCGGAGACGTCGACCGGGCCGCGCACCCCCTCGGCCTTCACGTGGCCGGAGTCGCTGTGCAGCTGCACCGGCCCGACGTTCTGCAGGTCGATCGAACCGCTGTCGAGCCGCAGGTTCACCAGCCCCGCGACGTCCGCCACGTGCGCGCTCCCGGAGTCGGCGGTGACGTCGACGCTCGCGACGCCTGTGAGATCCACCTCGCCCGAATCCGCCTTGCCCATGACGGGCAGCCCGGCCGGCACGACGACGTCGAAGTCGGCGGTGCAGTTGCGGCCGCAGTCGCCGAGCACGAGCTGGTCGCCCTCCACCCGGAAGGCGTCGCCCGGCTCGCCGCGGAAGTTGTAGTGCAGCTTCTGGTGCACAGAGATCGGGCCGGAACCGGTGCGGATCCGGATGTCGCCGGAGTCCGCGTCGAGCTTCACGCCGCGGATCTGCTGCGAGACCGTCGCGCTGCGCTCCACCGTGCTGCCCAGCCCCCAGCCGAGCGCGATGGCCACTCCCACGCCGATCAGAACTACGCCACCCAGTGCCAGAAGCGGGCGTGCCATGGTGTCCGTCCCCTCAGTACCGCTCATCCGTCTGCCGCAAACGGTAGGAGGGGCACGGGTGCCGCGACATCCGGTAAACCCCCCGAAACATCCCTGAGGTGCCGGGGTCCGGGTCAGGGTCATAGCCTGGAGTCCGACTGGACTTCCAAGATCAACGCGTTCAGGAGGATTGATGCCTCAATCGCCCAATCCCTACGATTTCCTGCCGTCTTTGCCGTCGTTCACGCTGCGCAGCACAGACATCGCCGAGGGCGAGACGCTCACGACGCCGCACCTGTCCGGCATCTTCGGCGCCGGTGGCGAAGACCGGTCGCCGCAGCTGTCGTGGGAGGGCTTCCCCGAGGGCACGCGCAGCTTCGCGGTCACGGTGTACGACCCCGACGCCCCGACCGCGAGCGGCTTCTGGCACTGGGCCGTGTTCAACGTCCCCGCGTCGGTCACCGAGCTGGCCGCCGACGCCGGCGACGCGAACGGCTCCGGCCTGCCCGAGGGCGCTGTCACTCTGAAGGGTGACGGCGGCGTGAAGCAGTTCCTCGGCGCCGCCCCGCCGCCCGGGCACGGCCCGCACCGCTACTACTTCGTGGTGCACGCGCTCGACGTCGACTCCCTGGAGATCGACGGCGACGCCACGCCCGCGTTCCTCGGCTTCAACCTGTTCGGCCACACCCTGGCTCGCGCCACGATCACGGCGGTCTACGAGAACAAGGGCTGAGTTTCGTCGATAGCAGGGCCACCGCGGGTTCGCTCGCGGTGGCCCTGTGGTGTTTTTCCGACAGGTGGAATCACTGCCGTTGACCCGCTCCCTCGCAGGGGAAGACGATCGGAAGCTGCACATCAGCACGTACCTCGTACCGCAAGGGAGCCGGCACCGATGTACGAAAAGGACGGCGAGCGCTACTTCATCGTCGACGGTCACGTGCACTTCTGGAAGCCGACGGAAGTCGGGTTTCGCCACCAGAGCGAGGAAACGATCGTCCACGACCTGTTCGAAACCGGGTACGTGGACCACGCGATCTTCCAGCCCGCCGCCACCGCCGACCCCGACGGCGCGGCACCCGGGAGCGCGTTCACCGAGCGGTACCCCGGCCGGTTCACCGTCGCCGGCCTCGAGCCGGTCGCCGGGAACCTCAAGGGCGTCAAGCTCGTTACCACCGAACAGGCGGGCCGGCAGCTGTCGGACCCGTGCTCCTACCGCTTCCTGGAGAAGTGCCAGGAGCTCAGCATCCGCAACATCCACCTCCACGCCGCCCCCTCGATCCGCCCGCTCGACCGCGACGGCTCGGATGGCACGGGCGGCTCCGACGCGTCCGCGGCCTTCGACGCCGCCGGCCTCGACGAGGTCGCCGCGGCGTTCCCGGACCTGCGCTTCATCGTCGAGCACGTGGGCTTGGCGCGGCTGCAGGACTTCTGCTGGATCGCCACGCAGGAGCCGAACGTGTATGCCGGCCTCGCGCTCGCGTTGCCCGCCATCCTCACCCGGCCGCGCCAGTTCGCCGAGATCATCGGCGAGCTGCTCTATTGGATGGACGAGAACCGGATCACGTTCGCCAGCGACTACGGGCTCCAGCACCCGAAGTGGCTAATCGAGTCCTTTGTGGACTTCGAGATGCCGGAGGACTTCCAGGACGAGTACGGCGAGCTCACCACGGACGTGAAGAAGAAGATCCTCGGCCTCAACGCGGCTCGCCTGTACGACCTCGAGGTGCCAGACGGCTGCGGGACCACCGAGGCGGCGGCCGAGATCGGTTCGAACTCGAAAGTACCGGTGTGACGCCGGGACTCACCCGTTCGGTCCAGTGGGCCGAGATCCCGGTCCGCCGGAGTCACCACGGCCCGTCGGCGGACGACCTGCACTGATCTCACCGGGTGAAGCCGAGGCCCGGTCGGTGTGAGCACCCGCGGCGACGTCGGAATCGTTGCCGACCGGGTGCTCCACTTGAGCCGTTCGGAGCACGTATGGTGGTGGGCGCATGTGATCGCCCGTTCACTGCCGAACGGTTTCACGGAGGTGCCGCTGTGTCCGAACCCGCCCTGCCGCTTTCCGACGACGACATCACCGAGAAGGAACCCAGCGGGCTGATCGGTTCGGCGCAGCGGGCGCTGCGCGTGCTCGAGATCGTGGCCGGCGCCGGCGACGGCATCGCGGCCAAAGCCGTGGCCCGGCGCGCCGGCTACAAGCTCTCGACCACCTACCACCTGCTCAACACGCTGGTCCACGAAGGCTATTTGATCCGCCTCGGTCACGGCCGCGGGTTCGGCCTCGGCTACAAGGTCGGCGGCCTCTACCACAGCCTGCTCGGCGAGCTCGACGTCGACCACCAGTTGCGCGACGGCCTTCACCAGCTGCACCTGCGCGTGAGCGCGCCCGCGTACTACACGGTCTTTCGCGACACCGACGTCGTCGTCGCGGCCGTCGCCGACTCGCCGGAGTTCCCGCGCGCCCAGCCGCTCGACTTCGGTTTCCACGAAGCCGCGCACGCCACCGCGTTCGGCAAGGTGATGCTCGCGTCGCTGCCCGCGCGCGAGCGCCGCGACTACCTCGCCGGCGCGGGCATGCCTCGCCTCACCGACCGCACCCGCGTGACGTCACGCGACCTCGAGACGGAGCTCGAAACCGTGGCGCGCTCGGGGATCGCGCTGGAGATCGAGGAGTTCCAGCCCCAGCTCGCGTGCTTGTCCGCGCCGGTGCTCGACACCGAGCAACGCGTGACGGGCGCGGTCGCGTTCTCTGTGCCGGTGCACCAGTTCGTCGACCGCCGCTCGGACCTCGAACGCGCCGCGCGTGCCGGGGCGGCGCACTTCTCGAAGTTGTTGTCCGCCAAGGACAACTGAAAATTCGACCGACCGGTCTACCGTAGTGCTTCCCGGTTGGCCCCCTCGCGTTCGAGGAACCGCCCCTTGGTGTGCTCGCCGAACCCGAACTGCCGGTACAGCCCGTGCGCGTCGGCTGTGTGCAGCATCCAGCGCATGCCGGCGCCCGGGCCGTTGTCGATCATCTCGCGCACGATCTCCTTGCCCAGCCCCGAACCACGTGCGTCCTCGACCACGAACACGTCGGCGAGGTAGGCCGACGTCACGCCGTCGGAGATCGCCCGCGCGAAGCCGACCTGGCGGCCGGTGGCGCGCTCGTACGCGCCGACCACACGCCACGACCCGGCGACGGCCGCCTCGACCTGATCACGCGTGCGCCAGCGGCCCCAGTAGGCCTCGGTGGAGAGGAACTTCCACAGCACGTCGAGGTCGAGCCGGCCGGGGTCGTCGTCGAGTTCGTAGTCGCCTGCGATCCGCATACCCGCAAGTTACCAATCCGGCCAGAAGTAGGCGGGCACGCAACCGGACCTGACCGCGGCTGGCGACTGTTCCCGCCGTGACTGTGGTCGGATTGGTAACCAACAGCACAGTCACCGCGGCTTGAGCAGGTAGTCCACCACGGGCCGCAGCTCTTCGGCCGACGGCGGTTCGTCGTCGATCAGGCCCTGGATCAGCAGGCCGTCGATGCCGGCGAGGAAAACCCGGAACGCGACCTCGTTGTCGTGGCGGACCATGGACGTGAGGACGTCGAGCCAGCGCCGCGCGGCCGGGCGCAGCTCGGGTTTGCGCGCGGCCAGCAGGTACAGCTCGTACTCGGCCATCGTGCGGCCGCGGCGCGGCCCGAGTGCCTCCGCGAGCAGGCCGGCGACCTCTTCGGCGCCGCGGCTGCCGCGCGATCGGGCGCGGTCGATCATCCAGTAGACCTCGGTGGCCATGTCGCGCGCGCAGGAGATGAGAGTGGCCACGAGCAGGTCGTCGAGCGAGGCGAAGTGGTACGTGGTCGACGCGGTGGGCACGTCGGCCTCCACCGCCACCGTGCGGTGCGTGACGCCGGCGACGCCGTTGCGCTCGATCACCCGCAGGGTGGCCGCGATGATCTCCGCGCGCCGCTTCTCGCCGCGCGCCTTGCGGCCGTCGACTTGGATCTTCACTGGTTGCTCCCGACCTCGATCAGCACCACTCCGCCGATCACGAGCACGAGCCCGCCGGCCATCACCAGGTTGATCGGTTCCTTGAGGAACAGGACCCCGATGATCGCCACGAGCGCCACGCCGACGGCGGCCCACACCGCGTACGCGATGCCGAGCGGCAACCCCGACTTCAGCACGCGGGAAAGTGCGAAGAACGCTACGCCGTACCCGACGGCGACCAGCGCGGACGGCACGACTTTCGTGAAGCCCTCGGAGAGCTTCAGGGAAACGGTGGCCGTCACTTCTGCGGCAATCGCCAAAGCGAGGTACAAGTAAGCACCCATGAGGACAAAACTACCTGAACGATCGTCTCACTAGCCAGCGAGGCGTGCACCACATCGGTGGGACTTGGGCGCTGCCAACCAGTTACCCATCAGTAAGAAGCGTTACCCTGCTCGGCACCGGCGCTGTGAGAAACGCACAGGCACCGGCACCACCACACCGGACGAAAGGCACCCGACGATGGGCGCTGTAGAGCTGACGCTCGGGGGGATCTCGGTCCTCCTGGGCATCTTCGCCTGGGGACTGTTCATCGCCACCATCGCCCGCTTCGTGCGGGTGATCCGGCTGGGCCAGCCCGACCCGACGCGCAACGGCCCGTTCATGCCGCGGCTCGGAACCCTGATCAAGGAGTTCGCCGCGCACACGCGCATGGCGAAGTTCCGTCAGGTCGCGCCCTGGCACTGGATGGTGATGTGGGGCTTCCTCATCGGGTCGCTCGCGCTGTTCGAGGCCTACGGCGAGGTGTTCGTGCCGACGTGGGGCTGGCCGGTCCTCGAGGACTGGTCGCTGTGGAGCCTGCTCATGGAGCTGCTCGGCGTGGGCACGATCGTCGGCGGCATCGGCCTGGTGATCATCCGCCAGGCCAACCACCCGCGCCGCGCCGACCGGCAGTCGCGCTTCGCAGGCTCGAACTTCAAGTGGGCCTACTTCGTCGAGGCCGTGGTGATCATCGAGGGCATCGGCATCATCGGCGTGCGCGCGGCGAAGGCCGCGATGGGCGTGCACGAGACGCCGACGTGGGCCGCCTTCGTGTCCAACCCGCTGTCGCACGCGCTGCCTGCCAGCGCCGCGCTCGTGTCGGTGTTCGCGTTCATCAAGCTGATGAGCGCCACGGTGTGGCTGATCGTGGTGGCCCGCACGATGACCATGGGCATCGCGTGGCACCGCTTCAGCGCGTTCTTCAACATCTACTTCAAGCGCGAGGACGACGGCGGCGTCGCGCTCGGCGCGGTGAAGCCGATGATGAGCAAGGGCAAGGTGCTCGACCTCGAGGAGGCCGATCCGGACGAGGACACGTTCGGCGTCGGCAAGGTCGAGGACTTCAGCTGGAAGGGCTGGCTCGACTTCTCCACCTGCACCGAGTGCGGCCGTTGCCAGTCGCAGTGCCCCGCGTGGAACACGGGCAAGCCGCTGTCGCCGAAGCTGCTGATCACACAGCTGCGCGACCACGCGTACGCGAAGGCGCCGTACCTGCTCGCCGGCGGCAAGCGGGACATGGCCGGTGACGAGATCGGCCTGACCGGCGACAACCCGCATGCCGGCATCGACGTGCTGGCGCTGGCCGAATCGGAGCGGCCGCTGATCGGCGGCGCCGAAGACGGTGGCGTGATCGACCCCGACATGCTGTGGTCCTGCACTTCCTGTGGCGCGTGCGTCGAGCAGTGCCCGGTGGACATCGAGCACGTCGACCACATCGTGGACATGCGCCGCTACCAGGTGATGATCGAGTCTTCGTTCCCCACCGAGCTCAACGGCATGTTCAAGAACCTGGAGAACAAGGGCAACCCGTGGGGCCAGAACGCCAAGGACCGTCTCCAGTGGACGGAGGACCTCGACTTCGAGGTGCCGGTGTTCGAGGGCGATCTGGGCGACGCGGAGTACCTGTTCTGGGTCGGCTGCGCCGGCGCGTTCGAGGACCGCGCGAAGAAGACCACGCGTGCCGTGGCCGAGCTGCTGCACATCGCGGGCGTGAAGTACACCGTGCTCGGCTCGGAGGAGTCGTGCACCGGTGACCCGGCGCGGCGCGCGGGCAACGAGTTCCTGTTCCAGATGCTGGCGCAGCAGAACGTCGAGGTCCTCAACTCGGTGTTCGAGGGCCGCGAGCGCAAGGCGCGCAAGGTCGTGGTGACCTGCGCCCACTGCTTCAACACGCTCGCCAACGAGTACCCGGAGCTGGGAGGCCAGTTCGACGTCGTGCACCACACGCAGCTGCTCAACCGCCTGGTGCGGGAGAAGTACCTGACGCCGGTCGCGCCCGTTGCGGAGGACGTCACCTACCACGACCCGTGCTACCTGGGCCGCCACAACAAGGTCTACGACGCTCCGCGTGAGCTCGTCGGGGCCTCGGGCGCGAAGCTGCGCGAGATGCCGCGCCACGGCGACCGGTCCATGTGCTGCGGCGCCGGCGGCGCGCGGATGTGGATGGAGGAGAAGATCGGCAAGCGGATCAACGTCGAGCGCGTGGACGAGGCGCTCGGCACCGCGCCGTCGAAGATCGCGACCGGCTGCCCGTTCTGCCGCGTGATGCTCACCGACGGCGTGACCGCGCGACAGAGCGACGGCCTCGCGAGCGAGCGGGTCGAGGTCGTGGACGTCGCTCAGCTGCTGCTCACGTCCGTGAAGCGCAAGCCGGAGACCGCCTTGGTGGCGACAGGGGCGCCGTCACTGGAGGACACCCCGGCAGAAGGGGCGGACGAGGAGCAGCCGGCTTCGGCCGAATAGCCGATCCCAAACTGGAATGAACGCCCCTTTCGTGATGGTTCGCCATCATGAAAGGGGCGTTTCTCGATCATTTGTCACGGGAACAGTCGTGATTAACGGCCCGTGTACGAATGCTCGCAGAGCGACACGATCACTTCATGCCATTTCGCAAGACGGCGGTCGCCGCGCTCGCTCTGTTCTCCCCGTTCGTCGCCGAATTCCTGCTCGGTGATCAAATACCTGGCCAGGCGGCCTGGCGAGGTTTTGATCACCCAGCAGCTCGGCATGTTCGCGATGTTCGTGGCGCTCTACGGCTCGGCCGCGGTGCTGATCCGCGAGGTCGCGCGCCGCCGCGGCCGGGGCTGGCCGACGATCCTCACGCTCGCGCTGGCCTTCGGCGTCGTCGAAGAAGGCCTGCTCACGCAAACGTTGTTCAACCCGCACTACCTCGGCCTCGACCTCCTGGGCCCCGCGCACGTGCCGGTGCTCGGCATCGGTGGCCAGTGGACGGTGTTCGTGCTGACGCTGCACGTGGTCTGGAGCATCGCTTCGCCGATCGCGATCGGGGAGGCGTTCTTCGGGCGCGAGCCGTGGCTGCGCCGGCCGGGCACGGTGGCGTGGACCTGCGCGCTGCTCGTCGGCGCGGCGGGGACGTTCCTGGTGTCTCGCATGATGGGAACTCCGGCGTTCCTCGCGGCGCCCGGACAGCTGGTCGGCGCGGCCGTGGTGGCCGTGGCGCTCGTAGTGTTTGCCTTGCGCCTGCCCGTCCGAACCCTTGACACGCGGGGCTCGGCGTGGGCCGGGTTCGCCGTCGGACTGGGGGCGAGCACGCTGTTCCACCTGGTGGACAAGACCGCGCTGCTCCATTCGTGGGGCACGGTCGCGTTGATGCTGGCGCTCGAAGCGGCCGTGGTCGCGTACGCCGTGCGCTGCCGTCCGTCCGCGTTTTCCCTGGCAGCAGGCGCGATTGTCACGTACTGCTGGGTCGGTCTGCTGACCGCCGCGGGCAACCCGGTCGCGCTGATCGAACAGGTGGTCCTCGTGGCCGCGACGCTTTCGGTACTCGCGCTCACGGCCCGTCGGCGAATTCCGGTAAACGTTTGACACAAGAGGCACGGGCGTACCGGAATGCCACGAAAACGTTTACCGTGCACAATTTCTGCACCTCTGGTCCGGCTTCGTCACATTGCCGATGACAGACAGGACAACGGGCGTAATCTACGGTTCCTCGCGATCGACGCCGCTTGCGGGAAGCGAATTCGGCTACCGATATAAGGGGGCGCGACGTGGCGAACGGGTACAGCGGACCTGGTTACACCGGCCACTCGGGCACCCCCTTTTCGCCTTCCGGGCGAGTCAGCGTCGCGCCGGGCCGGACCCCCGAACCCGTTTGGCCGAGCGAAGTGCCCGAGGAGTTCGCGGGCGAGCCCGTGGTGGGCGACGGATGGGTCTCCGACCCATCGCCGGTCCCCGGCCCGCGGACACTCGTCCGGCCGTACGTCCTCACCCGCGGTCGCACGCACTCCCGCCGCAACCTCGCCATCGAGGCGCTCGTGAAGGCCAACGCCCGGGACCCGCGCTGGCACTCGCCTCAGGTGAAGGGCGAGTTTCGGATCGTGCGGTCGCTGTGCCTGTACCCGCGGTCGGTGGCGGAGGTCGCCGCCACGTTGAGCGTTCCCCTCGGCGTCGCCCGGGTTCTGCTCGACGACCTGGCCGAGCTCGGCCTCGTGACGATCCACGCGCCGCAGCGCAAAGAGGACGGCCGGCCGGCGATCGCGCTCATGGAGCGAGTGCTTTCGGGTCTCAACCGACTCTGACCCACCCGCGCGGCTAGTCTTCTGCGCGTGAGCGAGCAAGAGGAATCGGGCGGTGAGAGCACCCTCACGGTGCTGCTGGCCGGCGGCGTGAACCTGGCCATCGCCATCCTGAAGTTGATCGCCGGGATCATCACCGGCTCGGGCGCGATGCTGTCGGAGGCCGCGCACTCCTTCGCCGACACCATCACCGAGGTCCTGCTGCTCACCGCGCTCAAGCGTTCGGAGCGCCCCGCCGACCGGGTCCACCCGTTCGGCTACGGCAAGGAGCGCTACTTCTGGTCGCTGCTGGCGGCCGTCTCGATCTTCGCCTCGGGCGCGATGTTCGCGCTGTACGAGGGCTTCACCACCGTGTTCGGCGAAAGCGAAGACCAGACGAACCCGATCGTCGGCTACGCGGTGCTGGGCATCGCGTTCGTCCTCGAAGGCGTGTCGTGGCTGCAGGCGATCCGGCAGGTGCGCAAGGAGTCCCGGCAGGAGCGGCGTTCGTTCTTCACCTACCTGCGCATGATCGACGACCCCGCGCCGAAGACCGTGCTGTTCGAGGACTCGGCCGCGTTGATCGGTCTGCTGCTCGCGTTCGCCGGCATCGGGTTGCACCAGCTCACGGGCTCGTCGGTGTGGGACGGCATCGCGTCGATCCTCATCGGACTGCTGCTCGCGTGCGTCGCGTACCTGCTGGGGCGCACCAACCGGGGCCTGCTTGTCGGCCGGCAGGCGGACCCGCGGATCGTGCGCGGAGTGCGCGACCACCTCGTGTCGGCGCCGGAGATCGAGGCGCTGGTGGACTTGCAGACGATGCTGATGGGTACCGACCAGGTGCTGGTGTGTGCCCGCGTGGACTTCGACGATTCACTGGGTGCGGCCGACGTCGAGGTCGCCTGCGTGCGGATCGCGGGCGAGCTGACCGAGGGCTTCCACGACGTCACCGAGGTGTTCATCGAGCCGGTGCCGCGGTCGGATCCGAACCTGCGGGCGGCGGTGCTGGCGCGCTACGGCGACTTGACCACGCAGCCGATCGAGGATTCGCAGTAGGTCTTGCCGGGTTTTCAGTACCCGAAGTCCTGTGTCCAGTACCAGCCGGCGGTGGTCACGCCGACGCCGAGCTTGGTCAGCGAGCAGTTGAGGATGTTCGCGCGGTGGCCGCTGGAGTTCATCCACAGCTGCATCACCTGCTTCGCGCTCGTCGCGCCCTTCGCGATGTTCTCGGCACCCGGCTTGCTGTAGCCGGAGTCGCGGATGCGCTCGTCGAAGTGCTTGCCCTCAGGCGTGTCGTGCGAGAAGTAGTTGCGGGCCGACATGTCGTCGCTGTGGTCCTGCGCGGCCTGGTCGAGGTGTGACTCCTCGGCGACGGGGTCGCAGCCGGCCTTGGCGCGCTCGTCGTTCACGAGGTCCACAATCTGGCCTGCCATCGAGGGGTTCGTGGTGCGGGCCGGGGTCGTCGACGTCGGGGTGGTCTTGGGATTCGGCTTGGGCGGCGCGGGGGTGCCGGTGCCCGGGGTGCCGGACGCGGGCGTCGACGTGGGGCCGGGGCCGGCGGAGGTCGGCGTCGTGGGGGCGGTCGAACCGGACGTCGGGGTGCCGCCCGCGCCGCCCGCGGCCGGGGTGCCGCCCGGAGTGGACGACGACGGCTGCTTCGCGTAGGGATCGACCGGCGGTACGCCGGACAGCGGGTCGGACTGACCTGTGGCGGAGCTACTGAGCGTCGCCACGCTGGGTCTGTCGTGGAGCCACGCTGTCCCCCCGGCGGCGGAGAAACCGCCGAGAAGAACACTCAGTGACACCAAAACCACTCGACCACGCGCACCAATGGGGGACACGGGCGAGAAAATATCACGAACCGATTACGACCGTTACCCCCGAAAGGCGCAGCGCTTTATTTGATCAAGCCTGGGAAATGATCACGTGGTGCGGGGGTTTCCTGGTGCAGGGGGATGGTGATCTCCCGGTGCGCGCTCGGGTCTGAAGAGCTTGGGGAGACTCAACTCACGCTCGTGGCCTGCGGGTGACGCGCAGGAGGAGCGCACCTGCGGCGAGGAGGGCGAGGCTGACCAACGCGTCGGTGGTTCGGTCCGGATCGGGGCCGGGGATCGGCTGCGTTTGTGCGGTCGTTCGGGCGTGGGGGTCGAGGATCCGGACGGTCGCGGCGGCTCGGACGGTGAGCGGTTTTTCGGCGTCGGGTTGGGCCGTGACTTCGACGGCGTCGGTGAGCGTGCCTGCGCGGGGTGCGGTGGCGGTGCGGGTCCATTCGCGCCGGCTGCCGGGGTCGAGGTGGTGGCCGTCGAGTGTGAGCGGGGTGGTGCCGGTGTTGGCGGCGGTGACGAGGAACGTGACGGTGTCGCCGGGGTTCGCGGTGGGGTCGGCTTGTTCGGTGAGGTTGAGGGCTGGGCGTGGGGTGGGTCGGGCCCGCTTGGGGGCAGCGGAGTTCTCGACGTTGGTGGTCGTGGTGGTGGTCGCCGTGAGCTGGTGGCCGGCGGGGTCGTGAGCGGTGGCGGTGGTGTCGGTGACGGCGGTCGTTTGGGCTGTGAGGGTGCAGGCGCGGAGGGTTTCGGCGTCGGGCTCGAGTCTGGGCAGCGTGAACGCGCAGGCCGCGTCGGTGGCGCGAACGGTCACGTCGTGCAGTGCTGCGTCTCCGGTGTTGCGGACGGTCGTCAGGTACGTCACAGGGTCACCGGAACGGATGGGCTGGTCGAGGTGATCGGTCCTGACGGTGAGTCCGGGGTGGATCACGGGGACGGGCGCGTTCGCGGTGGTGGTGATGGGGGCGCCGCGGGTCGGGGTGGCGGTGACCTGAGTGGTGTCGGTGGTCGTGCCGGTCGCGGTGGTGGTGCACGGGTAGCGCTGGATGCCGTTGACGGGCAGCGTCGAGAAGGTCCGCGTGCATTCGGGAGCCTGGGGGTCGGTGACGTGGACGTCGTGCAGTTCGGTGTCGCCGGTGTTGGTGAGGACGAGGTCGAAGCGCACGGAGTCGTCGGGGGCGAAGGGACCTTCGGCGCTGGTTTTCGTGACGGTGAGTTTCGGTTGCAGCACCTCGAACGACGCTTGCGCCGATGACGTCACCGTGCGTTGTGTCGGATCGGTGCCGGTGGCCTTGGTGGTGCTGGTGAAACCGGTCTTGCCCGCGACCGTCGTGCAGGTGTAGGTCTCCTCGGCGTCGGGCGCGAGGGTGGCGAAGTCGCGGGCGCAGGCGGCGGTGTGATCGTCCACAACGGACACCTTGGTCAGCGGTACGTCGCCGACGTTCTTAACCAGCAAGGAGAATGTGACGGTGTCGCCTTCGCGGACCTGGTACGGCTCGGCGTCGGCCATGATCGCGAGCTCGGGGTGGATCACGTCGACGTTCGTGGTGCCGGACGCGGTCACGGGGCGGGTCGTCGGGTCGTTGGCCGTGGCGTTGACGGTGGTGGTGAAGTCGTCGGGCGCGGCTTTGACGGTGCAGGTGTAGGTGGCGGCGGCGCCGGTGGCCAACTGGTCGAGGGTGTGGGCGCAGCCGGTGAGGGTGATTTTCGTCAGCGGGGTGTCACCGGTGTTGGCGACGGTGACGGTGATCGTGACGTCGTCGCCGGGCCGCGCTTGTGCTTGTGCGGCAACGGGTTTCACGGTGAGCGCCGGGTGGATCACGTCGATCTTCGCGTCGGCGGCCGCGGTGAGTGCGGGGCCGGTGGTGGGGGTGCCGGTGACTCGTGCGGTGAACACGGCGTCGTCGGCGGGGGCGGGTGAGGTGCAATCGTAGGACTGGGTCGCACCGGGGGCGAGGGTGTCGAAGGTCTTGGCGCACGCCGGTACTCGGTCGTCGGCTACTTGCACAGCGGTGACCGGTGAGTCGCCGGTGTTGGTGACGGTGAGTGTGGTGGTCACGGCGTCGCCGGCGTGAAAGGGACCGCCGTGCACGGTGCGGGTGAGCGAGAGGCCGGGGTGGACGACGGTGAACGCGGCGTCGGCTGTCGCGGTGACGGTGCCGCCGAGTGGGTCGGTGGCGGTGACTTTCGCGGTGTTGGTGTAGCCGTCGGAGCCGGCATCGGTCGTGCAGGTGTAGTGGTCGGTGGCGCCGGGGGCGAGGGTGTTGCCGTCCGTGCGGGCGCAGGCCGGGGTCTTGTCGTCCACAATGGACACGTTGGTGAGCGGAACGTCGCCGGTGTTGCTCGCTGTGATCGTGAAGGTGACTTGGTCCCCTTCACGCACTTGCTGCGGCTTTGCCGACTGGGTGATCGTGACGGCGGGGTGGATCACGTCGAGGTGCGCGCCGGCGGTCGCGGTGACCGGGCGGTTCGACGGATCGGTGCCGGTGGCTTTCGCGGTGCTGGTGAGGTCGTCGCCGGCGGAGTGGGTGCAGGTGTAGTTCTGTTTCGCCTGCGGGGCCAGGGTTCCGAGGCGGTGGGCGCATTCGGGTGCTGCTGGGTCTTCGATGGTGACGTCGTGTAGTTCGGCGTCGCCCGTGTTGGTGGCGGTGATCGTGAACGTCGCCGGCTCGCCGGGCCGCACGACCGTCGGCGTGACCGTCTGCGTGACGGCGATGGCCGGGTGGATCACGTCGATGGCGGCCTCGGCGCTCGCCGACACGAGCGGTCCCACCGGTGGGGTGGCGGTGACGGTGAGCGATTCGGTGACGTCGTCGGCGGGTGCGGTGGTGGTGCAGTTGAAGGTCCAGGTGGCACCGGGTGTCAGGGTGTCGTGGTCCTGCGTGCACGCGTCGGCGCGGGCCGCGGTGGTGACGTGGGGTTTCGTGAGGGGGGTGTCGCCGGTGTTCTTGACGGTGACCTGGATAGGCACGCTGTCGTGCTCGCGGAAGGGTCCACCTTGGACGGTGGTGGCGAGCGTGACGGCCGGGTGCTGGACGGTGAACTTCGCGTCGGCCGACGCCGTGACGGTGCGGGCGGTCGGGTCCGTTCCCGTGACGGTGACGGAGTTGGTGAAGCCGTCCGTTCCGGCCACCGTGGTGCAGGTGAAGGTCTGTTTCCCTTGCGGTGCCAGGGTTCCGAGCTTCTTGGCGCAGTCGGGAACCTTACCGCTGGTCACGGCGAGCTTCTCCAGTGGGACGTCACCGGTGTTGCTCACCGTGACGCTGAAGGCCACGCGGTCCCCTTCGCGTACCTGCGCGGGTGCGGCGGATTCCGTGACCGCGACGGCGGGGTGGATGACGTCGACTGGCGCGTCGGCCGTCACGCTGAGCTGTTTGCCCAGCTCATCCTTGCCGGTCGCGACGGCGGGATCGGTGAAGTCGTCGCCCGGCGCGAGCAAATCGCACTGGTAGGTCTGCGTGGCCTGCGGGGCGAGCGTGCCGAACTTCCGCACACAGCCGGGTGTGCGGTCGTCGGCCACCGCGACGCCGTCGAGCGGCGCGTCACCGGTGTTCTTCAGCGTGACGGTGAAGGTCACGCGGTCCCCCTCGCGCACCTGCGCCGGCGCGGCCGTCTTCGTGAGCGACAACGCCGGGTGGATCACCTTCGCCGTGGCCGACGCGGTGTCGGTGACGGGCTGGCCGGACAGGTCGGTGCCGGTCGCCGTCACGGTGTTCGTCGTGGTCAATGCGGGGTTCGCCACGCACGGGAAGCTCTGCTGGGCGCCGGCGGCGAGCGCGCCGAACGTCCGCGAGCACGCCGG
Organism: Amycolatopsis sp. DSM 110486; assembly: GCF_019468465.1. Lineage (NCBI taxonomy): Bacteria > Bacillati > Actinomycetota > Actinomycetes > Pseudonocardiales > Pseudonocardiaceae > Amycolatopsis > Amycolatopsis sp. DSM 110486. Next base: position 3,500,712 of record NZ_CP080519.1, on the reverse strand, counting down.
CGTGGTGGCGTCGGTGACGACCACGGGGTTCAGCGGGCTGTCGCCGGTGTTGCGCACGGTGATCGTCCAGGTCGCCGGCTCACCGGCGTGGACGACGGCGGGGTCCACCGTCTTGGTGACGTCCAGCGCGGGCGCGATGAGGGGGACGTCGGCGTCGGCGTTGGCCGTCACCGTCTTGCCCAGCGGATCGGTTCCGGCAACCGAAGCGCTGGTGTCGGGCACCGGCGCCTTCGCCGTGCAGGTACCGGTGGTGTGCTGGCCCGGCGCGAGTGTCCCGATCGTGCGCGCGCACGCGCCGACCTTCGCGTCCGTCACGGCGACGTCGTGGAGCGGCACGTCACCGGTGTTGGTGGCGGTGACCGTGAACGTCACGGGGTCGCCGGTGCGATAAGCCGCCTTGTCGGCCTGCTGCGCGAGCGTGATCGCCGGGTGCACGACGTCGACGCGAGTGGTCGCGCTGCCGTCGAGTGCGTCGCCGAGCGTGCTGGTGCCGGTGACCTTCGCGGCGCTCGTGACGTCGCCGTCCGGGGCGGTCACCGTGCACTGGTAACCCGTGGTCGCGCCCGCGGCGAGCTCGCCGATCTTCTTGGCACAGGAGGAAAAGCGCTCGTCGGTCACCTCGACGCCGGTGGCCGCGGTGTCGTTCGGGTTGGTGACACCGACCGTCACGGTGACCTGGCCGCCCGCGTGCGCGCGCGGCGGATCGGCGTGGGTCACGAGCTGTAGATCCGGCACGGGCACGGAGAACACGAGGTTCTGCGCGACGAAATCGTCGCCGGTAGTGCTGAACGCGAGCTTCGCGCTGGTCGCAGCGCTGGGCACGGCGTCGCTGCTGAACGCTTTCGCGTCGATTCCGAAGGTGTTTTTGACATCGGGCTTCGCGGCGTTGTCGGTGCTGGCAACGAAGAAGTTGTCGGACGCGCCGGTGCCGGGTTCGGCGACGGGTTTGTCGTTGATGAGGAAGCGGTCACCCGTCGTGCCCCAGTCGCCGCCTTCGGCGGTCACGCCGACGTGAGCGTCGGCCGAGGCCGCGCGGAAACCGGTGACGGTGGTGGTCGTGGCGGGGCCGTTCGCGCCCTGCGGCACGTGACCGTCGTAGACGTAAATCGCGCGCTTGGCCGGCGCGTACTGCGGATCGCGCGCGGGGTAGGAGAAGACGATCGCCACCGACCAGCCCCCGCCGCACTCGCGGCCGGCGGTGGTCCAGACGTTGGCGGCGGTGAGGGTGAGCGGCGCGCCGGTCGGGGCTGTCGCGAACTGACCGGTCACGTCGGCGTAGGCGGAGTAGAACTTGGCGTCCTCGGCGTAGGACCCGGGCGTGACGTCGGCCTTGGCTGCGCCAACGGAAAACTGCACGGCCTGCGTCTTCGGCGCGCCGGCGGGACTCGCGCACGCTGTCCTCGTGCCACCCCAGCTCAGCCGCGCGAACGCGACCTTCGCGCCCGGTGGGATCGTGACCGACGCGGTGGAGGAGTCGAACGTGCTCGCGTCGGAGTCCACATCGGACCATCGCAACGCGAAATCGCCGGCGGGCTTCTTCGTCTCGCGACTGGCGGCTTTCGCGCAGTCGGCGGCACTCGGCGTGCACTCGACCACGCTGTTGCCGGCGTAGAGGAAATCGCCGTACACCACTTGGTGGTAATTCTGCTGCAATCCCTTGACGGTGTCCGCCTGCGCGGGCATGACAAAGGTGGCCAGGAGGCCGAGTACCGCGAGCAGACGTTTCCCGGCCGAGCCCATGTTCGCGAGCTTTCCACGAACCGGTGAACGAATCGCGTTTTCCAACCCGGCCGTGGCCGCAACTCACTCCAGCGAGCGACTGGTGAGGCGCAAGGTCGACTCGTGGGTGACCGCCGCGGCTCTTTCGAGGAACCCGATCACCGTTCGGAGTTCACCTTCGGAGTAGTCGTTCGCGAGCTCACGCGTCGCGGCCACGATGTGGTCCCACAGGGACACGGCCCGCTCGATCGTCTCCTCCTCCACGCCGACAAGCACCTTCCGCCGATCGTCCGGGTGCGGCGAGCGGGTGACCATCTGCTTGCGCTCGAGCCGGTCGATCAGCGCGGTGATCGACGCCGGCGCCAGGCCCGCGTACTCCGCGAGCTCCTTCGGCGTGAGCGGGCCGAGGCGCGCGACGTAGTCGAGCACCTTGCTCTCGACCGCGGAGAGGTCGCGCAGGATCGCGATCGCGGTGTGGAACATGACCGTCTCCGTGGACAGCTCCCGCGACTTGAGCAGCAGCTGGTCGACCAGTTTCTCGTGCTCGCTTGACACGACGGGCAGCCTAGCGCATCCTTCGGTTGGCAGTATTATTCGAAGTATCGAAATATTCGAGACCATGAACTATACGAGGGGTGAAGGATGTCACGGGTGTTGATCGCGGGCGGGGGTATCGCGGGCACGATCACGGCGATCGCGCTGCACGAGGTGGGCCACGAGCCGGTGCTGTTCGAGGCGTACGACCGCACGGCCGAGGGGGTCGGCGCGTTCCTCACGCTGGCCGTGAACGGGCTCGACGCGCTGGCGCCGTTCGGGCTGAAAGACCTGGTCAAGGGCCTGGGGTTCGACACGCCGAGGATGAGCGTCGGGCTCGGCGACGGCAAGCGGCTGGCCGAGTTCCCGTTGGGCGGGCCGCTGCCGGACGGCACGGTGAGCCAGACCGTGCGCCGCTCGGACCTCTACGTCGCGCTGCGCGACGAGGCCGCCAGACGCGGGGTGCGCACGGAGTTCGGCCGGCGGCTCACGGACGCCTCGCAGACGTCGGCCGAGGTCACCGCGGTGTTCGCCGACGGCTCGTCGGAGTCCGGCGACCTGCTGATCGGTGCGGACGGCCTGCGGTCCACCGTGCGCCGGATCCTCGACCCGGCCGCGCCCGCGCCGCGGTACGTCCCGCTGCTCAACACCGGCGGCTTCACCACGGGTGTGCGGCTCGACGACGAACCGGGCGTGATGCACATGGTGTTCGGCCGCAAGGTGTTCTTCGCGCACGTGGTGCACCCGGACGGTTCGGTGTGGTGGTTCGCCAACGTGCCGCGCGCGACCGAGCCGACGCCGTCGTCGCCGGTCCCGAGCGGTGCTCACTGGCGCGCCGAACTGCTGGACCTGGTGCGCGGTGACCGCACTCGCGCCGCCGAGATCATCGGCGCCACAGAGCACCTCTACGCCCCGTGGTCGACCTACGACTTCCCGTCCGTGCCGGTCTGGCACCGCGGCCGCATCGGCATCATCGGCGACGCCGCCCACGCGACTTCACCGGCCGCCGGCCAGGGCGCGTCGATGGCGATCGAGGACGCCGTCACGCTGGCGCAATGCCTGCGCGACGTCGCTCCGGCCGCCGCGCTGTCGACGTTCGAGACCTTGCGCCGCTCACGCGTGGAAGCGGTGGTGGCCCAGGGAAAACGCAACGGCGACGACAAATCACCGGGCTTCTTCGGCCGCGTCGTCCGCGACTTCTTCATCCGGCGCGCGATGAAGACCGCCGGTGGCGACGACCCCAACGCGTTCATGTGGAACCACCGCATCGACTGGGCGGCCCCGGTGTCGGTCTAGCGCCAGGTATCCACGCGGTGGAAGTTCTTGTACGCCCGGCTCGGCGTCGGCCCGCGCTGGCCCTGGTAGCGGGAGCCCGCTTCCTTCGAGCCGTACGGGAACTCCGCCGAGCTGGACAGGCGGAAGATGCACAGCTGGCCGATCTTCATGCCGGGCCACAGCGTGATCGGCAGGTTCGCGACGTTCGACAGCTCGAGCGTGATGTGCCCCGAGAAGCCGGGGTCGATGAACCCCGCGGTCGAGTGCGTCAGCAACCCCAACCGCCCCAGCGACGACTTGCCTTCGAGCCGTCCGGCGAGGTCGTCGGCCAACGTGACCATCTCGTACGTCGACCCGAGCACGAACTCGCCCGGGTGCAGCACGAAGGGCTCCTCGCCCTCCTTCTCGACCAGCGAGGTCAGCTCGTCCTGCTGCAACTGCGGGTCGATGTGCGTGTACTTGCTGTTGTCGAACACCCGGAAGAACCGATCCAACCGCACATCGATGCTCGACGGCTGGACCATCGCGGCATCAAACGGATCAATCCCGAGCCGGCCGGCGTCGAGCTCTTTGCGGAGGTCACGGTCACTGAGCAGCACGGACGCAGCCTAACGTCTGCTTTGAACCAGGTGGGATCAGGCTGGTTCAGATGATAACTATTCCGGTTCAGACGGTAACTGAACTCAGGCCGCGCGCTCATCGCTCCCGTACGACGTATCCGCCTTGAACACCTCGTGCACCCGCTTCAGATACCGCCGGCGCCCCAGCCCGCCGAGCAGCTCCTGCAGCGCCGTCGCTCCCGGGATGAACCGCCGGGCCGTCTCCGCCGCGAAGTTCACCCCGGCCACCGCCACGACCGCGGCCTGGGCGACCGGGTCGTCCGGCAGCTCCAGGAAATCGGCGTTCTCCTTGCCGAGCACCAGCCGGCTGATCGCGGAGTGCACCGAGACGTTCACGTGCGCCAGCACCTTGCCCGCCGCCCCACGCCCCTCACCGATCGCGGCGTGGCTCTCGACGAGGGCCTTGGCCAGGCGTTTCGAGTCGTCGTCGGGGATGAACTCGGTCGCGGCGAGGAGCCAGAGCAGGCGCCAGGCGTCGCCCTCGTCGGCGGGGAGGAGTTCCTCGTCGACGCCCATCAGCCAGCCGATGTAGCGCCACAGGTGCAGGATGTCCGCGCGCTCGCGTTCGGTGTAGCGGAGGCCGAGCAGCTGTGTGCCGAAGACGTAGACCAGCGAAAACAGCAGCAACGTGCCCGCGGTCTGGACCTGGTTGACGGGCCGGTCCCACTGCTCGTAGTCCCAGTCCTCGCGCTGGTTCATCGCCCGCCGCACGTGCGCGTGCACCACGCGGATCCGCACCGCCGCCCGGAACCCGGCCGCGGTCCGGTCCATCGCCCCGGGCGTGGTGACGTCGATCCACCACGCGGCCGTCTCCACCAGCCGCTTCGGCGCCCGGTTCTTGATCTCCCCGGTCCCCACCAACGCCTTCGTCGCCCGCGACGCCAGATATCCGCCCATCAACGACATGTCGCCCAGCGGAAACAGCCCCAGCAACCCCGCGCGCGTGATCGCCCGCGCCCCACGCTCCAGCCTCGCGCGATCCACCCAATACGGCGTCGCCTCGACGCCCGCCATGAACTCCCGCAGCTCAGCGTCGCTCTCCGGGCCTACCCCATGCACCAACGCCTGCTCGAACCGCGCCCGATTCCCGGCATCCCGCCCGAACCACTCCACCAACGCATCCGCCGGCGCGTCCTGCCGCTGCGCGAACTCCCTCAGCCGCTGCACCTGCTCGTCCCCGGCGCGCAGCCCCTCGACCCCGCGCAACCGCGCGACCAGCCGAAACCCGCCTTGCCGGAACAACACCGGGTCGTCCACCACATCCACCTCCGGCGCCGCCACCCCGTCCGAAAACAAGTGTTGTCACTTGCCCCCGGCGCCGTCAACCCACGCCCCACTGGACACACCGACCACGCTCCCGTGTAAGCTGACGAGGCACTGCGGATGTAGTTCAATGGTAGAACATCAGCTTCCCAAGCTGAATACGCGGGTTCGATTCCCGTCATCCGCTCCATAAATGCAGTGAGGGTGTTTTCCGATTATCGGAAAACACCCTCACTGCTATTTCACCGCCACCCACCGCAAGGGGATAATCCCACCCATGACGCGTGGCGAGCAGCTCTGCGAAGTCATCAACGACCTCCTGCACATCCTCCGCACCGGCGAGCACGACACGTCCTGGAGCAGCTACCGCTCCGTGGACGACGCCATAGTCGAGTTGGAACAGCTCAAAGAGCGCATCCGACAACGTGACCCAAAAGCAGAACAACGACTCAGAGAACTCTTCCTCCCCACCGGCGCCCTCGAAGAAATCGCCGTCTCGAGTGGGTGGAGCGGGACGTGGGTCGGGCTCACCAAGAAGATCGATCCACAATAGACAGACTCACACGTCGTCGCCGACGTCGAGTTTGCGGTAGAAGGTGATCTCCGGCTGGGTGGTGATGCCGGCCGCCGCCATCAAGGCGCCGATGCGGTCGCTTTCGGAGGAGAAGAAGGCCTGGAACGAGGCCTCGTCGGGCCAGACGTCGACAACCAGGAGGTCCTTGTCGTCGGCCCAGAAGTGGTGGGACTGCAGGCCGTGGGCGCGGGCGGAGGCGATGATGGTCGACATGCGGGCGGGGTCGGAGGCGGCGGCCTTCTCGAACTGGGCGCCGTTGCCGGGGACGCGTAGGAGCATCAGCACGGACATCGTGATCACGCCCAGAAGGCGTCGTCGGAGGATTCGTCGTGGGAGACGTCCAGCAGGTCGACCGCTTGGCCGTCGCGCATCCTGAACACCAGCGCGTGACGGGTGTCGAGGTGTTTGTCGCCGCGGGTGCCGGTGGAGTGGTAGACCGTGACGACCTCGTCGTCGTTCGCGTAGACCTCCTCGAGGGCCACGCGGAGGGTGCCGTCGCTGCGGGTGGCGAGTTCGCCGTACATCGACAGGATCGCGTCGCGGCCCTTGTGCTCGCCGGAAAAGACGTTGTGGCCCGGCATGTGTTGCACGGCGTCGGCGGCGATGAGCTCGGACAGGGCCTCGACGTCGCCGGCGGAGAAGGCCGCGTAGCCGCGGCGGATGAGTGTCGCGTTGGGGTGTTCGGCCATCGTGGGGCCCCCTCTGCAAAGAAAAAGCTGGGCGCCCTGGGTGCGGGCGTGCTCACCGGCCGCAGGGCGTGTCACCATCGAACGCGCCGCGCCGCGAACGTGTCAAGGCCGCCCTATTCACCTGCTCGGCGACGCAGCAAGGCCGCGTGGCCGGCACCAAGGCCCGCCGCTTCGGCGCTGGCCACAGCAGTCAGAGCCGCAGAGCGATTCCCCAAGCGGTGCAACAGTTCCGCGCGCGTCGCGTGCCACCAGGGGTAGTCCGCCAGGACGTCCAGCGCGTCCACGAGCGGCAGGGCCACGGCGGCGCCGTCACGTTCGGCGATCGCGGCGGCGCGGTTCAGTGACACCACCGGGCTCGGGCGGACGGTGAAAAGCACGTCATACCAAGAGATCACGGCGTCCCAGTTGGTCGACTCGTACGTCGGCGCCAAGGCGTGACAGGCCGCGATCGCCGCTTCCACCACGTAAGGATTGGGCACGGAAGGCGTCCGCCGCAAAGCGAGCCCCACCAGCAAAACGCCCTCCTGGATCAGCACGGCGTCCCACAGCGAACGGTCCTGATCGGCCAGCAGCACGGGTAAACCGTCGTCGGCGACGCGCGTGCACCGGCGCGCGTCGTGCAGCAACAGCAACGCCAGCAGCCCCAGCACCGTCGGCTCGTCCGGCATCAGCGACGCGAGCAGCCGCGCCAGCCGCACGGCCTCGTCGACCAGCGGAGCGCGCACGCCCGCGTACCCCTCGTTGAAGATCAGGTACACGGTCGCCGCCACACCGGAAAGCCGCTCAGGCAGCTCCTCCGCCGCCGGCACGCGGTACGGGATCCCCGCCGTCGCGATCTTCTGCTTCGCCCGCGTCAGCCGCTTCGCCGCCGTCGCCTCGGGCAGGCGCAGGCCGCGCGCGACCTCGGCGGTCGACAAACCGCCGAGCGTCCGCAACGACAAAGCGACCTGCGCGTCCACCGACAGACACGGGTGGCAGCAGGTGAACACGAGGCGCAGCAAGTCGTCGCGGATCACGGAAGGCGGCGGATCTTCGTCGGCGAGCGGCATCGCGTCCGCCTCCTTCCCGACGCGCTTGGCCTCGCGGCGCAGCACGTCGACGGCGCGTCGCCGCGCCGTCACGAGCAGCCAGGCCCGCGGGTTGTCCGGGACGCCGTCGCGCGGCCACGTTTCGAGCGCCCGCACGACGGCGTCCTGCACCGCGTCCTCGGCCAGGTCCACGCTGCCGATGACCCGCACGAGCGTGGCGAGCACCCGGGTCCCCTCATCCCGGATGAGCCGCGCCAGCGTGTCACCGGCGAACGTCACGAGAACTCGACGATCGGGCGCACCTCGATGGCGCCGTCCCACGCGGCCGGGATCTGGGCGGCGACCTTGACGGCTTCGTCGAGGTCGGCGCATTCGATGAGGTAGAAGCCGGTGAGGGCTTCCTTCGTCTCGGCGTACGGGCCGTCACTGGTCACGATGTCGCCGCCCTTGCCGCCGTTCACGCGGACGGTGGTGGCCGTCGCGGTCGGGTACAGGGCGTTGCCGCCACGGATGACGGCGGCGGCCGCCGCACCGAACTCGTTGTAGTCCTTCATCATCGACGCGGCTTCGGGCTGCGTCGGGTCCACATCGGCGGAGTAGATGAGCGCGGCATAGGTGGGCATGGCTGCTCCTGGTGAGTGTCCGGACCGGCGCCGTTCGCCGGCTAACACTCTAAGGACGAATGGCCCCCGCCGCGCCAGGACAATCGCCGCGGAAAAACTTTCAGCCCTCTTTCAGCCCTCGACGAGCTCCCACTCGGCACCCGGCTCGGCGCGGTCGAAGACCTGGCCGGGCGCGGCCTGAAGCACGTTCACGACGTCCGGGTACAGGCTCACCACGTGCTCCAGCTCCAGGCCCTCGACCTCGAAGTCTTCGGCTTCCGGCACCTCGAAGCCCACGAAGAGCCACGTGCCGTCACCCTCGCGCACCACCTGGCGCACGGCGCGAACGGGCGCGTCACCACCGGTCACGATCTCGGTGAGCCCGGTCGACAACTGAACCTCGTCCACCGGCGAGCCCGGGTGCTGCCACGCGGCGATGCGCGCGTCGCGGATCTCGCGGTCCTCGGCCTCGTCGTCGGAGTCGGCGACGGAGCTCAGCAGCCACGCCGAACGCTCGGGGTCCCAGTCGGCCGCCATGCCCGTTGGCAGCGACGCCAGCGCCGTGAGCTGCGGGACCAGCTCCACGGCTTCGCGCAGCGAGACCGCGCCGAACTGCTCGCGGTTGACGTCCATGTCCTCGTCGAACTCGGCGCCGTCGCTGATGAACCAGTCGTCGTCATCGTCGAGGACCACGAACGCGAGCTGCGAGGGGTCCTCCAGCAACGCCCGCGCGAAGATCACGGGCGACTCAGGGTCCTGTCGCAGCGGCCAGTCGTTCGACATGTTCTTCTCCCCGCGTCGTGCCTGCGTCCGCGAACATCCCACCAGATGTGCGAAACGGCCTCGCACCGGCCCGAAAACGCGCTAATTCCACGGACGTTGGATTACGCTGGACGGATGGTGCTGCCAGAACGTCTCGCCCACTTCAACCGCGTGGTGACCAACCGCGTCACGGGACCGTTCGTCGGGTGGCTGCCCGGCTTCGGGATGGTCGTGCACCAGGGCCGCCGGTCCGGCAAGGAGTTCCGCACTCCGCTCAACGTGTTCCGCACCGATGACGGGTTCGTCGTCGCCCTCACCTATGGCCCCGACACCGACTGGGTCAAGAACGTGCTGGCCGCGGGCCACGCGGAGATCGTCACGCGCGGCCGAAAATGGCGCGTCAGTGATCCACGGCTCGTGCATGATGGGTCCCGCCGTCCCATGCCGCCCGGGGTGCGCCAGTTCCTCGGGCTCGTCGGGGTCGAGGACTTCCTGCTGCTGCGGCGGGAGTGAGGGGGAGCGGTGCTCACGGGCAAGCTGGTGCGGCTACGGGCGCTCGAGACGACGGACGCGGAGTCGCTCCACCGCTGGATCCACGACCCCGAGGTCGGGCAGTGGATGGACAGCTCGTACCCGCGTTCGCTCGACCAGGTGCGCAAGCGTTGCGAGGAACGCCCGGTCAACACCTACGCCCACGTGGTGTGCGGCATCGAATCCGTGGCGTCGGGCGCGTTGATCGGCGTGACCGATCTGCGCGACGCCACGCCGGAGACCGGGCGCGCGGAGCTGGACATCTACATCGGCGAGAAGGACCACTGGAACGGCGGTTACGGCACCGAAGCGCTGCGGCTGATGTGCCGCTACGGCTTCAACGTGATGCGCCTGCACCTCATCGCCCTGTGGGTCGTCGCCGAGAACGAACGCGCGCGCCACGTCTACCACAAGGCCGGCTTCGTCGAGGACGGCAGGCACCGCGAATGCTTCCGCGGCAGCGACGGGAAGTACCACGACATGTACCTGATGAGCCTGCTGGAACGCGAGCTGGTCGACTGATTCACAGCAGCTTGCGCGGCGCCTTCCGTCGCCACGACTCCACCAGGAGTTCCTTCAGCTGCACCGGATCCACCCGTTCCAGGTCGACGAGGATCGAGCCGTAACCGTCGTAGTGCGGCGTCGTGAAATACGCCGGGTCGCCGGACGCGAGGAGGGCTTCCTTCTCGTCGAGGCCGCAGAACAGGACCACGCCGCCCTCGGCTTCGCTGCGCAGGCGCGCGAAGCCCTTGCCCGCGACCTTCAACGCGGGCGTGCGGTACCAGGTGGACTCCTCGGTCTCCGGCAGCTCCGCCGCGAGTGCCACCACGTCTTCCCAGGTCGTCATGGGTCCCATCGTGCGCTTCCGAACGCACGAAAGCTTGGAAAAACGAGAGCCCCGCCCCTCAACGAGCGAGGGGCGGGGCCACTTCAAACAACCGACTACGGAACCATCGTGATCCGGTCCGCCGGCGGCGGGGTGACGCCCGGGTGCGCGCCGAGGTACGCGATCAGCGCGTCGAGGTCCACCGGACCGCCCGCGAGGTCGGTGCCCTTCGTGAACTCGGTGAACCCGTCGCCGCCCGCGGCGAGGAAGTTGTTCACCGACACGCGGAACGTCGCGGCCGGGTCCACCGGCGTGCCGTTCACGGTGATGTTCGAGACGCGCGAACCGATTGGCGCCGAGGCCGAGTAGGTGTAGTGCAGGCTGCTCGAGATCTGCAGGATCTTGGTGCCGCCCGGCTGGCCCCACTGCTGTTCCAGCACGTTCTTCAGGTTCGCGCCGGTGAGCGTGATCGTCTGCATGATGTTCGCGAACGGCTGCACGGTGAACGCCTCGCCGTAGGTGACCACGCCGTCGCCCTCGCCGTTGGGCGAAGACGCGTAGTTCAGGTCCGCGCGGATGCCGCCGGGGTTGGTGATGGCGACGACCGCGTTGTTGGACTTGGTGCCTTCGAGCTGCGCATCGGCGATCACGTCGCCCATCGTCGACTCACCCGAGGGCGCGCCGGCCGCGGTGAGGTCCGCGGTGATGGTGCCGACCTGCTTGTTGGCGATCGGGCCCGACTTGGTCTTGGCCTCGTCCACGAGCTTGGTCACGGCCGGGTCCGGCGTCACGTCGCGGGTCACGATCTCGTTGTGCGCCTTGGTCTGCGACCGGATGACGTCGCGCGTGCGCAGGTCGATCTTCAGGTCCACGACGGACAGCAGCCGGCCGAACGACGCGCCCTGGATCACTGGGCGAGGCTGGCCCGCGGGGTCGTTGATCACGCAGTTGTACTGCTGGTGGCTGTGGCCGGTGAAGATCGCGTCGACCTTCGGGCTCACGTTCTTGGCGATGACGTCGGCCTCGCCGCCCGGCGCCACCTTGCAGTCGTTGGGGCCGGAGCCCGGCAGCGTCTCGTCACCCTGGTGCAGCAGCACGACCTGGGCCTTGATGCCCAGCAGGTCGAGCAGATTGGCCGTGCGGTTGATGGCCTGCGCCTCGTCGCCGAACTTGAGGCCCTTGATGGCGTCGGGCGTGACGACCGAGGGCAGGTCCTTCAGCGTGGCGCCGATGATGCCGATCGGCACGCCGCCGGAGAACTGCACCGAGAACGGCAGCAGCGCGGGCAGGCCGTTCGTGAAGTACACATTGGACCCGAGGATCGGGAAGTTCGCGCCCTGGTACGTCGGGTGGAACTGGCAGCCGTCGGTCTTGTTGCAGCCGCCGAACTGCATGCGCAGCAGTTCCTGGTAACCCTCGTCGAACTCGTGGTTGCCGACCGCGGAGGCCTTCACGCCCAGCTCGTTGAGGAAGTCGATGGTCGGCTCGTCGTGGAACAGCGCCGAGATCACCGGCGACGCACCCACGTTGTCGCCCGCCGAGAGCACCATCGAGTTGCGCACCTGCGACTCGAGCTGCTTCACGTGCGTCGCCACGTACGCCGCGCCGCCCGCGTCCACACTGGTCCCGTCGGACATGAACACCTTGCCGGCCGAACCCGCCGGCGGCTCGAGGTTGCCGTGCAGGTCGTTCAGCGTGATGATCCGGACGTCCGTGGTCTGCGCGGCCGACGCCGGCACGCTCGTGACGGCCACAGTGGCCAATGCGGCCGCGGCGGTGACCGCGAGCCGGGTGAAGAGCCTCATGTTTCCTCCGATTTCGCGCCCGTCGTCCCCTGGAACGGGCACACGGCGGTGCAGTCTGCCCAAACGGGAGAGACCTCACCAGAGGAAAAAGGAGGGTGATGGGCAAATGTCACCCGGCGTTTTCGCTCGGGTGTCCGGTTCGGTGCACCGGGGCTGCCCGGCGTAACGCGCAGCCCCCAGGCAGCGATCAACCGGCCGAACCCCGGGAGTCACAGTGGAACTGCAGATCGTCGTGACCGTGATCGTGGTCGTCGCCCTGCTCGTCGGTGGCACGGTCTTCGCGGCGTGGCGGTCGGAGCGAGCCGAGGACGAGCAGCGCGACGAGGAGCCTGACCGATCGGCTTAAGTCGCCCTCGGCCAGATGGCCGATCCGGCCGGATTCCGTCCGGCTCTTCGACCGAAGTGGCGTGACCCCCAAGATCCATAACGTTCTCGGCATGACGAACGCACAGGTCACGGCTCTGCAGTACGGATTCATCGGATTCCTCGCGCTGTGGGGCACGCTGCTCGTCCCGCAGCTCGTGCTGCAGCTGGCGCGCTACGGCCGCCCGCGGCTGCGCGGCCTCGTGACCACGGCGGCGGTCGTCTTCTACGCGTGCATGGCGCTCGCGGTCGTCTTCCTGCCGCTGCCGAGCGCGAACGGCCGGCACCTCGAGCAGACGGTGCAGCTGCGGCCGTTCCAGTGGATCGCCGACATCCACACGGAGCTGGTGAAGCACGGTCTTTCGGCGGCGCACTGGTTCAGCACGCAGACGTTCCAGCAGGCCGCGCTCAACGTGCTGCTCTTCGTGCCGCTCGGGATCTTCGCCCGCATCCTGTGGCGCCGCGGCCTCGTCGGCGCGCTGGCCGTGGGCGCGGCGGTGTCACTGGCCATCGAGATCACGCAGCTCACCGCGAACTTCGGGACGGCGCCGTTCGTCTACCGCATCTTCGACGTCGACGACCTCATGACCAACACCTTCGGCGCCGGCCTCGGCTGGCTCTTCGGCGCCCTGCTGCTCGCCCTGCGCGGAATCCCTTCAGCGATCCACGCTCAGGCGGCCGGGCGCGAGCGGATCGACTTCGCCCAGACGCGCTAGCCGCGCCTTGCGCCGCAGCGCCGCCCGCTTGGCGGCGCGCCGGTCTTCCAGAACCACGATCAGCGAGGCGGCTGCCAGAATGAGGGCCACCAGTGCGAGGACAACCCAAAGCTGCACGCGGGCTCCTCCCTACGACGTTGTGCGAGAGATCACACAGGCTACCTAGATCGGTACCTGATCCGCTACCCCGCGTGCCGAGAACCAATCCCGGTCAGCGGTCAGCCACTCGCCGAAGGTCAGATCGGCCGAGGTCAGCGCCTCGGACAGCTCGGGAAAAGCCAGCCGCCGGCAGGTGAATTCTTGGTGCCACACCCGTTCGGCGGCTCGGTAGCGCACCGCCGCGGACAGCAGATCGCCCTCGCGGACGACGTCGTGCAGCGAAACGGCGACCTCCCCGAGGAGCCCGCCCGGCCCGTCGGCCACGTGGTCGAACCACTCCGGCGGGTGCCACTCGACGAGCAGCCGGCCCCCGGGCGCGAGGTGCCGCCGGGCCGCCGCGAGCAGCGCGTGGCACTCCGCGGAATCGGCCGTGTTGACCAGGTGGCTGCCCAGCAGGACCACGTCGAACTCGCGCTCCAGCCGCAGGTCGCCGATCCGCGTGCAGACCGTTTCCGCCCCGCGGATGTGGGAGAGCATCTCCGGAGACTCGTCGACCGCGACCACGGCGTGGCCGAGTTCCAGCAACGGGTGCGTCACGCGTCCGCAGCCGCTGCCCAGCTCCAGGATCGACGCGGCGTCTGGCGCGGCGCCGTGGACGATCTCCGGTTCGCCGGCCGCGGTCAGCCGCAGGTAGAGGTCGACAGAGCAACCGTCGGGCGTCATGCCGAACAGCGTGCCCGAAACTGGACCCATGCCCATCCGACCCACCAAAGACCAGCTCGCCGCCGCGCAAGACGCGGTCATCCCCGACGTCATCGCGCCCGGGTTGGACGTGCTGTTCTGCGGGATCAACCCCGGGCTCTACTCGGGCGCGCTGGGGCTGCACTTCGCGAGGCCCGGCAACCGCTTCTGGCCCGCTCTGCACGCCGGGGGCTTCACGCCGCGGCTGCTGGACCCGAGTGAGCAGCACGAGCTCCTCGACCTCGACCTCGGGATCACCAACGTCGTCGCACGGACCACCGCCAGGGCGGACGAGCTGACCGGCGACGAGCTGCGCGAAGGTGGCAAGACGCTGGTCGACAAAGTCCTCGAGAACAAACCCCGCTGGCTGGCCGTGCTGGGGATCACCGCCTACCGCACCGCGTTCGGCGAGAAGAAAGCCAAAGTCGGCCCCCAAGAGCGCGTGATCGGCGAGACCGGCGTCTGGGTCCTGCCCAACCCGAGCGGCCTCAACGCCCACTGGACGCCCGCCGGCCTCGCGAGCGAGTTCGCCGCGCTGCGTGCACGGGTAGTCACGTAGCGACCATCTTTCGGCTACACCCTCAGTAGTAAACGGGCGAGCCACCGCTGCAGTACAGAGCCAAAAAGCCGCAGATCACGAACCTTTTTCTACGGAGAGTTTGCTGCAACCGGCCGATACGGCCATGAGGGGGAAACCGCGTCACAACCGCCTTCGGAAGGAGTCGAATCAAGGACAAGGTGTCATTCCTGTCCGATCCCAGCAGGGGGGATCGGGTGGTGCCAGGACGGCACGCCGGGGGGCGTGCGCGGGCGTCCGGCGACCCGGGAACGACCTGGAAGACGGAGGCCCGAGATGCGCGGCATCGAGCCCCACCGAACGCCGGCTGTGCCCGGACAACCGACCGCGAACCGCAGCCTGGGGGTGGCTGTCGTCGATCCCATCCCGATCTTCCGCGAGGGACTCGCGTCGATGGTCCACCGGACGCCGGGGCTGCACTGGGCGGGCCAGGCGGCCAGCCACCACGCCGCGATGCAGCTGTGCGAGCAGGTGCGTCCCGACGTCGTGATCCTCGACTCGGCGCTGGATCCCCACTGCCACCTCACGAAGCTGCTCAACTCCGGCGACCCCGCCGTGGTGCTGGTGACGCTGGTGCGCGACGTCAACCGCACGCAGCAGTACCTCGCCACGGCCATCGCGGCGGGCGTGCACGCGATCGTGCCGCGGGCGGTGGATCCGCGGCGGCTGGCGGAAGCCGTCCGGCGCGCGCACACCGACCGGCGCTACATCGACCCGGCGCTGGCGGCGCTCACCGCGCGGCCCAAGCGGCAGCCGTCCCCCAGGGCGGCGCCGGCCGAGGAGCACCTCACTCAGCCGAAGGGCGCGATGCCGCTGTCGCGCCGCGAGTACCAGGTGCTGCAGCTCGTGGCCGAGGGCCTGGAGAACTCGGCGATCGCGAAGCTGCTGTTCCTCTCCGTCGAAACGGTCCGGACGCACGTGAAGAGCATCCTGCGCAAGCTGACCGCGCGCGATCGCACACACGCCGTGACCATCGCGTTCCGCAGCGGCATCCTCGTGCCTCACACTGACGACGCCCACACGCCCGTGCCCGCCGACCGCGCCGTGGCGCGCGGCACGCCCTGAGGTCGGCTTCCTGGTCGATGTCGGTTTTTCGGCTGAATCCACACCCCTGGAAGAGGGGAACCGCTTGCTCCAGTTACTCGTAGGTAATATCCTGAAGTTACCGGCGAGTAAGGGAACATGTGCCCGGCCGGAAAGCCGAACACGACACGGAGTGACGACATGGGCCACTACAAGAGCAACGTCCGAGACCTGGAGTTCAACCTCTTCGAGGTACTCGGCGTGCAGGACCGCCTTGGCAAGGGCGTGCTGGCCGAGTCGGACGAGGAGACCGCGCGCGGCGTGCTCTCGGAGCTGAACAAGCTCGCCACCGGCCCGCTCGCCGAGTCCTACGCCGACGCGGACCGCAACCCGCCGGTGTACGACCCCAAGACCTTCAGCGTGAAGATCCCCGAGCCGTTCAAGAAGAGCTACAAGCAGCTCCTGGACGGCGAGTGGTGGCGCCTCGGCCTCACCAACGACCTCGGCGGCTTCGGCCTGCCCCCCACGGTGCAGTGGGCCGCGTCCGAGCTGATCCTCGGCGCCAACGCACCGCTGTTCATGTACATGGCGGGCCCGAACTTCGCCATGATCGTGAACAACAACGGCACCGAAGAGCAGAAGCGCTGGGCGCAGCTCATGATCGACCGCCAGTGGGGCGCCACGATGGTGCTGACCGAGCCCGACGCGGGCTCCGACGTCGGCGCCGGCCGCACCAAGGCCGTCAAGCAGGAGGACGGCTCCTGGCACATCGACGGCGTGAAGCGGTTCATCACCTCCGCCGAGCACGACATGAGCGAAAACATCATGCACCTCGTGCTGGCGCGCCCCGAGGGTCCCGGCATCGAGACCAAGCCGGGCACCAAGGGCCTGTCGCTGTTCCTCGTGCCGAAGTTCCATTTCGACTCCGAGACCGGTGAGCTGGGCGAGCGCAACGGCGCCTTCGTGACGAACGTCGAGCACAAGATGGGCATCAAGGCGTCCACCACGTGCGAGCTGACCTTCGGCCAGCACGGCACCCCGGCCAAGGGCTGGCTGCTCGGCGAGGTGCACAACGGCATCGCGCAGATGTTCCAGGTCATCGAGTACGCCCGGATGATGGTGGGCACCAAGGCCATCGCCACGCTGTCGACCGGTTACCTCAACGCGCTCGGCTACGCCAAGGAGCGCGTGCAGGGCGCCGACCTGCCGAACATGCTCAACAAGGCCGCGCCGCGCGTCACCATCACGCACCACCCGGACGTGCGCCGTTCGCTGATGCTGCAGAAGGCGTACGCGGAGGGCCTGCGCGCCGTCTACCTGTACACGGCGTCGTTCCAGGACCAGCTGTGGACGCAGGACGGTGATGAGGCCGCACTGAAGCTGGCGCACGGCATCAACGACCTGCTGCTGCCGGTCGTCAAGGGCGTCGGATCCGAGCGCGCCACCGAGCAGCTCGTGCAGTCGCTGCAGACGCTCGGCGGGTCCGGCTTCCTGCAGGACTACCCCATCGAGCAGTACATCCGCGACGCGAAGATCGACTCGCTCTACGAGGGCACCACGGCCATCCAGTCGCTCGACTTCTTCTTCCGGAAGATCGTGCGCGACAAGGGTCAGGCGCTCGCGTTCCTGGCCGGTGAGATCACGAAGTTCATCGAGTCCGAGGCGGGCAACGGCCGGCTCAAGAACGAGCGCACGCTGCTGAAGCAGGCTCTCGAAGACTCGCAGGGCATGCTCGGCGCGATGATCGGCTTCCTCACCGCTTCGCAGGAAGACCCGCAGAGCATCAACAAGGTCGGCCAGCACACCGTGCGGCTGCTGATGTCGATGGGCGACCTGCTGGTGGGCTGGCAGCTGCTCAAGCAGGCCGAGGTCGCGATCGCCAAGCTCGACGCGGGCGCGGCGGCCAAGGACGTGGCCTTCTACGAGGGCAAGGTGGCCGTGGCGTCGTTCTTCGCGAAGTCCGTGCTGCCGGAGCTGTCCTCACGCCGCACGATCGTCGAAGGCGCCGACAACGCGCTGATGGAGCTGGACGAGGCGGCTTTCTAAGCCCTTCCCGTTCCCCTGCGGATGCCCTCGGCCCATCTCGGGCCGGGGGCATCCGTGTTTCTTCGGGTGACTTCGCCCGCTGCGGGTGAGAGCTCCCGCCGCGGGTCACGGCACGCTGGTGCCAGGTGGGTGATTTCGCCGTGGTCTCAAGTTTCGGCCGTCCGTTCCCAGGGCATCCGGACGCCGAGTCCGCGGCTCGGCCCGGAACCCATCTGGCAGAGGAGTTTCGATGACCGTCTCAGGCATCATCAGCGCCATCGTGATCGGCTTGATCCTCGGCCTGCTCGGCCGCTTGGTCGTGCCCGGCAAACAGAACATCCCGATCTGGCTGATGCTCCTCGTGGGCATCGCAGCCGCCTTCGTCGGCAGCGCCATCGCGCGCGGCATCGGATACGCCGACACGAGCGGTATCGACTGGCTCGAAATCATCACCCAGGTCGGTGTCGCCGCACTCGGCGTGGCCTTGGTCGCGAGCCTGTGGAGCAGGCGAAGTATCAACAGGTGACTTCGCGGCCCGGCCCCTTCTGCGGGCCGGGCCGTTCCGTCCGGTGTGGACGCTGTCAGCAGATGACGATCGGCTGCGGTGAGTACGTGGTGTTGCGCGTTTCCTCGCGGACCTCGTTGCCCGTCGCCAGGTCGTGGAACACGCGCGTGTCGGACACGCTGAAGCCCGGCGCGCCGATGGACGGCCGGCACGCGCCGTCGGGCCCGGGTCCGAACTGGACGGTCGGTGACACCTCGTCCGACATCCCGCCGGTGCGGCCCTCGACGAGGTAGTGCTTCGTGCCCCAGATCCGCACGGTCACGGAATCCCCGCTGACGCTGGCCTGGATCGCGAAGCCCGTGTCGTCGTTGTCGGTGATCTTCAGCTCAACCGGGTTCCCCGCGTCGTCGATGGCTTTCGCGTCGCGGCCGGCGGGGTAGCGGTCGAAGTAATGGTCGTGGGCGAGGTGGCCGCCGTCGCCGAGGCCGGCCAGATACGCCGCGTTGTACAAAGTGGACGCGAGCTGCGAAACCCCGCCGCCCACCACGGAAGGACCGGTGCCGTCTTCGTTCGCGGGCGCGCTGACGTACCCGTCGGCCGCGGTCCGCGCGCCCGAGCGGGCGCCGAGGCTGAACGTGTCGCCGGGTTTCACGATGGCGCCGGAGACGCGTTCGGCGAGCGTCTGGATGTTCGTGGCCGCGGGGCCGGAGAACCCGCTCGTCGTGAACTCGCCGATCACCTCCTTGATGCCCAGCGCGTCGGCCGCGTCGGTGGAGAGGCTCGGCTTCGTGGCGTCGTAGGCCACCGGCAGGTCGCGCCCCGTCGGCTTGGCGAGCACGGCCGTGAGCGACTTGAAAGTGTTGGCCCAGTTGATCTTCCGGGCGTCTTGGGACGGGTTGACGGTCGGCGCGCCCGAGGTGAACACGATTTCCGCGTTGCGCCCGTCGGTCTCGGTCGTCGTGAGGTCCTTCTCCACGGCCTGCTGCAGCTTGCGCTGGTCGATGCGCAGCTCGAGCGAGCCGCCGTCGCGCGGCGCGAACTGGAACGACGACGCGATGGCCGCCGGTTTCAGCGCGACGTCCTTGCCCTGTCCGTGCAGCATCACCGGCGCCGCGACGGCCGGGGCGACGACCTGGTCGAGCAGCGCGTGGACGCCGTTCGACGTCGCCTTCGCCGGCGTCACGGCCATCCCCAACGTGACGCCACCCGGTACGAGCCACTGGTCGGCCGCGGTCTGCGCGGCCGCGCGCACGTCGGTGAGCTCCTGGCCCTGGCGCGGCTCCACGGGGTACGGCGTGACAGTGCCGTCAGCTCCCGGCTGGAACCCGATACTGCCTTCGACCAGCGGATGGTTGAGCTTGTCGGCCGCGAGCCCGGTCAGCGCCTGCGCCACCTGCTCCTGGTCCGACCTCGTGACCACGCCGACGTCGCGCGTGGTGAAGAACGACAGGAACCGCGTGATGGGGCTCAACGGCTGGTGCCCGGCCTGGGCGAGCGTGCCCGGCCAGTCGAGGCCGAGGCCGGATTCCGCGGGCACCATCGACGTCGTGACGTCGCCCGCGTGCACGGTGACCGGCGCCGTCAGCCTCGGCTGCAGGTCCGCGCGCAGCTTGGCCTCGGCGTCAGTGTGGGAGAGGCCCCCGACGTCGACGCCCGCCACGAGCACGCCGCGCGGCACGTCGCCGGCGCTGGTGACCAGATCGATCGCGTACAGCAGCACGAAGAGCCCGAGCAGGCAGCCGACGATCATGAAGGTGCGGGCGACACCCTTGCGCAGCTTCTTGTGCGGGGTTTCCCGTGGCCGGGGTCCGTCGACGACGGCGAAGATCTCCGTGGCGAGGTCGTCTTCGTCGCGTTGGGGCAGCAGGTCGTCGATGAAGAGGTCCTGCGGTGTGTCGTCTTCGCGCACGCCTGCCCTCCCGTGGCCGGGAGCTACAGGTAGAGCCCCGTGCCGTGTTCGGTCCGCTCGGTGGCGACGGCGTGGACATCCCGCTCGCGCAGCACGAAATGGCCCTCACCCTGGATCTCGACCTCGAGCTGGTCCTCCGGGTTGAAGAGCACGCGATCGCCCTGCTTGACGTTGCGCACGCTGTTGCCGACGCCCAGTACATCACCCCAGGCGAGCCTGCGGGCCACCTGCGCGGTCGCGGGGATCACGATTCCGCCGCTGCTGCGGCGTTCGCCCTCCTCCGGCGACAGGCGCACGAGCACGCGGTCCTGCAGCATCTGGATCTGGAGCTTGGGCTTGTCAGGCACGCCCCCATGCTACTGACCGGGTGCCACCGCCTTCGGCTCACCCGCCATGACCAGGCTGAGCGTGCGCTCACCACCGTTCTCGAAGCGCACCGGCACACCCCAGTCCTGCCGCGTGATGCGGCACGCGGGGTGCTCGCCGCCCTCGTCGCAGCTGGCCGCCTGGGCGACGACCTGCAGCACGCCTTCCGTTACGCCGTCGGCGAACCGGATGCGGCGGGTGAGGTCGGTGCCGATTCCGGCGCCGTCGGCGAGCAGCTCGGGCGGCGACGCGCTGACCTCCAGCCGCGTGGACGGCCCGTAGCGGTCGTCGAGCTTCTCCCCCGGCGGCGGCGTGAAGACCACGGCGAACTCGACATCGCCGGTCGCGAGCACCGTCGGCGGGCGGCGGACCGCGTTCTTCTCGCCGGCCACGGTCGTGACCTGGGCTCCGACCGGCGCGAGACGGTTGCCGGCCGACTCGACGACGAGCAGCTCACCGTCGTGCAGCAGCAGGCCCTGCGGCTCGGCGAGGCCGGTGGCGAGCGTGGTGACCTCGCGCGTGAACGGGTCGTAGCGGCGGACGGCGCCGTTGTAGGTGTCGGCGATCGCGATGCGGTCGCCGGGCAGCACGGCCAGGCCCAGCGGGTGCTGCAGCAGCGCTTCTTCGGCCGAGCCGTCGGCGTGGCCGAAGGAGAACAGGTCGGTGCCGACGGCGGTGTGCACGGTGAACGTCTCGCCCTCGGGCTCGATCCACCGCAGCGCCGAGGTTTCCGCGTCGACGAGCCACAGCTTGTCGCCGTCGGGCGCGAGGCCGGACGTCTGCGCGAAGAACGCTTCGCTCACTTCGCCGTCTTTGAGGCCTTCAACGGTCGTCCCGGCGAAGCGGCGGATGCCGCCGGAGATCGGGTCGAAAACGCTGAGCGTGTGGTTGCCGGCCATGGCGACCACGACGCCGCCGGCGGGCGCCCACCACGCGACGTCCCACGGGCTCGTGAGGTCGGTGTCGAGGGCTTTGCCGGTGTCGGTGCCGTTGCGCCACTGGTTGCCGGTGCCGGCGACCGTGGTGACGTCGCCGGTGTTGAGGTCGATGCCGCGCAGCCGATGACCCGCGGTGTCGGCGACGACGGCGTGGTAGCCGGCGCGCTGGGCGACCTCGTTGGGCAGCAGCGCGATACCGGACGGTTCGGTGAAGGTGGCGAGGTCGAACGGCCCGTCCTGCGCGCCGCGCTCGCCGCTGCCGAAGCGGCGGATCACGGTCTCGCCGTCGGACGCGAACTCGACCACGGAGTGGTGCCCGGTGTCGGCGACGAGGATGCGGCCCTCCGCCGTGGCGACGGCCTTGCTCGGAAAGCGCAGCTCCGTCTGCTGCTCTTCGACCGGCACGTACGGGTTGCCGCCGCGTCGCAGCGTGCCCTTCGCGGCGTGCTTCGCCACGAGATCCGCCACGACGCGTCGCAGCGCTTCGCCGTGCCCCTCCCCCGCGGCGACGTGCACGACATAGCCCTCGGGGTCGACGACCACCAGCGTCGGCCACGCGCGCACGGCGTACTGCGACCACAGCTCCATCTTCGGGTCGTTCACCACGGGGTGGTGCACCTCGTAGCGGCGCACGGCCGCCTCGATCGACGCGCGCTCGCCCTCGTGCAGGAACTTCGGCGAGTGCACCCCCACGGTGACCAGGACGTCGACGTACTCCTCCTCGAGCGGGCGCAGCTCATCGAGCACGTGCAGGCAGTTGACGCAGCCACTGGTCCAGAAGTCGAGCAGCACGATCCGCCCGCGCAACTCCGCGAGGGAGAGTCGCCGGCCGCCGGTGTTGAGCCAGACGTCGCCGGTCAGTTCGGGTGCGCGTACTCGCGCCTGTGCGGAACTCACGCGACGAGTGAACTACAAGTGGCTGTGGTGTGTTCCGTCAACCACGGTCTGAGAGAAGAACCTCACCCCGCCGAGGGAGGGTTGTTGTCCAACCGTCAAAGCGGCGGAAAAGGACGCGCGAGGCTGTGTGGGCGGTACGTACGCTTCTTCGTATGTCACACGTCCAGCAAGTCCTCACGGTGGAGGAGGCCCGCACGCTGCAGGAAAGCCTCGGGGAACCCCTGCGTCCGGGCTTGTCGGAAGCCGAGCTCACCGACGTCGAAGCCCAGTTCGGCTTCCGGTTCTCCCTGGACCACCGGGCGTTCCTCACCGCGGGCGTGCCGGTGGGCGACCGGTGGCCCGATTGGCTGCACGGTAACCCCGACCACCTGCGCAAACGCCTCGACTGGCCCGTCGACGGGCTGCTGTACGAGGTCGAGCACAACGGCTTCTGGCACCCGTCGTGGGGCGAGCGGCCCAGGGTGCTCTCCAACGCGCTGGCCTGCGCCCAGCGATGTCTCGCCGCCGTGCCGCAGCTGGTGCCGGTCTGCGGACACCGCTACCTGCCGGCGATCGCGGGCGCGTCGGGGTATCCGGTGCTGTCCGTTTACCACGCTGACGTGGTGGTTTACGGCTGGGACCTGCGCGGTTACCTGCGCCACGAGTTCGGCGGCGCGCCGTTGGCCGAAGAGCCGGCCGACGCGCGCGAGGTGGCGTTCTGGTCGGGGCTGTCGGAGTGAGGTTTGTTCAGCTGTCGCGGCGCACCATGCGGCCGAAGCCGGCCGCGACGGTCGTCGCGAGCAGCCAGCCAGAGACGGTGAAGCCGGCGGCCACCCAGTTGTCCGCGCCGTGCATGTACCAGCGCGACTTGTTGCCGAAGTCGACGATCGGCACCAGCAGGTCGGCCGTGTAGATCACCGGGTTCCACTGCAGCCCCGTGTCCTGCTGGTTGACCAGGCAGCGCGGCCCGCTCACTGCGTAGCGGCCGGGGTTCTGCACGCAGTCGTCGCTGCCGAGGCCGAACCACAGGCTGCCGAGCACCAGCAACGTCAGCAGCCAGCCGAGCGCGCGAACGGGCCGGTAGCCGTAGCCGACCATCGAGCGTTGCAGGAAGCTCCACAGCCGCACGCCGGGGCCGAAGATCTTGAACCCCTTCGCGAGCGCTTCGTAGCGGAACTGCTGCTTGCGCAACCCGACCGTCGAGGCGTGTTCTTCGTTGCCGGCCGCGCGCAGGGTCGCGGCGAGCTGGTCGTACGGGCCTGGGCGGTAGCCGCGCATGGCTTTGCTCAGCAACGCGATGCGATGGTCCAGCGCGCGGTCGTCGTCGAGGGGGATGCCGCGTTTCAGGGCGTCGTAACGGAAGTCGTCGAGCTCGATGCCATCCTCGGCGGCCCAGAACTCCTCCGTGTCGCCGAGGGTCCCGCAGTGCGCGCGCCGCAGCACGACGCGTCCCGCGGGCGGCGTGCGGAAGCCGAAAAGGAACTCGTCGGCCGTCACGTCGCTCGCGTCGAGCGCGATCCCGTGCGACGGAAGGGATCCGAGCTGTGCGCCGCCGAGCTCGAGGCGCCGCGCGATCTGCGCGCCGTCGAGGTTGACGCCGCCCTCCGCGACGAACGCGCGGTCCTTGTTCTCCGTCAGCACCAGGTCACGGCCGATTCGCGCGGTCCGGACGTCCAGCGAGAAGCTCGACGACGTGCGCTGCCCCGGCTCGGTGAGCTTGCTGCCGTAGAGGTTCACGCTGCCGCCCACCACGACGCCCTGCAGGCGCACGGTGCCCTGCAACGTCGCGTCGGTGAGCTGGAAGTTGCCTGCGATCTTGGCTCGGCGCGCGGAGAAGACGTCGCGCCCGGGGTGCAGGAACATCGAGTTCCACGCGAGGAAGTTGCCGCCGATCTGCACGTCGGCCATGCGCAGCTGCCCCACGGGCACGCGCAGGCTGGTGGCCTCGACGTCGCCGCCGATGGTCGACCCGTCGAGGTGCAGCGCGCGGTCGTAGTACGGCGTCGCGCGGCCGCGCGCCATCTTGATCTCCGCGCCGGCCAGCCTGAGCGAGCCGCCGATGCGCGCGTTGACCATGCGCAGGGTGCCGAACGCCTGCAGCCCGTCGGACAGCTCCAGGTTGCCGTCGACCTTCAGCCGATCGGCGACGAGCGCGGGCCGCGGGTCGAGGTACGGGTCGTTCGACTTCCACGCGTCCACGGCCACCGGCCCGCGCTGGTCCACGGTGATTTTTGCCTCCCGCAGCACGATGTCACTGTCCACAGTGGCGCTAGGGAAATACATGATGCCCTTGGCGGTGAATCGCTTCCGCTCGGCGGCCGGACCGTAGTTGTCCACTTCGCACAGCAGGCTGCCGCCGATGTGGATGCCGTTGCCGTTGAACGCGAAGCCGTCGGGGTTGTCGAACGTCGCGCCGGAGAAGTTCACGTTGCCGCCCGTGCGCATGCCCGGCACGCGCACCTCGCCGCGCGCCACCATGCGGTACGCGAGCAGCGCGCCCGTGATCACGAGGCGGTCGGCCTGGATCGCTTTGCCGTGGGGGTGCTTGATGGTCGTGCGCGTGAGCACGACCGAGCCCTCGATCACGGCGTCGGTGAGGTTCACGGCGGCGTTGGGCATGCCGCGCTCGCGGTCGTCGCCGCGCATGATCGTGGTCTCGGGGATCTCACTGTCCTCCGGCCCGACCTCCACCACACTCCGGATGAGCCGAACGTCGTTGCGGCTACGCAGGTTGCGCGCCTTGAGCCCCGGCAACCAGCACTTCCGGAAGACGAGCCCGAGCACGTTCGCCTCCCGCACGTCCGGCGGAAACTCGAACCGGCACCGCTCGAAACGGAACAGGTACCCCAGCTCGGCGGCCCGGAGGTCGAACGTCCCGGTGATGTACGCGTCCTCGACCTGCACGATCGGCGCGTTGGTCGCCTGCCTGCGCCACCTGAGAATCCCGCCCGTGCCGGGTTTCAGCAGGTCCGCGGCCTTCACCTCGTACCTCTTGTCGGGCACCCCGGCAAACGGATCCAGCGGCGGCAGTGTCGTGTCGGTCGGCACGTGCCCCCTTCATCGCCGCGGTGTCGTGTCCCAGCGAATCGGAACCCGCCCGGGGGCGCAAGCGGCCTAACGGAGTAGCCCGGACGGCTGCTGACCGGTTGTTGGTTGTTGATCACCCTTGGTGGCCTTTTTCAACGCCGGACGAGCTCCTGCCATCGCCGGGGTGATCTTGCGGGAACCGATCCTGTGGACGAGTCGTCCCTGTTAAGGTCACTAACTGGAGCTAGAGCTGAACAGAGGGTAGGCCGCACCCCGGACCGGAGCGGCCCGTGCGGGGAGGCACGACATGCCAGACGGAAACCAGGGCGGACTGCAGGGCGTCTACAACGAGAACTTGACGCCGGGGCAGCAGGCCCCGCCCTCGAACTCCGGACTGCTGCCAGGCTCGACGGCGGCACCGACACCTGCCCAGCCTCCGGACTACAAGGCGCTCGGTGCCGGACAGGCCAAGGCCGACTTCGCCGCCGCATCCGGTAACGGCAGCTGGGAGTTTGATCCCGAGGCGATGGACAAGGTGATCCAGCAACTCGACGACACCGTCCAGGGTGACTACACGACCGCCGCCAATGAGGCTGATTACTTGGCAGGCATCCAGCCTCCCGGAAAAGAGATCGGCAGCACGCAGTATGCGGCTACGGCAAACGAGTCCGGACGATCCTATCAACAGTTTTTGGCATCAGCGCTCGAATACACTAAGGCGTACCGCGACACGCTGATCGATATTCAAAAAGCTTATCAAAATCAGGACCAAGCAGCGATCGACGCCCTGAAGAGCAGCGGAAAGGCCGACTGAACCATGCACTACCGGACCCGAATTGGCGCCGTCGCACTGGGTGTCGCAGCACTGCTCTTGACCGGGTGCAGCGGCGAGAAGTCGGGAAACGCCACGACGCCGGCGCCCTCGTCGGCTGCCCCTTCAGGAAGTAATCTTCCGGCGAACGGAGCCCCGAACGTCGCCAACCCGATCACCGATACCTCCAAGGTCGAGTCGGATCCGTGCGGTGCCGCCACTCAGGCGGAGGTCGAATCTCTTGGTGGCAAAGTGGCGAGCAGTCGAGTAGATGACCTCGACGGCCTCGGCAAAGAATGCGTCTGGGTGTACACGAACCAGTACGGCAACATCGCCGCCGGTCTCGCTACCGGAAACACCAACGGTCTCAGTGGAATCTACTACCAGCAAGGCCACGGTGGTCTCACCACCTTCGAGCCCCAGCCGAGCGTCGAAGGCTACCCGGCGGTCGTTTACACGAACGGCGGCGAGACTTCGGGTAAGTGCACGCTCGCCGTGGGCGTGCGGAACGACCTTGTCTACACGATCATCGCCCGCTTGGATACGGGAAACCCGCAGATCGACAACCCGTGTGCAACGGCGACGAAGTTCGCCGGCATCCTTATCGGACATCTGAAGGGTATGTAGGCCATGACTTACAGTGGCTTCGACATCTTCACGCTGATTCACGACCCCGGGAAGACTGACACGCTCGACCGCGCTCAAGGCGCTTCCTCGAAGTTGAAGACCATTCACGAGAACATCAGCCAAACAATGGTCCAAGGTCAGACCGCATTGAGTGCGTTCTGGAAAGGGCAAGCCGCCGACAGCGGGACTGCGGGTTTGTCCCCGTTGATCCAGTCCTCACAGATCACTGCTGAGAACCTCGATCGAGCTCAGCGCTCGATGCAGGAGCAATCTTCGGCATTCGTCTACGTTCGCGACAACGCGAGGGACGTGCCGAAGGACAGGGCCAACGACAACACGCCGGAAGACTGGCTGTCGTTCGGCGCGAGCGACGACGAGAAGACGGCAGCGAAGTTCGATGCCGACACTAAATTCAACGTCGACCTCTACGAGCCGTACTACCAGAGCACCCAGCCGCGCCGGACGACACTCGCACCGGACTATCCAGCAGCCCACGACCCCAACGTCTCCGCCGGGGGGATCACGCCTGCTCAAGTCACTCCGGTGACGTCCGGTGGTCCCCACAGTTCCGGCAGCGGCGGCCACTCGTCCGGGCATTCCGGCGGCTACAGGCCCGGCCCCAGCACCTACTCGGCGCCTCCCGGAGCGGCTGGCTACCACGCGCCGCCCCCGCCGGGGCACTCGACAGCCGGTGTGAACACGCCGGCGGCGAATGACACCACGAGTGCCGCGTTCGCAGGGCCGACGCAGACGCAGGGTGGACCCGGATCATCGTCGTGGCAGGGGCCCGGTGGGGTTGGGGTCAACGGGCCCGGCGGTGGCAACAGCAGCGGCTTCGGTCCCGGGTTCGGGCCGGTCGGCGGATTCGGCGGCGGGGGCGGCTTCGGGCCGGGCGGCGGCCGGGGCGGCTTCGGTCCCGGTGGCAGCGGCAGCGGCAGTGGCTTCGGGCCCGGCGGTGGTGGGGCATCCGGTGGCGCGGCCGGAGCCGGACGTGGCGTCGGTGCAGGCGCGGGCACTGGTGCCGGCGCGATGGGCGAAGGTGCAGGTGCCGCGAGGCCCGGCGGGATGGGTGCGGCCGGTGCCAAGGGCCAGCCCGGCATGGGCGGCGGCATGGGTGCCGGCGGTGCCAAGGGCGGCAAGGGGACCGAGGACGAGGAGCACCAGCGCAAGATCCTCCTGTCCGAAGAGGATCCGGACTCCATCTTCGGCGGGTACGACGGCAACAAGCCCACTCCGCCGGTGATCGGGGCGTAGGAAAGCGCCAGGGGCGGACGGCGGGTGGCCGACCGCCCCACTGAGGCGGGTGATCTTGAGGGAAGCGCGCTTCGGAGCGGATGAATCCTGTTAAAGTCACCTAGCGAAGCGGGACTTGAACAGAGGGTAGGCCGCACCCGAGCTGGAGCGGCCCGTGCGGGGAGGCACGGCAGCGATGCCAGACGGACGAAGTGGCGAGCGGCCGCTTTCCGCAGGCAAGCAACAGGAACGACGTGGTCATCCCGTCGACGCCGGCCGAAGTCTGACAAAGGGGGAGTGAGAAAGTGCTGCGCAAGCCGGTGGAGTTGAGCCTGCAGACGTACGAGGTGCTGCTCGAGCGGCTCAACCTTGGCGACATCCACCCGACGCTGGTGCGGGGCGCGCTGTGGTACTCGCCGGACGAGCGGAAGCGGCTGGCGGCCGACACGGATGCCGAGCTCAGCCAGCGGGGGCTGATCCGCGGCGGCCGGCTGGACGACGATTTCGTAGAGGTGTTGCACCTGCTGCAGCGTCCGGGGGTCGAGTACTACTCGTGGGTGAAGTCGGACAAGGGCGAGCGGACCGTGCGCGCCGCGGCGAGTGGGCGGGACGCGGTGAGCGTGGTGACGGTGAACCAGGTGCTCTACATCGCGCCTGTGTCGGCGGAGGCGTTGGCGCGCGAGTTCGCGCTGCTGCTGCCGGAGGCGCCGGCGGCGCGGATCGCGTCGCTGAACTGTTCCGACGCGGATCTGAACATGATCAAGAGTGGTGTGATTCCGAGCGGCACCAGTCCGAGTATCCGCGACGCCAAGCAGGTGGTGCAGTGGCTGCGGGCGCCGAAGACGTATTTCGGGCGGCTGTACGTCGCGGTCAGGGACAGTCGGGGAAAGCGCTTGCGGAATGAGAATCCGCCGGGATGGATTGACACCGAGCAGGGGCGGATTCTGTTCGGGGTGGACAAGTCCGGGTGGATCAGCCTGGCCGGGGCGGGGCCGCAGGACCTCGTGAAGAAGGTGCAGCAGCTGGAGAACGAGCTGCGCAGCGGACGCTGAAGGTTCCCGCGCGCTGACCCCGGAACAGCAGTGTGGCCGCCTCCCCGTGGGGAAGCGGCCACACCGGCGATCAAGCGTTCGGGCTCAGGACCCGGGCCAAGAATTCCTTCGTGCGCTGGTGTTGCGGGGCGCCGATTACCTGGGCGGGTGGGCCGGCCTCGACGACCACGCCGCCGTCCATGAAGAGGACCTTGTCGGCCACCTCGCGGGCGAACTGCATTTCGTGGGTGACCACGACCATGGTCATGCCGTCTTTGGCCAGTTGGCGCATGACGCCCAGGACGTCGCCGACGAGTTCCGGGTCCAGGGCGGACGTGGGTTCGTCGAAGAGCATCAGTTTGGGTTGCATGGCCAGCGCGCGGGCGATGGCGACGCGTTGCTGCTGGCCGCCGGAGAGCTGAGCCGGGTACGAAGCCGCTTTGTCACCCAGGCCGACGCGCTCGAGGAGTTCCAGGGCGCGCTGGCGGACCTCGGAGCGGGGTTCGCGGCGGACCTGGACCGGGGCCTCCATGACGTTCTCGAGCGCGGTCATGTGGGGGAAGAGGTTGAAGCGCTGGAACACCATGCCGATGTCCTTGCGCTGGAAGGCGACCTCTTTTTCCCGCAGTTCGTGGAGTTTGTCGCCCCGCTGCCGATAGCCGACGAGGACGCCGTCGACGTACAAACGGCCTGCGTCGATTTTCTCGAGGTGGTTGATGCAGCGCAGGAGGGTGGACTTGCCCGAGCCTGAAGGGCCGATGAGGCACAACACTTCGCGTTCGTGGACTTCGAGGTCGATACCTTTCAGCACGTCCAGCGAACCGAAGCTCTTGCAGATCTTCTGCGCGGAAACGACCGCGGTCATCCGACACCTCCGCTGCCCTGGCGCCCGACGCGGAACCCGAACATCCGAGTGCCCCACCTGTTCTTGTCAGTGATCCCGCGCGTGGTCCCGCGAGCGAAGTGGCGTTCGATGAAGTACTGGGCGACGGTGAGGATCGACGTCATGATCAGGTACCAGATCACCGCCACCAGCAGCAGCGGAATGGTCTTGAAGTTCTGCGCGTAGATGGTCTGCACCGCGACCATCAGCTCGAAGTACCCGATCACGACGACCAGCGATGTGGTCTTGAGCATCGAGATCGTCTCGTTGCCCGTCGGCGGGATGATCACGCGCATCGCCTGGGGAAGGATGATGCGCCGCAACGTGGTCGTGCGCTTCATCCCCAGGGCCGACGACGCTTCGAGCTGGCCGGCGTCGATCGACTGGATGCCACCGCGCACGATCTCCGCCATGTACGCGGCCTCGTTCAGGCCGAGGCCGAGCAGCGAAGCCGTGAACTGGTTGATCAGCGTGTTGGTGTCCCACGAAACGAACTCGGGGCCGAACGGGATGCCGAGGCCGAGCCGCGGGTACGCGAACGCCAGGAAGTTCCAGAACACCAGCTGCGTGATCAGCGGGGTGCCGCGGAACAACCAGACG
Organism: Amycolatopsis sp. DSM 110486; assembly: GCF_019468465.1. Lineage (NCBI taxonomy): Bacteria > Bacillati > Actinomycetota > Actinomycetes > Pseudonocardiales > Pseudonocardiaceae > Amycolatopsis > Amycolatopsis sp. DSM 110486. Next base: position 3,470,134 of record NZ_CP080519.1, on the reverse strand, counting down.
TAGATTCCCGCCGCACCCTTCATCAACGGGTTCGGCGAAAGGCGCATCACCGCGAGCAGCACGCCACCGACGATGCCGATGGCCATCGAGATGACCGTGAGGATCAACGTGTTCTGCAGGCCGCGCAGCACACGGTCGTTGAACATGTAGGCCCACACCGTCGGCCAGTCCAGGTTGACGTTGGTGACAACGCTGCGCACGACGATGAACGCCAGGAACAGAATGATCACCCCGGCCACCCAGCGCCCGTAGTGGCGCACTGGGACGGCCTTGATGGGTGTCGTGTCGGCCGGCGCCTCCACGGTCGGAGGAGCCTCGAAGTTACTGGGCACGAGAACTACGTCCTATCTACGGCTTCAGGAAGCCGGGTTGATCTCCGACGTGGTCACGGCGCCCGCACCGGACAGGCCCCACTTGTCGAGGATCTTCTTGTACGTGCCGTCGTCGATCAGCGCCTGCACGGCCTGCTGCACGGCCTTCGTGTAGTCGCCGCTGTCCTTTTTGAGCACGATGCCGTAGGGCGCGGTGTCGTACGGCGCGCCGACGACCTCCAGAGCCCCGCCGGTCTGCTTCACGGCGTAGTCGATCACCGGGGAGTCGGCCAGCTCGCCCTGCACGCGCTTGGCCGTCAGCGCCAGGTTGACGTCCGTCTGCGCCTGCAGCTGCGTGACGTCGATGGCCGGCTTGCCCGCCTTGACGCAGGCGTCGGAGCGCGTCTGCAGGTCGTCGACCTGTGTGGTGCCCTTCTGCACGCCCATCTTCTTGCCGCAGAGGTCGTCGAGGTTCAGGCCGTCCGGGTTGCCCTTCAGGACGGCGAGCGACGTGCCGGCCTTGTAGTAGCTGACCATGTCAACCGTCTGCAGCCGCTCCGGGTTGATGCTGAACGACGACATCGCGAGCTCGTACTTGCCGGCCTGGATGCCAGGGATGATGCCGTCGAAGGCGGAGTTCTGGAACTCCATCTGCAGCCCCAGCTTCTGCCCGATCGCGGTGCCCAGATCGACGTCGAAGCCGGTGACCTTGCCGCTCTCGTCCTGGAATTCGTTGGGCGGATAGCTCTGGTCCTGACCGACCAGGATCTTGCCGTCGCTGGTGACCGAAGCCGGCACCATCGCGGCGAGCTTGTCGTCCTTGGCCACGGCTGGGATGTCCGACGAGCCCCCAGGAGCCGTCGCCGACGAGCTTGCACTTCCCGCATCGCCCGCGCCACTGCCGCCCGCGCCGCAGGCCATGGTCAGGCCGACCAGCGCGAAAGCCGGGAGAAGGGCGAGCGCCTTCATCTGGTGTCCTCGGGCCACTTCGTCACTCCTCGTAGTTCTCAACTGTCGAGAGCACGCATATTGCCACTCGAAAGCGGGTAAGCACAGCACCCGTACGTTACGGCGCAGTTTCACCCTATGCAGTCGTGACTCCCGGTACCAGCTGAGACGCGAACAGTGTGTGGTCCAAACCACAGGGCGTCTACTGTGGAGCACCCACGGTTGGGAAAGTCCCGGCACCGACCAACCGGCGCCGGGACTTTTCACCACAACCTCAGCTCCGTGCGTGCGCGTCCAAGATGTGCGCGACGGCCTCCGTGACCTGCTGCGCGTAGTCCAGGTTCAGCCACTCGTCCGGCACGTGGATGTTCGAGTCGGCGCCGCACGCGCCCGTGACCAGGAACTGTGCCTGCGGGTACTTCTCGCCGAGCAGGCCCATGAAGGGGATCGACCCGCCCATGCCGGCGGCGCGGTGGGGGCGGCCGAACACCTCGTCGCTGACGCGGCGCAGCGCGGCCGAGAGCCACGGCGCCTCCTCGGGCGCGTTCCAGCCGTTCTCGGCCTGCGCGTCTTCGTGGATGGTCACCGAAGCGCCGTACGGCACGTCCGTGGTCAGCACGCGCTTCACGGCGGCCAACGCAGGAGCCGCCTCAGCCGTGGGCGGCAGGCGGAAGCTCAGCGTGAGCGTGGTGCTCTCGCGCAGCACGTTGCCGGCGTTGGCGGGCAGCGGGAAGCCGTCGGCGCCGATGATCGACAACGTGGGCCGCCAGTAGTTGTTCAGCAGCAGCTCCAGCGCGTCTTCCGACATCGTCCGACCGCCGCTGACCAGCGGGAACGCGGTCTGCAGCTTCTCCGGCGCCACCTCGGCCACGGCCTCGATCTCGGCCAGCCGGCTCGCCGGCACCTCGACGTTGAGCTCCGTGAGCTTGATCTCGCCCGTCTCGCCGTTCTCGATGCGCTCCAGCAGCTGCCGTAGCACGCGGAACGACGAAGCGACCACGCCGCTGGCCAGGCCGGAGTGCTGGGCCGTCGCGAGCAGCTGCACCGTGACGGTGAGGTGCAGCATGCCGCGCAGGCTTGTGGTCAGCCACAGCCGCTCGTAGTCCATGCCACCCGCGTCGAGGCAGACGACGAGGCCGACCTCGCCAAGACGCGAGCTCAGGTGCTCGACGTACGCGGGCAGGTCGGGGCTGCCCGACTCCTCACCCGTCTCCAGCAGCACCACGGTGTGCGCGTGCTCGCCGCCGGCCGCGCGCACGGCCTCCAGCGCGGACACGGCCGCGTAGCCGGAGTAGCCGTCGTCGACGGAGCCGCGGCCGTAGAGGCGGCCGTCGCGGATCACCGGCGTCCACGGGTCGAGGCCCTCGGACCAGCCGCCGACCGGGGGCTGCTTGTCGAGGTGGCCGTACATCAGCACGGTCGGCTTGTCCGTGGCGCCCGCGGTGGCGGGCACGTCCACGAACAGCAGCGGGGAACGCCCCTCGAGCTGCACGACGTCGATCGACACACCCGGCAGGTCACGCCCGGCGATGAACGTCTTCACGTGTTCGACGGCCGCGGCGAGGTGACCGCTCGCGGCCCAGTCCGCGTCGAACGCCGGGGACAACGCCGGGATCGCGACGAGACCGGACAGGCTCGGCACGACGTCGTTGATCCACGTCGAGACGACGGTTTCACGTACGGATTTCTGTTCCACGCCGGCCATCCTGCCACGGTGACCGACGTCACGACCGCTGCCGAGTCGGTGAAACCCGCCACCCGGACGCGACCGGTGCCCGACCGGTGACGCCTGGTGGGCAGCGGTGCGGATTCCCGATCATCGTTCGTCCCATACTCGGATTTCCCAGCGTTTTGCCTGTTCAGGCGCCCGGATCTCAGCAACAAATCAGCATCCGCGGTTCACCATCGCGCGCGGCTTCGTGCCAGGATGGCGACGAGAACCGTCAACGCCGACGGTGGCCAGACGCCCCGAATCCGGGGCGTAGGTCCCCGCCGGTGCAGTCGCTGTGGCCGCCACAAGCGGCCACCGCGGCGCCGACACCGAGGAGATACTGCGCATGCCGTCCGAACAGTGGACGCACCCCGAACCTGGAGACGGGCCCGCCGCCGTAGCGGCCAAGCCCTCGCCCGAACAGGTGATCGCGGGTCTGCGAGCAACGAGCGAAGGTGGCGCTGAGCTGACTCAGCTGCTCACCCCCGAAGGTCAGCGAATCCCGTCGCCGCGGTTCGACAAGTACGTCGCGGACGTCGACGACGAGGCGCTGCGCAACCTGTACCGCGACATGGTGCTGGTGCGCCGCGCCGACCGCGAGGCCAACGCGATGCAGCGCCAGGGGCAGCTGGGGATCTGGGTCCCGCTGCTGGGCCAGGAGGCCGCGCAGATCGGCTCCGGCCGCGCGCTGAAGCCCACGGACATGGCGTTCCCGAGCTACCGCGAGCACGGTGTCGCGTACACGCGTGGCGTGGACCTGCGTGAGCTGCTCGGCATCTTCCGGTGCACCGACCAGGGTGGCTGGGACTTCGCCGCACACCGTTTCCACCCGTACACGATCGTCATCGGCAACCAGGTGCTCAACGCCGCCGGTTACGCGATGGGCCAGAAGTTCGAGGGCAAAGTCGGCGACGACGACGGTGAAGCCACGATCTGCTACTTCGGCGACGGCGCCACTTCGCAGGGCGACGTGCACGAAGGCTTCGTCTGGGCCGCCGTCTACGATGCGCCGCTCGTCTTCTTCTGCCAGAACAACCAGTGGGCCATCTCCGAGCCGACCGAGCGCCAGTCGCGCCTGCCGCTGTACCAGCGCGCCCGCGGCTACGGCTTCCCCGGCATCCGCGTGGACGGCAACGACGTGCTCGCCTGCCTCGCCGTCACCCGGTGGGCGCTGGAGGAGTGCCGGCACGGCAACGGCCCGGTGCTGATCGAGGCCTTCACCTACCGGATGGACGCCCACACCACCACCGACGACCCCACCCGCTACCGGCTCTCGGACGAGCTGGAGGAGTGGAAGCTCAAGGACCCGATCGAGCGCGTGCGCGCCTACCTCGCGCGCGGCGGCGGTGCGGACCACGACTTCTTCGACCAGGTGCAGGCCGAAGCCGACGAGTTCGCGACGCAGCTTCGCGACTACACGTTCAACATGCCGGAGCCGCCGCCCGAGCGGATCTTCGCCAACGTCTACGCCGAGTCCTCACCGGCTCTCGAAGCGCAGCAAAAAGAGTTCCTGTCCTATTTGGACGGTTTCGCGACGGCGGGTGAGCACTGATGGCCGAACCGCAGAAGCTCACGATCGGCAAGGCCATCAACCTCGGCCTGCGCCGAGCGATGGAAGAGGACCCGAAGGTCCTGATCATGGGTGAGGACGTGGGCAAGCTCGGCGGCGTCTTCCGCATCACCGACGGCCTGCAGAAGGACTTCGGCGAGCAGCGCGTGCTCGACACGCCGCTGGCCGAGTCGGGCATCATCGGCACCGCCGTGGGCCTGGCCGTGCGCGGGTTCCGGCCCGTGTGCGAGATCCAGTTCGAAGGCTTCATCTTCCCCGGGTTCGACCAGATCTCCTCGCAGCTGGCGAAGCTGCACTACCGCACGCAGGGCAAGATCAAGATGCCCGTGGTGATCCGCGTGCCGTTCGGCGGCGGGATCGGCGCGGTGGAGCACCACTCGGAGTCGCCCGAGTCGCTGTTCTCGCACATCGCCGGCCTGAAGGTCGTCTCGGTGTCCAACGCGGTCGACGCCTACTGGGGCATCCAGGAGGCCATCCGCTCCGACGACCCGATCCTCTTCTTCGAGCCCAAGAAGCTCTACCACTCGGGCGCGCTGAAGATGGAGGTCGACACCGACGCGTCGCCGGGCCGGGTGTTCGGCTCGCGCGTGGTGCGCGAGGGGACCACCGCGACCGTCGTCGCCTACGGTCCGTCGGTGAAGGTGGCGCTCGACGCCGCCGGGGCCGCCGAGGACGAGGGCAAGTCGCTCGAGGTCATCGACCTGCGCACGCTCTCGCCGCTCGACCTGGGTCCGGTGTTCGAGTCGGTGCGCAAAACCGGCCGGCTGATCGCCGTGAGCGAGGCGCCGTCCGAGTCGTCGCTGACCTCGGAGATCGCGGCCCGCGTGCAGCAGGAGTGTTTCTACTCCCTGGAGTCCCCCGTCCTGCGCGTCGCCGGTTTCGACACGCCGTACCCGCCGGCCAAGCTCGAGGAGTACTACCTCCCCGACCTGGACCGGGTGCTGCACGCCGTCGACCGCTCGCTGAACTGGTAAGGGGGCACTCGCTGAAATGCCTGAGTACAAACAGTTCCCCCTGTCGGACACGGCAGAGGGGCTGACCGAGGCCGACATCCTCGCCTGGCACGTGAAGCCGGGCGACGCGGTCACGGTCAACCAGATCGTGGTCGAGGTCGAGACCGCGAAGGCCGCCGTCGAGCTGCCGATCCCGTGGGCCGGGGTGATCACCGAGCTGCTCGTCGAGGTGGGGCAGACGGTCGAGGTCGGGGCTCCGTTGCTGACCTTGGACGTCGATCCGGGCGGGAAGGCGGCGCCGGCTGCTGCTCCGGAAGCTGCGGCCGAGGAGGAGATGAAGCCTCTGGTCGGCTACGGCTCCAAGGCGGTGGAGACGAAACGGCGGGCGCGCAAGGCCGCTCCGGTGGCTGTTGCCGCTCCGCCGGCCCCTGCGCCTGTGGCGCCTGCTCCCGTGGCCGTGGCTCCGGTGGCCGTGACTCCGGTGGCTCCGGTTGGTGGTTACGTGCCGCTGGCCAAGCCGCCGGTGCGCAGGCTCGCCAAGGACCTCGGCATCGACCTCTACGCGGTCACCGGCACCGCCGACGGTGGCGTCATCACGCGTGAAGACGTCGAGCGCGCAGCAAACGGCTCTGCCCCGGCAGCCGCTGTGGCGTCCACTGTGGACATCAGTTACGACGCCGCCACCCGCGAACGTCGCGTACCGATCAAGGGCGTCCGCAAGGCCACCGCCGCCGCGATGGTCCAGAGCGCCTACACGGCACCGCACGTCACGGAGTTCCTGACCGTCGACGTCACGCCGATGATGGAGCTGCGCGAGAAGCTCAAGAAGTCGCGTGAGTTCAGCGGCGTAAAGCTGACGCCGCTCGCGTTCGCCGCCAAGGCCGTGTGCCTCGCGGCGAAGCGCACGCCCGACGTCAACGCGGTGTGGGACGAGGCGGCGCAAGAGATCGTCTACAAGGACTACGTGCACCTGGGCATCGCCGCGGCGACCCCGCGCGGGCTCGTGGTGCCGAAGATCTTCGACGCCGACGCGATGTCGCTCAAGCAGCTGGCCGTCGCGCTGACCGAGCTCACCGACGTCGCGCGCGAGGGCAAGACCACGCCCGCGGCGATGGCCAACGGCACGTTCACGATCACCAACGTCGGCGTCTTCGGCGTCGACACCGGCACGCCCATCATCAACCCGGGCGAGTCGGCGATCCTGGCGGTCGGCGCGATCCGCGACACCCCGTGGGTCGTGGACGGCGAAATCAAGGTCCGCAAGGTGATGCAGCTGTCGCTGAGCTTCGACCACCGCGTGGTCGACGGCCAGCAGGGCTCGGAGTTCCTCGCCGACGTCGGCGCGCTGCTCGCCGACCCGGCCGTGGCGATCACGTACTGAGCCGTTCCGGCACGGTTGCGGCCCGGTGGTTTCCGGGCCGCAACCGGTTCACCGGATCCTGCGCCACAGGCCGCGCAGGACCCCACCCCTCGCTTCGATCGCCGTCGGCGGACGCCGGCGCGCCGCCATTTCGTCCAGCAGGCGCTTCCGCGGTCCGCTCGGCGATGCTCAGCGCCACGCGGAGTTCCTGACGCTTGACCACGACCTTGCGGTGCGCAGTCGCGGCGAGCTCCACCGCCCTCTCCGGCGGCCGGCGCTCGACCTCGGCCCCGGTCCTCCTGATCAGTTCGGACATCGCAGTTCCTCTCTAGCTTCGGAGCAGCCTGGCGATTTCCTGCTTCATCTCCGCCGCCAGGGCCTCGGCGAGGGTCGCTTTCGCTTCCGGGTGCCAGTAGGGATCGGCGTCCACGCGCGCCATGGCGGTGTAGAACCGCTCGATGGTCATCGTCTGCAGCTTGATCCGCCGGTCCACCCGCTGCCCCTGCAGCTCCACCTTGATCTCGGAGTAGGTTCGCGCGACCACCACCACGACCGAACGCACGAGTGCGGCCGTCGGGAAGCCGAGAGCGTGGGCGATCGCGCTGACCGCGACCTCCGCGAGATCGGCACTGCCGCTCGCCGGCAGATTCCCATTCGCGTCCTGAACCTCGAACGGCACATTCCGGCCGCTCGGCGCCAACTCGTCGACCGCCAAGATTCACCCCTCCGTTCAGAAGATCAGAAAACAAAGAACGACCACCACGATGGTCGACACCGCGGTCAGCAGGATCCCCTGGAGAAAACCGCTCACGACCACACCGAAAACCAAGTCCACGGTGAAGAGGTCGAGCCGGCTGTCCCGGTGGCCACCGCGCGCTTTGCGTTGCGTGCTCAGCAAACCCGTGATGGGAAAGGCGAGCAGCCGGCGCACCGTCCGGCCGGCACCCGAGGCGCCTTTGAGTGACTCGAAAACGGTGACGAGCATCCATTTGGCGAGGGGAACAACGAGGAACTTGGCAATTCCGATCGCGACGAAGAACCACCAGAGAGCGATCAGGAATTCGAGCAGAACACTCCACACGGAGCCGTTTTCCACGCGCACCGGCACCATGTTATCCGCGATACCACAACGATTCTCTCGGCGCGAGGATGAAAAATATGGCGGCCCCTGTTCATCCCGAGGATGAGCCGCCTCGCTCACGGGCGTAACCGAGGTAGGTGGAGACTTCCTCGACGACCGTCGAACGGTGTTTGGCGCCGTACTTGCGCAGGATGCTGCGCACGTGGGTCTTCACTGTGGAGCGGGCGACGTACAGCTGTGCGGCGATTTCGCTGTCGCTCAAGCCCATCAGCTCGGCGACGTCACGCTCGCGCCGGCTCAGCGAGTCGAACCGCGCCGCCGCCTCTCGGTAACCGGCGAACTCGATCTCCGCGGAGTCCATCTGGAGCCGCTCGCACTCGCGCACCAGGTCACGCGCCCGCGGCCCGAGGCGGTGGCCCTCCGACTCCAGCTCGCTCGCGAGCTGCGCCGCCGCCTGCCAGACCACGGCGACGCGCTCCACGACCAGCGCCGACACCGTCCGTCCGAGCAAGCGTTCGGCGGCCGGCCGGTGCCCGTCGTCGAGCCGGGCCAGCAGCTCGCGGTCCTCGTCCTCGGCCGACAGGATCCGGGCGACCATCTCGGCGAGCCACTCCAGCGCGGCGAGTTCGGCGTCGCCGTAGCTGCCGGCGGTGTAGGTCTGGGCCGAGACGACGCCGATCACCTCGCCGGTGTGCGTGCGGCGCATCGGGACGACGAGCGCGTCGGCCGAACGGCGTTCCTTGTCGCCCCAAGGGATGCCGCGGTTGAGGATGGCGCCGGCGTCGGTGCGGTAGGTGTAGGAGCGGTTGTGGGCGCGCACCCAGCCCGTGGGGCCTTCGGGGTTGACCGGCCGGACGCCCGGGAGCGCGTACTCGGCGCCGTCGTACTGGTAGGCGTAGAGCACGTGGCCGGCGTCGCGGAAGAGGGCGACGAAGAACGCGTCGAGCCGCAGCACGCCACTGACGATCTCGCGCAGCTTGGCGTACAGCGCGTGGTGGCTCTTCTCGGCCTCGGCGGACAGGACCTCGCGCGCCTGGCGGCAGGCGTCCCACTGTGGGCTCGTCGAACGGCTTGCCGCGCACCGGCGCTCCTCGGGTCGGCGGATGTGAGTCCCTAAGTCGACGGCACCTCGCGCCGCGTTACCGGGTTGACGGAGTGAGTACTCACTCCGTAGCTTGGTCGGCATGGAGACGAGGAAACGTGCGCCGGGGATGGCGCCCGACGACCGCCGCCGGATGATCGTGCGCGCGGTGCTCCCGCTGGTCGTGGAACACGGCCGGGGGGTCACCACCGCGCAGATCGCCCGCGCGGCCGGCATCGGCGAGGGCACCATCTTCCGCGTTTTCACCGACAAGGACGAGCTGTTCGACGCGTGTGTGGAAGCCGCGCTCGACCCTGGGGAGGCGTTGGAGATGATCGGGGAGATCCCGAGTGAGCTGCCGTTGGAGAAGCGGCTGATGGAAGCCGTCGACGCACTGACCGCGCACCTGCAGCGAGTCGGTGCCGTGATGGCCGCGACCATGAAGGGACGGACGCCGCCGGAGGAGGCGCGCAACCGCAAGTCGGTGACCGGCGACAGCCGGCGCGAGTCGTTCGAGGCGATGCACCGAGCCGTCCGTGAGCTGTTCGTCCCGGACACCGACCGCCTGCGGCTGCCGGTGAACAAGGCCGCTTCCTTGTTCCTCTCGATGCTTTTCGCGCAGAGCCGGCCGATGCCCGGTTCGCCGGAAACCACGGAGATGATCGACGTTTTCCTGCACGGCGCGGTGTCCGCGTGATCCCAGGCGGGTTCATCCCGGGCGGACGGCCCGGCGGCCGGGGGCGCAGGCCGGCGCAGACGGTGCCCGACAGTGGCCTGACGGGACCGGTCGACATCCCGGAACCCCCGCAGCCGGACCAACCCAAAGACCTGAAGTCGCGGTTCAAGCGGATGAAGACGTCGGTGTCCGGCACCGTCCGCGGCCTGCCGAAGGTCGTGCGGCTGACCTGGCAGGCCAGCCCGACGCTCACCATCCTGCTGGCGCTGGTCACGCTGCTGTCCGGCCTCCTGCCGACGGCCACGGCGTACATCGCGAAGCTGCTGCTGGACGCCGTGGTCGCCGCCATCCAGCACAAGGGCTCGATCGACGACATCGTGCGGATCACGCTGTTCCAGTTCGGCGTGCTGGCCGCGACCGCGATCAGCAGCGCGATCACGTCGATCGCGCAGACGCTCCTGCAAGAGCGGATGACGCTCACGATCCGGCACCAGGTCATGGACCACGCGAGCAAGCTGCAGCTGGCGTACTTCGAGGGTTCGACGTCGTACGACATGCTGCGCCAGGCTGCGCAGGAGGCGCCGACGCGGCCGTTGTCGATGATGAACTCGGCGCTGGGGCTGGTGCGCACGGCGATCACGTTCTCGAGCATGATCGCGCTGCTGGTGTCGATCAGCCCGTTGCTGGCGCTGGTGGCGCTGCTCGCGCCGATCCCGGCGTTCATCACGCAGTCGAAGTACGGGTCGCGCGCGTTCTGGCTGACGTTCCTGATGTCGCCGATCAAGCGGCGGATGGATTACCTGTCGTCGCTGGTCACCACGGACACGTACGCGAAGGAGACCAAGCTGTTCGGCCTCGGGCCGTACTTCGTTGAGAGGTTCCGGCGGCTCGGCGTGGTGTCGTACGAGCGGCAACGGCGGCTGACGGTTCGCCGCAACGTCAGCTCGACGTCGTGGGGGCTGTTGTCGACGCTGGCCGGCTCGGCGATCGCGTTGTACATCGCTTTGGAGGCCGTCGGCGGGCGCCTGACGCTGGGCGACCTGGCGCTGTACACGGCCGCGGCGACGTCGGTGCAGGCTTCGGTTTCGGGCTTGTTCACGGCGTTTTCGGGGATGTACGAGAACAATCTGTACCTGGACACGTTGTACCGGTTCCTGGACACGGAGCCGGAGATCGTGGCGCCCGCCTCGCCGCGGCCCTTGCCGTCCACTGTGGAGGGACACATCACCTTCGAGTCGGTGAGCTTCAGCTACCCGGGCGCCGAGGAACCGGCCCTGGACGGGGTTTCGTTCGACATCCGGCCGGGCGAGACGGTGGCGGTGGTCGGCCGCAACGGCGCGGGCAAGTCGACCCTGTTCAAGCTGTTGTGCCGGCTCTACGACCCCACCGGCGGCCGCATCCTGCTCGACGGCGTCGACATCCGCTCGTACGACCCGGACGAGCTGCGCACCCAGATCAGCGCGATGTTCCAGGACTACGTGACGTACCAAGGAACGGCGGCCGAGAACATCGGCCTCGGCGACCTCCACCGGCTGGAAGACCGCCCCCACATCGAGGACTCCGCCCGCCGCGCCGGCGCGGACGAACGCATCGAACGCCTGCCGTCCGGCTACGACTCGCCTCTGGGTCGATGGTTCGACCAGGGCGTCTCGCTGTCCGGCGGTGAGTGGCAGAAGATCGCCCTCGCCCGCGCCTTCCAGCGCGAGGCCCCGATCCTGATCCTCGACGAACCGACATCCGCCCTCGACGCCCAGGCCGAACACGATCTGTTCACGCGCCTGCGGTCCCTCGCGGCCGGCCGCACGACGCTGTACATCTCGCACCGCTTCTCCACCGTCCGCCAGGCCGAACGCATTCTCCTGCTGGACCACGGCAAGGTCGCCGAGTACGGCACGCACGAGGAGCTGATGGCGGCTCAGGCGGGATACGCGGAACTGTTCACGTTGCAGGCGCAGGCCTATCTGGTGTGATGGTCGCCGGGTGTGGTGCAGCATGCTTGAACCAGGACGAGAGCGCAGGGAGGAAGCACGCGAGGTGAGCGCACCGATGTCGAGCCCCGCGCAGCGTGGGAGGCCGCGGAAGTTGCCCGTGGCGGAGCAGCGCGGCCGGGTCGTGCGGGCGGCCACGGAGGCCGTGGCGCGGCATGGGTTCGAGGCGGCGACGATCGAGGAGATCGCGAGGGCCGCGGGGGTGTCGCGGCAAGCGGTCTACGAGCAGTTCGGGGAACGGAAGAATCTGTTCGCCGAGGTGGTCGGGGCCGCTGAAGAGAGGGCGTTCGAAGCGATCGGGGCGCCGGCGAGGGATGCGTCCGAGCCGGATCTGCGGGCGTGGGCGAGGGCGAACTACGCGAACATGTTCCGGTTCGTCGAGGAGGACCCACACTCGTTTCCCGTCCTCAGAGAGGCCGAGCGGGCGGGGAATCCGGCGCTGACGAGGCTGCGGGAGCGGCTGGCCGTGATCTACGCGGAGGCGAGCCGCAAGCGTTGGGCGGCGTACGGCGTGGACTCGGGGCGGGCCGACAAAGCGCTGGTGACGCTGTACTTCGCGATGACCGAAGCGTTGGTCCAAGTGTCCTGGGAAGGTGACCCGCCGGCCCAGGACGCGTTGGTGGACCTGCTCACGGAGTTCACCGTCGGTGGGGTGCTGAGGCTGCAGACCCAGGCGGCGGATGTGATCGAAAGGCTGCGGTAGTCCGGCCGGCTCGGGGGAGGAAGCCGGCCGGACCCCATGCCGAGCTACGCGACGGCCGCGAGCTCCCGGACCGGCGAAGAAACCGCGCCGATCACCCGGTTGCGGCCGCCATGTTTCGCCGCGTACACGGCGGCGTCCGCGGAAGCCATGACTTCATCGACGCTCGTGCCGTCCATGGGGAACGACGCGACGCCGATCGACGCCGTGCGCTCGGAGATCGCGACGGCCTCGCCTTCGTTGGTGCGCGTCTGGATCACGAGCTCGCTGATGCGCCGGCGGATGCGTTCCGCCGTGACGATCGCGTCTTCCTTCGACGTCGAGGGCAGCAGCGCCACGAACTCCTCGCCGCCGAAGCGGCCGACCAGGTCGTGGGCGCGTGTCTCCTGCTTGACGGCGGCGGCGACGGCCTTGAGCACGTCGTCGCCCGCGAGGTGGCCGAAGGTGTCGTTGATGGACTTGAAGTGGTCGAGGTCGATCATCAGCGCACCGAAGCTGCCGTTCTCGCGCTCGGCGCGGGAGACCTCGCGCTGTGCGCCGTCCTGCCAGGTGGTGGCGTTGAGCAGCTGCGTCTTCTGGTCCGTGGTCGCGAGCTCCTCGAGGCGCTTGATCAGCACCGAGCGCTGCAGCACGTACAGGGGCAGGATCACCAGCACCGACAGCAGCGGCTCGTTGGTGAGCACCATGGTCAGCAGACCGCCGACGCACAGGATCGACGCCTCGAGGACGTTGTCGTCCATGGTGCCGAGGCAGGACGCGGGGGTTGCCTTCGCCGGGTCGGCGAGGTACAGGCCGAGGCCGGTCAGCGCGGTGTTCACGACGAAGTAGCCGAGCGCGGCGGCGGCGACCATCGCGACACCCTGGCTGCCCGTGAGGTGACCGGCGAGCGCGGCGCCGAAACCGGAAAGGATCATGGTCGTCGCGTTCGCCGCGACGCGGTGCGCCTCACCCGGACGGGTGCCATTCCAGCTCCGGAACGCGAGGTAGACGTAGAGCAGAACGGCCAGCGCGGCCACGAGCTGCGGCGGCACCAGCAGCGCGGCGGGCAGCAGCCACACGGAGGTCACGTTGATGTGCGGGCCCCGGCTGAGCATCCGGCGCTGGCGCTCGATCTGCCGGGTGATCTCGGTCTGGGCGACGGCCAGGCCTGTGATCAGCGCGAACAGCTCCAGCTGAGCCGCGGTGACCGGGACCAGCACGCTGCTCACGACCGCCAGGACCACGGCGACGACCATGCTCGTGAGCGTGACGGCGATCCACCGTCGCGGCCGCGACCACAGCGCCCAGCCCGCCACGGAACCAATCAGGCCCCGTCCAGACCATTCCCCCGATGTGACCATTTTTCCCCCAAACCCTTGCGCGAATGTCCGGTGACACTCTCCTCACGCACAGTTTCAGGCCGTTTGCCGCCTGTCCACAAGGGCCTTAGGTGTGTACCTTTTTCCCGAACACGCCGGATGAAGGGTGACCAGCTATGCGCAGCAAGGACCAGTGACCGCGTAGCAGCACCGCAAGGTCGCGCAGGTCAGAGCCCACGCGCGGAGCATGTCACGCATGCTCGGCGCGTGTGGCTTCCTTCGCCGTACCCTCGCTCGTCCGGGCGGAGAACGTCCTCTGCCACATGATCGTTAGCGGAATCGTAATCAGAAGTCCGACGAACCCGAAGATCCCGACAGTCGTCTGGGCGGTCAGGTGGTCGGCGATCACTCCGCCGATCAGGGGAACCACGCCCATCGTGGTCGTCAGGCCCGTGTTGGACAGGCCCATCGTCTGCGCCCGGGTCTCGTCGGGCACCGCGACGGTCAGCGAGGCCGTGGCCTGCAGCAACGCGATCGTGCCGAACCCGCCGGAGATCACGAACAGGATGATCGACGCGACGGGCCCCGGCTGCAGGAAGCAGAGCAGGAGCGGGATCGCGGCGAGCGCCGTCATCGGCCCGATCAGCTTCGGCCGCACCTCGGCGGGCACCCAGCGCGTGTAGATGAAGGTGAAGATCACGCTGCCCACCGGGTCGGCGGCCAGCAGCAGGCCGATCACCTCGGGGCCGCCGCCGGACGACGCGACGTAGGGCGCCGCGATGCCCTCGTACACCGGCATCAGGCCGGCCAGCCAGGTGAACAGCATCAGCGAACGCAGCGCCGAGGTCGCGAAGCCGACCTTGCCGCCCGCGCTCAGCGACGCGAGGAACGGCTTGCGCTTCTCCCCGGTCGCGGCCGCGGGGCGCGCCTTCACACCGAAGCGGATGAACAGGGCCGAGAGCACGAACGTGCCGGCGTCGAGGACCAGCGCCAGGCGCGGGTCGACCGCCAGCAGCAGCGCGCCACCGCCGGCGAAACCGAGCAGCTGGGCCGACTGCACCGTCATGCTGCGGATGCCCATGCCGACAACGAACCGGTCGCCTTCGAGCACCTGCGGCAGGAGAGCCAGCTGGGACGCCTTGAACGGCGGGTTCAGCAGTGAGACGCAGCCGACGAGCACGCACAGGACCCAGAACGGCAGCCCGGGGATGGCCACCAGCAGGATCAGTGCGGCTCGCGCGGAGTCGACCGCCACCATCACCGTGCGCCGGGAGAAGCGATCGGCGATGCCGGTGAGGAAGATGCCGCCGAGCAGGGACGGGAAGAACGTCAGCGCGTAGGTGAGGCCGGTGAGCGTGGCCGACTGTGTAGTGGCGTAGACCAGCACGGACAGCGCGACGCGGGCCAGCTGGTCGCCGGCGATCGACAGCAGCTCGCCGAACCACATCGCGCGGAACTCGGCGACCCCGAAGACCTCGCGGAACGTCACCCGTCCCGGTGCTGCCGTCATGCGTGCTTCTCCCCGACATTCGTGTGCGGACGGTTCCGCACGGTGATCAGGCGGTGACTTTAGGACCTCGTGGTCACGAGCCAATCACAAAACGTGAGTTGCCAAGGTCAGTGTCTCGTGACTGTTGGTGAATCTCTAGGTTCTTTCGCCGGTATCCAACGGGTCACAGACAGTTCTCCGAGTGTCCAGACCATAGCGCCGAGCACCGGCAAGATCACGAGGGTAGCGTGATGTGGCCTGCGCCACACTCGCCCGGATGCCGCCCTGCATAGTGCAGTTGCACCGGTGTCCGCACTGTGGGAGCGCCACTTCGTGGCCGCCTTACGGCGTAGCTTCGAGTCCGTGGCCGATCACCCGACGTTCACGCTCGCCGTCGTGGGCGCCGGACCTCGCGGGGTCGGCGTCCTGGAGCGGCTCTCCGTCAACGCACCCGAACTGCTCGGCGACCGGCGCTTCGTGGTGCACCTGATCGACCCGTTCCCCGTGGGGCCGGGCCGCGTGTGGCGCTACGAGCAGTCGCCGCTGCTGCGCATGAACTCCATGCCCGAGGACGTCACGATGTACACGGACGACTCGGTGCGCATGGCGGGACCGGTCGCGCCCGGGCCGTCGCTCATCGAGTGGGCCCGCGAGGTCCGTTCGGGCTCTTTGTCCTTCCCCGTGCCCGAAGACCTGCGTGCGGAGTTCGACGCGCTCACCAGCACGGACTTCCCGACGCGGCGGCTGCAGAGCCTGTACTTGAGGTGGTTCTACGAGAAGGTGCTCGCCGAGCTGCCGCCGGGGATCGAGGTGGTGGAGCACGCGAGCTCGGCCGTCGCGATCGACGACGGGCCGCCGCAGCGCGTGCGCCTCGACAACGGTGAGGTAGTGACAGCCGACGCCGTGCTCCTAACCGTCGGCCACCTCGACGCGACGCCGGACCCGGCCGAGAGCGCGCTGGAGTCGTTCGCCGAGCGACACGACCTGGCGTATTACCCGGCCGGCTACACCGCCGACGTCGACTACTCCGGCGTGCCGGCGGGTGAGTCCGTGCTGGTGCGCGGGTTCGGGCTCGCGTTCGTCGACCTCATGCTCCTGCTCACCGAGGGCCGCGGCGGCCGCTTCGAGGACCTGCCCGGCGGCGGCCTGCGTTACCACCCCAGCGGCGCCGAGCCGGTGCTCCACGTCGGCTCGCGGCGCGGGGTCCCGTATCACGCGAAGACGGGGTACCGGTTGCGCGGGAAACCGTTGCAGCTGCCCAGGTTCTTCGATTCCTACGCGATCGAGGCGCTGTGCGCGAAGCCGGGGCCGATCGACTTCCGCGCGGATGTGTGGCCGTTGATCGCCAAGGAACTGGCGTGGGCGTATTACACGGAGCTGTTCACCGGTCATCCCTCGCGGGTCCTGATGGATTTCGCGGTGTTCGCGGATCGGTTCGCGGATCTGGACTGGGGGGCGTCCGAAATGGACGCGCTGGTTGTCTCCGCGGTGCCGGCCGAACAGGACCGGCTTGACCTGGAGCGGTTGGATCGGCCGTTCGGTGGCGCGCATTTCGAATCCCCGGAGGAATTCGGAAAGGTCGTCCGGGAGTACGTGGAGGCCGATCTCGCGCGGCGCGCGGATCAGCGGTTCAGCGCGGATCTCGGGGCGTTCATGGCGTTGTTGTCGGTGGTCGGACAGCTGCCGGCCTTGCTGATGACGGGCCGGCTTTCGGCGGCGTCGCAGGTCTCGGACATGGACGGCTGGTTCCGCGGGTTCTTTTCCTACTACGCGAGCGGGCCGCCGCCGCGCCGGTTGGAGGAATTGCTGGCCCTGGCCGACGCCGGGCTGATTTCGTTCCTGGGCGCGGATTTACTGGTGACGGCGGACGAATCGGCGGGGGTTTTCGCCGCGTCGAGTTCGAGTTTCCCCGACGTGGTCCGGGCCCGGACGTTGATCGAGGCGCGGCTGCCGGAAGCGAGTGTGCCGCGCGTATTCGACACCTTGCTCCGCCAGATGCGCGACGCCGGCGCGTTGGTCGAGGAAACCGTTCCCGACGCGGCGGGCGACGACCAGCCGTCGGGCCGGATCGCCACGCGCATCACGGATTCGCGCCTGGTCGACGCCGCGGGCACCCCGCACCCGCGCCGGTTCGCCATGGGCGTGCACACGAGCATCCGTTCGCCCGGGGCGTTCACGCGGCCCCGGACGAACGCGATCATGTTCCGTCAGAACGACGCACTGGCACGGGAATTGCTCCGGCTGTCACCGGAGGACCAGGTGTAGGAGGCCAGGACCTTGCTGACGCCTTCGCGTAGCCGCGAGGCTGGCGGCTCTCCGTCGGCAGAGCCGCGGGGTCGGTGGTAGCTGTAGTGGACGTTCCAGATCTTGAGGGCTTCTGCGCGTTGGTCTTCTGAGGTCCGGGTGCGGGCGTAGAGGAACTCCTCGGAGATGATCCGGTTGTAGCGTTCCAGCTTCCCGTTGTGCCGCGGCGTGTACGGCGTGATCCGCTGCTCTCGCGAGCCGAGCAACGCCCGAGCGAAGGCCTCTGAGCGGTAGCAGGCTCCGTTGTCGGTGACGATCCGTTCGATCCGGGTGATGCCGTGCGCGGCGAACCGGACCCGGGCCCGGTGCATGAACTCGATCGCGGTGGCGGCCTTCTCGTCCGCGAGGGCTTCGGTGTAGGCGAGGCGTGAGTAGCCATCGATCGCGGAGCGCAGATAGACGTATCCACGCCGTTTCGTCTTCGCCTTCATGCGCTCCGCAGCCTTAGTTCGATCACTTCCCGACCATGAGCGCGTCAGCCGCTGCCATCGGGAATCCGGCCTACCTTCTTCACATCGATATGGACCATGTGCCCGGGACGGCGGGCGATGATCTTGCGGATCTCGCGGTTGTTCTCGCCGTTCGGGTCGATGAAGCGGCGCTGGTTCAGCCCGAGTGCCGCAAGGTGGCGTGTGACTGTTCGTCGGGAGATGACGATTCCGTCGGCGGCGAGTTCGTGGGTGATGCGGGCAGCCGACCACTTGTGAGTATGCCGCATCTCTTCGATCCGGCTAACCACCTCGCTTGGGATGGCTGCCGGCTGACGGTTCGGCGTCGAGGGGCGATCCAGGAGACCGAGTTCGCCGTAGCGGCGGTAGCGGTTGACCCACTTCGACGCGCATGCCCGCGAGATGCCCATCTCGGCGGCGACGTGAGTGATCGGTCGGTGCGACAGCGGACAACGAGCCGCCGGCGGCCTTCAGTGGACAAAGGTGCGTTGGCGTGGGTCATGTCTGGTTGTCCGCTGCGTTCGTCCGGACGACGGATGGCGCTCCTGTGCGGGCAACGCGCTGCGTCGTGGCGGTGAGGAGGCCGAGCGCGCAGACTGCCGCCGCGATCAGGAACGGCAGGGCCGAGGCGGTGTTGCTGTGGTGCTGAGTCAGCATGGCGCTAGCGAGGGCGGCGGCGATGGTGGCGCCGGCTTGTCGGGTGGAGTTGAGGATGCCGCCGATTGAGCCGGCGGCTTCGGGGGCGGCGTGGTTGACAGCGAAGCCGACCAAGGCGGGCAGTGTCCAGGACACTCCGAGCCCGGATAGCAAGAGCCCGAGGGCGAGGACGACCGGTTGATGCTGGACTGCCGTTGCAACCGCGACTAGACACAGCCCCACTGGGAAGGCGACAAAGCCCATCCGGATCGGCCGTAGGGGTCCGTAGGCGGCGACGATGCGCCCGGTGAGCAGCGGGTTCAGGGCGACCAGCAAGGTCATCGGCAGCAGCGTTGCTCCGGCTGCCTCTGCGTTCGTGTGCAGGAGGAGCGGGATAGAGAAGATCACCGTGGTCAGGGCGTAGTTGACCGCGGCGCCCCATCCGAAGGCCGTCCACACCGGACGGTTACCGCGCAGTGCCGCCGGGACCAGCGGTGCGGGCGAGGTTCGATCTACCACAGTCGTGCCATACGCGAGCCCCACGGCGATGAGACCGAATACCGCGGCCAGAAGCCAGGAGCGTTGCCCTGCCTGGGTGAATGAGAGCGTTGCGGTGGCCAACGTTGCTGCCAGTCCGAGGTGCGGTAGCCAGGAGATGGCGCGTGCGTGCCGCGTGCGCGCGATGGACGTCCGGCAGAGTGCCAAGACGACAAGGGCCATTGGAGCGTTGATCACGAAGACTGCCCGCCAACCATCGACGGCGATGAGCCACCCGCCGAGTACGGGCCCGGCAGCCATCGCTACGCCGCTGATCGCGGCCCACGCGCTGATGGCGCTCCCGCGGCGCACTGGGTCGAGGTACAGGCTGGCGATCAGACTCAGTGAGCTCGGGATGATGGCTGCGGCGAACAGCCCCAACATGGCCCGGAACACCAGGAGAACCGACAGCGTGGGCGCGAGCGCGCAGCCCAAGGACGTCGCGCCGAAGCCCATTACACCGCCGATGAAGAGTCGGTGGGCCCCCCAGCGGTCGGCCAGGCTGCCGCCGAAGACCAAGGCGGATGCCAGCGCCATGGTGTAGATCGTGGTTGCCCACCCAACGCCAACGACGTCGATGTGTAGTGAGGCCATGATGCTGGGCTCGGCCACGGCAAGCACCGTGGTGTCCAGCAGCACCATGAAGTAAGCCAGCGAGATGCCCACGAGCTGCGGTATTGGCCGACGCTGCTGGCGCCTGGCGGACTTGGCTGATACTTCTGGCATGGATCTCCTTGGTCCGGCGAGAATGATTCGTCGAGAGAGGAGAGTCCGCTTTCGCAGGGTTCGGTTCGACCGCCACCACCGCATCGGCATTCGGAATATCCGAACACCCGCCTAGAGTGAGCGTGTGGACTTCGACCAACTGCGCACGGCGATCGCGCTAGTCCAGCATCGAACGGTCAACCAGACGGCAGCAGTCCTGGGCCTTGCGCCGTCCTCGATCTCTGATCGGATACGCCGGCTCGAAGGCGAGCTCGGGGTCCCGTTGTTCACACGCGATCGGACCGGCATGAATCCGACCACAGCCGGCCGTGCCTATCTCATCTGCGCAGGCGAAGCGCTTGAGGCACTCGATGTCGCGGCCGAGCAACTTCATGCCGCTCCAGGACTCACCGTGGGAGCCCAGGCCTCGATCGCGGACGAACTCCTACCCGCTGTCTTGGACGACCTTCGCCGAGCGCGGCCGGACCTCCAAGTGCACCTACGCCCCGATCCCGACCGCGCTCGGCTCCTCGACGCGCTCGATCGCGACGAGATCGACGTCGCGGTACTCCTCGACGCCGGGGAACGCGTTGGGGATCTTGGGTTCGCCCAACCTGCCTCAGCCCTGGAGTATCTCGACGTCCGTGAGGTCCCCATGACTGTGGTGGTCCCGCCAGATCATCCACTCCTCGGGCATCCGGTCACGATGCAGGAGATCCAGCAGACAGGAGGTCTGATCGGCAGGGAAGCCCGCTGCTCGTTCTGGATGGCCACCAAGCGATGGCTCGGCCCCGACGTCGATCTGACCGCCGTCGGCGGACTTGCGCAGGTCCGTGAATGGGTCGCCACCGGTCGCGGGATCGCGCTACTGCCCGAGTTCGCAGTCCACGCTGACTTCGGCTCGCGACGGCTCGCAAAGCTCGACGTGCACGCACCTCCGCTGCAGCTGCGACTCATCTGGCGCGAAGACCACGAGGACGCGAACGCGCTCCGCCACCTCCTCTACGCACTCACCCAGGCGTAAGGCACGGAGTCAGCGTTGCATGGTCAACAACCTGTTGGCCGGCAACAACCAGGCGGTCAGCTCACTTCTTGACCGGATAAGCCTTGGGCGCTCCGTCCTGGTCGGCCCCGATGCCGGCGTACTCGCTGACCAAGACCGGGGCGGCGCCGACGTTCTCCGTGGACAAGTCCTTGCCGGTTTTGGCGTCCAGCACGATCGGCTGGCCGCCTTGGGTTTTGCCGTACAGGGCGCCGTGCCAGGCGACGGTGACGCTCGGCGCGACGCGGTTGGTGGCCTGGTCCGGCAGGCTCCACAGCTTGGCGGCGGTCTTGGCGTCGTAGCCGGTGAGCACGCCGTCTTCTTCACACGTCAGCACGGACTGCTGGTCGTAGAGGCAGTCGCCGTAGGCCTGGGAGCCGAAGCCGCGCGCGCCTTCGATCTTGGCCTTCTCGGCGCCGGTGGCGGGGTCGAGGAACAGCAGGAACGAATGGCCGGAGCCGTAGTCGGTGCGGTTGGCCACCACGAGCGCCGGATCGGCCTGGACCATCGTGAGCCCGTAGGACTCGCGCGCACCGATCCACTTCTGCTGTCCGGTGAGCAGGTCGAGCGCGGTGGCCTGGGTCATCGAGGAGTTCTCGGGCACGTTGAAGTCGGTGCCGACGAGGACGTCGCCGTGGAGGCTGCCGGCCACGTAGTCCTTGCGCTGCCACAGGGTTTTGCCGGTGGCCGGGTCGAGCGCGGCAGTCACGTGGTCCTCGTCCTGGCTGTAGCTCGCGACGACGGCCTTGTCGGTGACGGCGACGACCTGGGTGACGGCGTTGCCGGCGTCGGCGTACTGGTCGTCGGACACCTTGATGTCCGCCTGCCAGGCCTTGGTGCCGGTTTCCTTGTCGGCGGCGACCACCGACAGCGTGATGTAGGACGGGGTGGTGCCTTGTTCCGGCATGAGGACCGGAACGGCGCCGACCGCGAGCTTGTCGCCGACGGCCGGCGGGCGCGGTCCGGTCTCGTTCACGAACGGCGTGCTCTGGTTGTACGGGTCGCCGGGCTTGCCGGCGACCGCGACGGTCCACTTCTGCCGGCCGGTCAGCACGTCCACCGCGTTGAGCGCGGTCGGCGTGATGATGTAGGCGGTGCGGTCGCGCAAGGTCGTGAACGTCGACACGACGCTGCCGGCGACGTTGGCGCGCAGTGCCTCGGCGGGCAGGCCGGCGCCGGCGCCGGCGCCGGCGTCGAACGCGGTCGGCGGATCGGCGGTCGTGGCCGCGGGCTCGGTGGATGCTGGTTGCTGCGCGGCGGGTGCTGAACCGGACGGCGCCGAAGCGGTGCCGTCGTTCGTGCCGCCGCCGCAGCCGGCGACCGTGATCGCTGTCCCCAAACACGCCACGATGACCAAAGCTCGTCGCATGTGCGCCTGCCTTCCCCCAAGGTCCACTGCTTCGACCGCCGCACCATAGCCGAGCGGATGCGCGCAATGTGGCAGTTCACACGAATGTGTCACTATTTCCTGATCAGGGCGGTGTGTCGGCGAAGATCTCGCGGTGAAACCCGCCTCCGTGTGACGAATCGTCGGGCTTTCCGGTTCCGCCCCACAGGCCATCCGCGGTCCCTTACCCTCCGGATGTTCTTCCTGATCCGAAAGGTGCCCCCATGTCCGCTCGCGCACTCCTCGTCCTGACCACGGGTGCTGCCCTGCTGATCGCCGGATGCTCGAGCGGCGTCGCCGGCTCGGCGGCGCCGGCTGCGTCGAGCAGCCCGGCGCCACCGTCCACGGCCACCTCGTCCGCGCCGCCGTCGACCTCGACGCAGCCGGCCACCTCGTCGTCGCCGGCCACGTCGTCGCAGTCGGCTACCGCGGAGAAGTCCGCGGCCGGCGCGGTCGCGCGCTACGAGACCTATCTGCACGCGGTCGGCAAGCAGGACCTCGCGACGGCGTGCGAGATCGCGGCGCCGGCCGCCAAGAAGGCGCAGGACGAAGGGTGGGGACCGTGCGAGCAGACGTTCCCGATGATGTTCCAGATGATCTCCCCCGCGCAGAAGAAGGCCCTGCAGAGCGCGACCGTCGACCGGGCCCGCGTCACGGAGGACAGCTCGACGAAGGTGGAGATCCCGGCCGCCGCGGTGCGGGCCGCGGTGAAGTTCACCGACAGCGACCTGGGCGACGTCACGCTGGAGTACCGCGGCGGCCAGTGGTTCGTCACCGACTGAGCGCCGAGCCGGACTACCGGCCGGCCGCCCGCAGCAGCTGGTCCACGGTCTTCGCCGCGATGTAGGCGTCGGTGGCGTGGTGGGCGGCGAGGGCGAGCGCCGCGCAGTCGCGTGCGGCGGTCGGGTTGGGGATGGCGAGCACGGTCATGCCGGCCGCGTGGGCCGAGCGGATGCCGGAGCTCGAGTCCTCGACGGCGAGGCACTGCGCCGGAGCCAGGCCGAGGCGCTGTGCGGCGAGCAGGTACGGGTCGGGCGCGGGTTTGCCGCGGGTGACGTCGTCGCCCGTCACCGTGGTGCGGAAAGGGAGGCCGAACGTGGTGATCGCGGCCTCGACGTAGGGGCGGGGTGAGGCGGAGACCAGGGCGACCGGGCCCAGTTCAGCCGCCGTGGCGACGAGGTCGGCGGCGTCGGGGACCAGGCCGAACTCGCCGCGCCGAACAGCCGAGACCATGCCGTCGACGCATTCGGCGACGGCGGACTCCGGCGTGAGGCCGGCGCAGCGAGAAGCGAGGTACGCGGCCCAGTGCGCGGTGCTCTTGCCCTGGATCGCGGCCCAGTCGGCGGGGGTCCACGCCTCCCCGTGGCGGGTGGCGACCGCGGCGAAGACCCGGTTCCAAGTGGTGGCGCTGTCGACCAGCGTCTCGTCGAGGTCGAAGACCGTGGCGGTGAGCGTCACCGGGCCGCCGCGGGCTGGGGCGCGAAGGCGCAGATCTGCTCGATCGATGTGACCTTGAGCCACAGCCGGTCGGCGAGCGCGCGCAGCTGAGGCAGGCGGGCGACGCTGCCGTCGTCGTTGCACACCTCGCTGATCACGGCCACCGGCGCGAGCCCGGCCAGCCGCATCAGCTCGACGGACGCCTCGGTGTGGCCGCGGCGTTCGGCGAGGCCACCGGCCCGCGCGCGCAGGGGGAACACGTGCCCCGGCCGGCACAGCGCGCCGGGCGTGGTGGCGGGGTCGGCGAGCAGGCGCAGGGTGTGTGCGCGGTCTGCCGCGGAGATGCCGGATTCGATGCCTGCCGCGGCGTCGACCGACACGGTGTAGGCAGTGCCCGCGGGGTCTTCGTTGGCCTGCACCATCGGCGGCAGCCGCAACCGGTCCGCGATCTCCGGAGTCATCGGCGCGCAGACCAGTCCGCTGGTGTGGCGCAGGTAAAAGGCGAGGGCCTGGGGAGTGGCGTGTTCGGCGGCCATGATGAGGTCGCCCTCGTTTTCGCGGTCCTCGTCGTCGACGACGATCACCGGCCGGCCGGACCGGAGGTCCAGGAGCGCGGCGGCGACGGTGTCCAATCCGGACGAAGGGCGAAGTTGTGCGGGGATCATGGTCGCCGACTTTAAGGTCGCGTTGTCCCGGTCACCGGGACGAGCCACTCCACGGTCGGGTACCGGCTCCCGTCGGGTGACGCCCGATTGCGCCGGGTGGAGCAGCCGCTGTGGAAATCCACAACGGCCCGCCGTCGCACGGCTGGTTCGCCCGGCGCGCCCTTCCTAGCGTGAGGGGCGTACGGCGAACCGGAAGGGCGGCAGATGACCTGGGACTTCTCCACGGAACCGGAGTTCGCGGCGAAGCTGGACTGGGCGCGGGAGTTCGTACGCGCCGAGATCTACCCGCTGGAGGTGCTGGGGCTGGACCACGCGGGGTTCCGGCGGGTCGCGACGCCGTTGCAGCAGGCCGTGAAGGACAACGGCCTCTGGGCCGCGCACCTGGGGCCCGAGCTGGGCGGCCAGGGCTACGGGCAGCTGAAGCTCGGCCTGTTGCACGAGATCCTCGGGACCAGCGAGTACGCGCCCTACGTCTTCGGGTGCCAGGCGCCGGACTCGGGCAACGCGGAGCTGCTGGCGATCGCGGGCACTGAAGACCAGAAGACGCGCTGGATGCGGCCCCTGCTCGACGGCGAGCTGCTCTCCGCGTTCTCCATGACGGAGCAGGGCACCGGGTCCGACCCGCGGCAGTTCACCACCGCGGCCCGGCTCGAGGGCGACGAGTGGGTGCTCGACGGTGCGAAGTGGTTCGTCGGCAACGCGTCGCGGGCGGATTTCCACATCGTGATGGCGGTGACGGAGCCCGACGCCGACCCGTACCACCGGATGTCGATGCTGATCGTGCCCACCACCGCGCGGGGGATCACGACGCGCGAGATCGGGCTGATGAACGACCCGGACCACAAGAACCCCATCTGGTCGCACTGCGAGGTCGGGTACGAAGGCGTCCGCGTGCCGAAGGAGAACCTGCTGGGTGAGCGCGGTGAGGCGTTCGCGTTGGCGCAGAAGCGGCTCGGGCCCGGGCGGATCCACCACTGCATGCGGTGGGTGGGTGTGTGCCGGCGGGCGTTCGACATGTTGTGCGAACGCGCGGTGAGCATCGACGTCCACGGTGGACCGCTTGCGGACAAGCAGACGGTGCAGAACTGGGTCGCCGACAGCGCCGCGCAGATCGAGTCCGCACGGCTGCTGACGCTGCAGACAGCGTGGCGGATCGACCAGGTCGGCGCGCAGGCCGCGCGCACCGAGATCGCGATGATCAAGTACCACGGCGCGACGGTGCTGCACGACGTGATCGACCGCGCCATCCAGGTCCACGGCTCGCTCGGCTTCTCCACGGACATGCCGTTGGAGCAGATGTACCGCTGGGCCCGCGCGGCGCGCATCTACGACGGGCCCGACGAGGTGCACCGGGTGACCGTCGCGCGGCGGCTGCTCAAGAAGTACCAGCCGGCGAAGGTGCCGACGGAGCACATCCCGACGCGGCGGGCCGCGGCGCTGGAGAAGTTCCGTGACCGGCTCGAAGAGTTCACGGCGGCCCAGTGAGCACGCGGCTGCTGGACCGGTCGCCGGCCGGCTGGCTCACCGCGCACACGGGCGACCCCGGGCCGTGGGAGCTGCGGAAACTGACCGGCGGGAACTCCAACGAGACGTGCCTGCTCACCGGCGACGGCACCAGTTACGTCCTGCGCCGGCCGCCCGATCACGCGTTGTCGGCGTCGGCGCACAGCGTTGCGCGGGAGCACCGGCTGCTGACCGCATTGGCTCCCACGAAAGTCCCCGCGCCGAAGCCCATCGCGTTGTGCGAGGACCCCGAGCAGACGCTGGCGCCGTTCCTGATCATGGAGCACGTGGCCGACTCGGTGTCGATCACGGACACGCTGCCCTACCCCGCGAAGGACCTGACGCAGGTGGCCGACGAGGTCGTCGACGCGCTCGCCGCTGTCCACACGCTCGACTGGCAAGCCGCCGGGCTGACCGGGTTCGGGCGGCCGGAGAACTTCCTCGATCGGCAGGTCGAGCGCTGGTACCGGCAGTGGGAAGGCATCGCGCGGCGGCCGCTGCCGGCGATGCCGAAGATCGCCGCGTGGCTGGAGCAGAACAAGCCGGAGCCGAGCGAACCCGCGCTGCTGCACGGCGATTTCCACCTCGACAACTGCCTCTTCTCCGTGCACGAACCGCGCCTGAAAGCCGTGATCGACTGGGAGATGGCCACGATCGGCGATCCCCTGCTCGACCTGGGGTTGCTGCTCGCGTTGTGGGGTGGCCGCGGCAGTGCGATGCCCGCCGTCCAGGGCGTGTCCCGGGCCCCCGGCGCGCCGCCGCGCGAGCACCTGGTCCAGCGCTACGAGCAGCTCGTCGGCCGCGAGCTCCCGCAGATCCGCTACTACCAGTGCCTCGCGCTGTTCAAGCTCGCCGCGATCGTCGAGGCCGCGTGGTCGCAGTTCCTCACTGGAGATCTCACCAGCGCCTACGCCGCCGCGCTGGAGCACGACGTGCCCGCGCTCCTCGACGAGGCCCTCGACACGGCGGGGGTGACGCCGTGACGTTGGAGCGAGCCACAACGGCCCGCGCGATCGGGGCTGGCCTGCCGCCGGCCGGCTGAGCACGGTGGGAGACAACCAGCCGCTACGTCGACAAAGGAGACGGCGTGACCGAGCAAAGCGTCAATTTCGGGCTCTGGTACGACTTCCGCAACCCCGAGCAGTGGTTCCGGCCCTTTTCCACGCTGTACCGCGAAGCGCTGGACCAGCTCGCGTGGGCGGAGAGCGTCGGGATCGGCTCGGTCTGGCTGACCGAGCACCACTTCTGCGAGGACGGCTACACGCCCTCGCCGTACACGTTGGCCGCGGCGATCGGCGAGCGCACGAAGACCATGCGCATCGGCACGAACCTCGTGATCGCGCCGCTGCACAACCCCGTGCGCCTCGCCGAGGACGCCGCGACGCTGTCGCTGCTCACCGGCGGCCGCTTCGACCTCGGGCTCGGCCAGGGTTACTGGGCGCCGGAGTTCGCGGCGTTCGACCGCAACCTCAAGCACCGGCCGAGCCTGCTCGAAGAGAGCGTGGCGGTGATCCGCCAGGCGTGGTCGGGTGAGGAGAAACCATTCGAGGGCAAGCGGTTCTCGCTGCCGTCGGTGCGGATCACGCCGAAGCCGGAGGTCCTCCCGAAGCTGCTCGTGGGCGCGATGGCCGACCCGGCGATCGAGCGCGCGGCCCGCATCTCCGACGGGTTCCTCAGCACCCAGAACGTGCACCAGCAGTCCTATTTGGACGCGATGGACCGCGTGGGCAGGTCCTCGGCCGACGGCCAGATCTTCGCCGGCCAGTGGGCTGTGATCGCCGAGGACCCGGAGCGCGAGTGGGCGCGGATCGGGCAGTACGCGTTGTACCAGCTCAACAACTACATCGAGTGGGGCGCCTTCGGCCCGCCCGACGTGGTGCCGAAGTTCGAGAACGCGGACCAGATCGTCGAAGGTGGCGCGTTCCAGCTGTGGGACGTGGCCACGGCCGTCGACGAGCTGACGGCGCTGCTGAAGGACAAGCCGCAGATCAAGGACGTGCACTTCTGGGCGCAGCTGCCCGGCGAGCCGGTGGACAGCGGTTCGGCGCGCATCGAGCTGCTGGCCACGAAGGTCGTGCCGCAGGTTCGGGAGCGGCTGGGCGAGAAGGCGGGGGTGGCGGGGTGAACCAGCCGCTCGTGTTCACCGACCTCCTGCACCGCGCGCGGGAGTTCTTCCCCGCCCAGGAGATCGTGGAGTACGGCGGCGGTGCCGAGACGCACCGGTACACCAACCGGGATTTCCACCAACGCGTCGTCGCGCTCGCCGGCGCCCTGGTCAGGCTGGGGGTGCGGCCCGGTGACCGGGTCGCCACCCTCGCCTGGAACCACCACCGCCACCTCGAGCTGTACTTCGCCGTGCCGCTCGCGGGCGCCGTGCTGCACACGGTGAACCTGCGGCTCGAGCCGACGGAGATCGCGTACGTGCTGGGCCACGCCGAGGACGTCGTGGTGTTCGCCGATCTGTCGCTGCTGCCCCGGCTGGAGGTGGCGCGGGCGGAGCGGCCGGCGATGCTCGTTGTCGCCACCGACGGCTCCGCGCCTGGGGTACTCACCTACGAGGACCTCGTATCCGAGGGGCTGCCCTTCGAGAACTCGCCGCAGATCGACGAAAACGATCTCGCCGCGCTCTGCTACACCTCCGGCACCACGGGCCCGCCGAAGGGCGTCGGCTACTCGCACCGGTCGCTCTACCTGCACACCTTCGCCGCCTGCCTCGCCGACGGCCACGCGATCAGCGAGCGCGACACCGTGCTCCACGTCGTGCCGATGTTCCACGCCAACGCGTGGGGCATCCCGTTCGCCGCGCTCATGACGGGCGCGAAGCAGGTGCTGCCCGGTCCCCACCCGGTGCCGGCCGAGATCGCGAAAATCGTCGAGGCCGAGCGCGTGACCTACACGGGCATGGTGCCGACCGTCGCGGCCGACCTCGTCCGTCACGTCGCCGCGACCGGCGCCGATCTGAGCAGTCTGCGCGCGCTCGTGCTCGGCGGCTCGCCCCCGGACGACGAGCTGCTGCGCGCCCTCGACGAGCTCGGCATCCCGTCGTTCCAGGGCTGGGGGATGACGGAGATCTCGCCGATGGGCACGTTCTCGCGGCCGCTGCCGACCGTGACGGATCCGGCCGAACGGCGCCGCAGCGTCCGCAAGCAGGGCCGGCTGCTGCCCGGCCTGCGCTGGCGGCTCGTCGGCGAAGACGGCACCGACCGGCCCCACGACGGCGTTTCGCGCGGTGAGCTGCTGATCCGCGGGCCGTGGGTCGCCACGCAGTACTTCCGCGACGAGCACCCGGACAGCTTCGCCGACGGCTGGCTGCGCACCGGTGACATCGCGACCATCGACGCCGACGGGTACCTGGAAATCGTCGACCGCGCCAAGGACCTGATCAAGAGCGGTGGTGAGTGGATCAGTTCCGTCGCGCTGGAGCAGGCGCTCACGGCCAACCCCGCCGTGGCCGAGGCCGCTGTGGTCGCCGTTGCGCACGAGCGTTGGCAGGAACGGCCGTACGCGCTCGTCGTGCTCGAACCCGGCCGTGCGGACACGTCGGCGGAAATCCTCGCTGACCTGCGTGAACGCGTGCCGCGCTGGTGGCTGCCCGAGGGCGTGCTCGTGGTCGGGGAACTGCCGCGCACGAGCGTCGGCAAGATCGACAAGAAGGTGCTGCGCGCGAAAGTGGCCGCGGGGGGTGCCGGATGAAGTTCGGCGTCTTCTATGTCCTCGAGTGCCGCGACCACGACTTCCGCCGCGCGTACGAGGAGATGCTCGCGCAGATCGCGTACGCCGAGCAGCTCGGGTTCGACGAGGTGTGGCTCGCCGAGCACCACGGCAGCGACTACGGCTCGATGCCGTCGCCGCAGGTCGCGGCCGCCGCGGTGGCCGAGCGCACGAGCCGGATGCGCATCGGCATCGCCGTCAGCAACCTGACCTTCGATTGGCCGGTGCGCGTGGCCGAGGACTACGCGATGGTCGACGTGCTGTCGAACGGTCGGCTCGATTTCGGCGCCGGCCGCGGCTACCAGCCGGGCGAGTTCCACAACATGGGCGTCGGCGACCGCCAGGACGTGAGCCGCGAGGTGTTCGACGAGGCGCTGGAAATCGTGCGCGGCCTGTGGAGCAAGCGCGCGGGCGAGCCGTTCTCCTTTCACGGCAAGCACTTCGACCTGACCGAGGTCGACTGCCGGCCCACGCCGGTGCAGCGCCCGACCCCGCCGATCTACGTCGCGTCGATCAGCCCCGAGACGTTCCACCTGGCGGCCGCGCAGGGGTACAACCTGCTGGTGACGCCGACGTTGATGACGTTGCCGGAGCTGAACCGGCTGGTGGTGGACATCAAGCGTTCGCTCATCACCGGCGGCCGCGACCCGCTGTCGCTCGACTTCCCGATGAACTGGCAGGTCCACCTCGCCGACACCACCGAGGAAGCACTGGCGAACGTCGCCGAACCGCTGTCCTGGTACTACCGCCACGTGCTCGACCTCGTGCCGAGCGGGCCCCGGGCACCGCATACCTACGAGCGTTACGCGGAACTCGTTGCCGCGTCGGAGGAAGCGGGCGGGCCGACGCTCGACGGGCTGCGGGAGAGCGGCGTGGTCTACGTGGGTGACCCGGCGGGGCTGGTCGCCGAGATCGAGACGCTGTACGAGGAAACCGGGCTGCAGCACCTCATCTGCTGGATGCGCATCGGTGGCCTCGCGCACGAAAAGGTGCTGCACTCGCTGGAACTGTTCGCCGAGCACGTGCTGCCCCGCTTCCGCGACCGGCCGCCGGTCGTGCCGCGGGCGTTGCGCGCAGAAGTCGCTGCCATCCATTGAGTTTCATCGAGGAGAGAGGCGAGATCCCATGGGCTACCTAGAGGTCGAAGACGGCCGGCGGGTGTACTTCGAGCGCCACCGGGGCTCGGGCCGCCCGATCGTGCTGATCCACGGCTGGGGCGCGACCGCACGCTGCTGGGACACGACCGCGCCGGCCTTGCGCGCCAACGGTAACGAGGTCGTGCTGCTGGACCAGCGCGCGTGCGGCCGCTCGGACAACGATTTCTCCGACGTCACGATCTCCGCGCTCGGCTCCGACGTCGTGCGGCTCGTGGAGCACCTCGGCCTGCGTGCGCCCGTGGTCAACGGCTGGTCGCTCGGCGGCGCGGTCGCCGTCGACGCGGCCGCGAAGCTGGGCTCGAACTGCTCGGGGTTGGTCTTGACCGGTGGCGCCACCCCCCGTTACACGTCCACTTCGGACTGGCCGCACGGCGGTGGGGTCGACGACGTGAAGGCCGTGCTGGGTGCGGCCGCGGCTGACCGCGCGAACACGTTCAAGGGCGTCGCCGAAGCCGTGTGCGCCGAGCCGCAAACGGCCGACACGCTCACCTGGCTGTGGGGGATGTTCATGGAGATGGGCCCGATCGGCGACGAATCCCTGCTGGACTTGGCCGAGCTCGACCAGCGCAAGATCCTCGGCGGGCTCGGCGTTCCCGTGCTGTTCCTGCACGGGCGCAAGGACGCCTTCGTGCCCTTCTCCGGCGCCGAAGCCGCGCGTGACCTGTGCTCCGACGCGCGGCTTGTGGAATTCCCCAACGCCGGCCACGCGCCGTTCCTGGAGGACCGCGACACCTACCTCGCCGAGCTCACCGGCTTCCTGAACCGATGACCACCTGGCTCGTCACCGGCGGTTCGCGCGGAATCGGCCGCGCCGTCGTCGACCACGTCGCCGCCGCGGGTGACAACGTGGCGTCGCTGGCGCGTTCGGCCGGCTCCTCGCCGCCGGCGGTGCCGAACCGCGTGCTCGAGGTCAAGGGCGACGTGACCGACGAGGACTCGATCCACCGCTGCGTCGAGGCCGTGACCGAGCGGTTCGGCTCGATCGACGTGGTGGTCAACAGCGCCGGCGTGCACCGCGGCCGCCGCATCGACGCGCTCGCCAGATCCGCGTGGGACGAGGTGCTCGCCACGAACCTCACCGGCGCGTTCGAGGTCTGCCGCGCGGTGGTGCCCAAACTGGCGCGCGGTTCGGCGATCGTCAACGTCGGCGCGGTCGTCGGGTTGCGTGGTTTTCCCGGCGACGTCGCGTACGGCTCGGCGAAGGCGGGGCTGTCGGGGCTGACGCAGGTGCTCGCCGTGGAGCTCGCTCCGCGAGGTGTGCGCGTGAACCTCGTGGTCCCGGGCTTTGTGGACACCGACATGACCGCGGGGCTCAGCGATCGGGCCCGCAAGAGCATCGTCGACAAGATTCCCGCCGGACGCATCGGGACGACGGCCGAGATCGCCGAGGTCATCGTGGCCGTGGCGCGCTCGACGTACATGACGGGCGCGACCGTGCCCGTCGACGGCGGTCTGCTCGCCACATTCGGCGGCGGCTGACCCGCGCGTTTTGTGTGGACCTCCAACAGCCGCACGTGAAGAGCGTTCTTCCCGCGCCCGGTCCTGGTTAGCGTCGGAAAACGAACCAGGGCACGCCCCACCCGTAGACGGAGAACACCGACCACCCCCACGAAGAAGGAGAACCACCCATGGACGTCGGAATGCTGCTGGTCTTCCAGAACTGGTTCGAGGACGTCAGCGACCACGAGGTCTTCACGCGCGAGCTCGAGATGGGCGTGCTGGGCGAGCAGTACGGCTTCGACTCCGTCTGGTCGGCCGAGCACCACTTCGACGACTACTCGATGTGCCCGGACAACCTCCAGATCATGGCCTACCTCGCCGGGCGCACGTCGAAGATCAAGCTCGGCACGGGCGCGGTCATCCTGCCCTGGAACGACCCGCTCCGCGTGGTGGAGAAGGCCATCATGCTCGACCACATGTCCAACGGGCGCCTGCTGCTCGGCATGGGCCGCGGCCTGGCGAAGATGGAGTACGAGGGCTTCCGCGTCGACATGAACGAGTCGCGCGAGCGCTTCGACGAGGCCGCCGCGATGATCATCCGCGGGCTGCAGAACGGGTATGTCGAGAACGACGGCAAGTACTACAAGCAGCCGCGCGTCACCGTCCGCCCCGGACTGGCCGGGCACTCGTGGGAAGGCCGGATCTTCGGCGTCGCGATGTCGCCCGACTCGATCCCGGCCGTCGCGGAGCTGGGCGCGCAGATGATGACGTTCATGCAGTACGACTTCGCCCAGCACCTCGAGGCGATCGACCGCTGGCGCGGCCTGCACCGCGAGAAGCACGGCACCGAGCCGGGCGCGCCGCTGATCCAGGACTTCGTGTACTGCCACGAAGACCCTGAAGAGGCGAAACGCATCGCGCACGAGCACATCTCGCGCTACTTCCTGTCGGTGATCAAGCACTACGACTTCGCCGGCTCGCACTGGCGTGAGACGAAGGGTTACGAGGCCTACCAGGCCGGCGCCGACATGATCCGCGAGGCGGGCATGGAAACGGCGGCGAGCGCGTACGTCGACGCGAACATCTGGGGCACACCCGAGGAGATCGTGGAGAAGTACGCCGCTCGGCGCGCGCAGGGCGGCGAGTTGATGGCCAACGCCGCGTTCTGCTTCGGCGGCCTGCCGCTGGACAAGGCGGAGGCGAGCATGCGGCTGTTCGGCGAGAAGGTGGTGCCGCAGCTGCACAAGATGTCCTCGCGCGCGCCCGCGGGGGTGTGAGGCCGGGCCGTGGCCCGGGTTCCGCTCGGGCCACGGCACCTTCTCGGACCTTCGGGCTTTCGGACTGGAGCTGGATGGAAACCGTGACCAGACCGGCATTCGCCGAGCAGTTCCGCGAAGTGATGTCGGGCGTGTGCACCCCGGTTTCGGTGGTGACCGCCCTCGACGGCACGCGGCCGCACGGCACGACGGTGAGCGCGTTCGCGTCGCTCTCGATGGACCCGCCGATGGTGCTCGTGTCGCTCGACCGCACGTCGGACCTGTTGGCGGTGGTGCGGCGAGCCGGGCGCTTCGGGTTGAACGTGTTGGAAAGCCGCCAGGCGAAGCTCGCGAAACGCTTCGCCCGCAAGGGAATGGCCAAGTTCGACGGCGTCACCTGGGAGCTCGAGGACGACCTGCCGCGGCTCGCGGGCTCGTCCGGCTGGGTGGCGTGCACCGTCGAGAAGTTCATCGAAGGTGGTGACCACGTGGTCGCGCTCGGCCTGGTGGAGGCGGCAGACTCGCGGCCGCTCGCGCCGTTGACCTACCACGCGCGCACCTTCGGCACCCACACGCGGACAGACGACTGAGGGCGCCCGGCGAGCAAGTGCAGCACGCCGTCGCGGCGTTGGCGCAGGGCCGGCTGGTCGTGGTCGTCGACGACGCCGACCGCGAGAACGAGGGTGACCTCGTCGGTGCCGCGCGGACGATGACCGCTGAGCAGATGGCGTTCCTCGTGCGGCACACCACGGGCATCGTCTGCGCGCCGATGCCCGGCGAGCGCGCGGACGCGTTGCGGCTGCGGCAGATGGTCGCGGACAACACCGACGCGCACGGCACGGCGTTCACGGTGAGCGTCGACCACCTGGCGAGCGGCACGGGCGTGTCGGCCGCGGACCGGACCACGACCGTGCGGGCGCTCGCGGACCCGGCCACGAAACCCGGTGAGCTGCGCCGGCCCGGCCACGTGTTCCCGCTGCGGGCGCGCGAAGGCGGCGTGCTGGTGCGGGCCGGGCACACGGAGGCGGCCGTCGACCTGCTGGCGATGGCCGGCGCGGGTGACGTCGGCGTGATCAGCGAGCTCGTGGCCGACGACGGGTCGATGTTGCGCGGCACCGCGGTGGAGGAGTTCGCTCGGCGGTTCGACCTGCCGTTGCTGCGGATCGCCGACCTCGTGCGCTACCGCGGGGCGACGGAACGCCTGGTGGAGCCCGTGGCGAGCGCGGCCATGCCGACGGCGTTCGGCGACTTCCGCGCGGTCGCGTACCGGTCCGTGCTCGACGGCACGGAGCACCTCGCGTTGGTGCGCGGCGACGTCGCGGCGGCCGGGCAGTCGTCTGCCGGTGCCCTGGTCAGGGTGCACAGCGAATGCCTCACCGGCGACATCCTGGGCTCGCTGCGGTGCGACTGCGGTGCACAGCTGGAGTACGCGCTGCGGGAGATCGCGGCTGAGGGCGCCGGGGCGGTCATCTACCTGCGTGGCCACGAGGGCCGCGGGATCGGGCTGGCGCACAAGATCCACGCGTACGCGCTGCAGGAGCAGGGTCTGGACACCGTCGAGGCCAACCTCGCGCAAGGCCTGCCGGTCGATTCGCGCAGCTACGGCATCGGGGCCCAGATCCTGACCGACCTCGGCGTTCGCCGGATGCGGCTCATCACGAACAACCCGGCCAAGTACGGCGGGCTCGAGGGCTACGCGCTCGACATCGTCGGGCGGGTGCGCCTGCCCGTGACGCAGACGCCACACAACGTGCGTTACCTGCGGACCAAGCAGGAGCGCATGGGCCATGACCTGGGCGTACTCGCTTCGGGCATGGACGGGAGCGGGTGAGGTAAGGCACCCTCAGACGGAGTCCGGATTTCAACGGTGAAGGCGGATCCCATGCGCGATGCTTCGGTTCGGTCCCTGGCGCGCCCCGTGGACCCGTCGCACCGTGAGCGTGAGGTCATCGCCGCGTTCAGCGAGATCACGACCGAGGCCATCACCACCACGCGGCTCGAGGATCTGCTGGGCCTGCTCGGCAAGCAGCTGTGCCACCTGCTGGGCGTCACGCGCTGTTCGGTGTACCTGCGCGACGGTGACGGCCGGTTCCGCGGCGCCGCCGGCTACTGCGAGAGCGAGGGCGACATCTCGGCCGCCGTGCAGGCGCAGGAGGCCGGCATCCGGGGCGACCGGTTCAGCCGCGAGGTCATCGAGTCCGCCGCGCCCGTGCTCATCTCCGACGTGCCGCGCGACCCGCGCCCGCACCGCCGCACCATGGAGCACTGGCACGTGCGCGCGATGCTCGGCGTACCGCTCGTGTTCGACGGCAAGGTGATCGGCCTGATCTTCGTCGACAACGTGCAGAAGGACCACGTGTACGCCGACGAAGACGTGGCGCTCGCGGAGCTGTTCGCCCGGCTGGGCGCGTTGTTCCTGCGGCAGGCCATGCTGAACGCGCACCTGAAGAACAAGGCCGCCGAGGTCGTGCGGCAGAAGAACACCTTGGCCTATCTGGCGGACGTGCACCAGAAGCTGACCAACGCCGTGCTCGACGGCGCGAGCATCCAGACCGTGGTGACGCTGCTCGGTGAGCTCTCGGCGAAGCCCGTGGTGCTGTACAACGAGGATTTCCAGGTGCTGGCGTGGTCCGCACCTGCGGGGTTGAAGATGACTCAGCCGCCGGAGCTGGCTCAGCGAATCCGCGAGCTGCCGTCGGTGAAGCAGGCGCTGGCGTCACTCAGCGCGAGCTGCCCGTCGACGATCGTGCCGCCGACGCCCGCCGTGTGGGTCGGGCGCCGGCACCTGATGTGCCGGCTGATCATCGAGGGTCAGCCCAGCGGGTACCTCGGGATCGTCGAGGTCGGACGCGGGCTGGAGGAGCTGGACACGAAGCTCGCCGAACACGGGGCGACGGTGCTGTCGTTGCAGGTGCTGTCCGAACGGCGCCAGGCGGAGGCGGAGGGGCAGGCACGGGAGGACTTCCTGTCGGATTTGCTGCACCGCACCCGCGATGCCGAGCAGCTGGCACGGCGGGGTCCGCAGTTCGGGGTGAATCTGGCTCAGCCGCACGTGCTGGTGCGGTTCGCGTTGGACAACGCGAGCCAGAACGTGAGTGTTTCGGTGGGGCGGAAGCTGGTGATCCGTTCTCTGGCCACGGTTTTGTCGGTGTCGGAACCTGCCGCGGTGAGTTTGCCGGGCGCGGTGGTGGCGTTGCTTTCGCTGCCCGACGGCTCCGAACCTCGGGACTTGCGCGCCGCCGTCGACGAGGTGCGCTTGGCTGTGGGCCCACGCCTGCGGGTGCGGACCGCGGTGATCTCGGGGGTGTGCCGTTCGCCGGAAGATTTCCCTTTGGCGCACAGGGAATTGCGGGAGATCGATGAGCTGGCCACGTCGTTCGGCTGGTCCGGCGGCGTGGTGACGGTGACTGAGCTGGGGTTGTTCCGGCTCGTCGCGTCCAGCGGGCGGGTGAAGGAGGCCGTGCAGTTCGCGCACGAGACGATCCGCCCGTTGCGGGAGGCGGACTCGTCGTTGCTGGAGACGTGGCGGGCTTTTGTGGCTGCGGAGGGGCGCGTTCAGGGCACGGCGTTGGAGCTGGGCGTGCACGAGAACACGATCCGGTACCGGCTGGCGAAGATCGGGAAACTCATCGGGCAGGATCCGGGTGCGCTGGATTGTCTGCTGCAGTCGCGGATCGCTTTTCAGATCTTGGATCTGGCCGGCTGGTGAGTTATTTTTGCAGGATTTTGGCGAGGGTGCCGAGGTTGTCTTGCATTCCTCGTTTGAACAGCTTTTCGGCCAGGGGCCCGAGTAGCGCGGCCGGGCCGGGGAGTCCGGCTCCGCTGATGGTTCCTTCCAGGGTGAGCTTGGTCCTGTTCTGTGCGGGCTCGACTTTGTAGCGGTAGACGAACGGAGTCGGGCCGCTGAGCGACGTGAACGTGACTTCCTTTTCGGGGGTGAGTTCGGTTATTTCCACCTCGTTTCGGGCAGGCCCTCCGGGCAGGTTCCGGTGGACCTCGTAGCGTGTCCCGATCCCTGTGTTCTCTCCTGTCCGGTCGACCCGCTGCACAGCTGAATACCACTGCGGCATGGTCGTGAAATCAGCTACGAACTCGAATACCTCTTTGGGTGATGCGTTTATATTTATGGTTAGCTCGAAAGTCATTTCGTTTTCCTTCCTTCGGCGGCAAGGCGGTTCTCGAACGCTCGCCCTGCCGGTGATTCCTGGGTAAACTTCTTGAGGAACTCGAGAAACGCTTCGACGTCAGTTCCTTTGGCCGCCCTGTCGAGCTGGTCGTACAGCTGATCCTCGATCTCGGCGACGCGCTCAGCCTTGTCGCGCCCCGTTTTGGTGAGCTCCAACCGCACCTGCCGCCGATCCCGCTCACTCGCGGCCCGCTCCACGAGCCCCGCCCCCACCAACCTGTCCACGATCCGGCTCGGACTCGCCCCGGTGTCGCACACGAGCATCTCCCCGAGCTCCCGCAACGCCATCGGCCCGTGCCCCGCGAGGATCCGCAACACCTCCGACTGCGCCGGCGTCACCCCGATCTCCCCCAGCCGCACTGTCAGCTGTCGGTTCCCTTCCCGCTGTGCCGCGAGGATGAGGTAGCGGAGTTGCTCGGCCCTTCGCACTTGGCCTCCTTCATTCGGTGTCGTGACATGTATGTCGTGACACCATTACACGCCTGTGTGGCTCCGGCGTCAAGGGCGCTGGGAGGACTGCACGATCCGCGGCCGGGCGGGACAGCTTGTTCACCGTGCGCTGATTGATCAGGCCGCTCCCGCGGTGCTCCGCATAGCTGGCCGGACCGCGGTGGCGGTGTGAGCGCGGGTTGTCAGAATCCCGACGCACGGCTCGGAACCGGAGTTGCCCAGAGTGCCCGTTTGGAGCCGGAGGTGTCCACAGGGCTTTGCGCGTGACCGGAGGTTGTGCACAGCGCTTTGCGCGCGAGCGGAGTTGTGCACAGGGCTTCGCTCGTGACCGGAGTTGTCCACAGATTCACTCCGATCCGCTTTTCGGGGCCCAGCAACGATAGACTGGAATGGGGACGCCCCCCTTGGGGAGGGCGGGGGCTGTCTGGCTGCCGGCGGTGGCGCATATCTGCTGCGGGGAAGGGAAGTTGGCCGTCAGTCGCGAGCAGCGCGGCCGGAGCGAACTCCCCGCCT
Source organism: Amycolatopsis sp. DSM 110486 (assembly GCF_019468465.1). Lineage (NCBI taxonomy): Bacteria > Bacillati > Actinomycetota > Actinomycetes > Pseudonocardiales > Pseudonocardiaceae > Amycolatopsis > Amycolatopsis sp. DSM 110486. The sequence goes on along the minus strand of NZ_CP080519.1, from coordinate 3,431,590 downwards.
CGCGGAAACCCGACCCCGCCACCCCACCTCGCACGGAGGGGCCCCAGTGTTTCCGGTAGTACTCCAGCACCTTGGCCGCCGCGTAGATTGCCGCGAGGGGCCAGGCGAAGGTGGTCGCCAGGGTGTGCCAGATGGGCAAGTAGTCGGCCTGCGAGAGTTCCAGGAGCATCAGCCCCGAGCACGCCAGGGCATCAGCCAGCAGAAGGCGTGCGTCCGCGCCATCTCGCCCGCGTGCGGGCCCTGCGCGGCCCTTGATGTGCCAGCGGGTGCGCCACGAACTGGCGTATGGGCCCCAGAAGTCGGACCGGCCTTCGCGGAGGCGACGGGGAAGACCGGGGGGCCGAGCACCATCAACCACCGCGTGGCGAAGCGGAAGCCCGTGGGGTCGGCGCGAGTGAAGCCGAAGCCGAGGTCCTTGAAGCTGCTTGACCTCCGAGGCGTAGGGGTAACTGCGGAGATCAGCCAGACTTACTCGGGCACAACCCGAAGACCAGACACAGCCACCAGCGACCGGCCCCCAGATCAGCCCTTCACAACCGGCGCGACTTGCTGCACCCACTGCCAAGGCGCACCCGTGCCGCCCGGCAACGAGTTGAAGTACTCCCACCCGTCGACGCCGCCGAAGTCCGGGTACTTCGTGGTGAGCGAGCGGATCGTCGACTGCAGGCGCGGCATGTCGACGTAGCCGCCGCAGTTGGCCGGGTTGGTGACGGTGCCGGCAGAACGTGCTCGCACTACCACCGTCCGTAGGGTTCCGCGCGGGGCGGGGACCGGGGTGATCGGCCGTTGAACCCCAGACCCAGAACCGATCCCGGCCCCGCGCGAAACACCTCGACAAAGACCTCAGCAGCGGCCGAGCATGTCCGTCAGCGCGGACTTCTCGGCGGAGTTCACCGTGAGGTCGAACTTCGACTTCACCGCGACCCACATGCGGGCGTAGGTGCACCAGTAGCCCGTGGACGGCGGCTTCCACTGGTCCGGCGACTTGTCGCCCTTCTGCTGGTTGACGTTGTCCGTCACGGCGATCAGCTGCGGGTCGGACAGGTCGTTGGCGTAGGCCTGGCGTTGCGCCGTGGTCCACGACGAAGCACCGGTGCGCCACGCGTCGGCCAGCGGCACGACGTGGTCGATGTCCACATCGGACGCCGCGGTCCAGGTCGCGCCGTCGTAGGGCGAGACCCACGTGCCCGAGGTGGCGGTGCAGCTGGAGTTGGTGACGACGTTCGTGCCGTCGCGCTTGAGCACGACCTCACGGGTGTCGCAGTTGTTCCCCTGCTGGATCCAGTGCGGGAACTTGTCGCGGCTGTAGCCGGTCAGTGAGCCGTCGGCTTTCACGGTGAGGCCGGCGAGCTCGCTCTTGGCCGTCGCGGCCGACGGGATGCCGGGCGGGGTCGCGTCGGCGATGCCGACCATCGTGCCGCCGAGCAGCGTCACGCCGACGAGGATGGCCAAGGAGTTTCGGACACTACGCGCTGTGGGCATATTGCTGCCTCCGTGTCGAGTGTGGGACTGATTCACCTTCGACCACGGAAGTGGCGCAAGCAACACTTACGGGTGACATGTAACAGACCTTCAGTGAACAGAAAGTGCTGTTAGGCCACCTGGCGCAGAACTATCGGATGAAACCGGTCACGGTCGGATCAGGCGCAGGTCCTCGGTGTGCCGGTACCAGGTCCGCTTGGTGACCTCGCGCGGGTGCGCGACGCCGTCGCTCACGAGCGAAGTGGTCGGCAGGCAGCCGAGCTGGAAGGCGCGGCCGTGGAACACCGTGGTGCGCTTCACGAGCTTCCCGCGCGTCACCCGCGCGACCAGGCCGTTCTCGTCCGAGGACACCTCCACGGCGGCCGCGGCGCCGTCGAACGCCAGGTGCTCGTCGCAGTACGCCTGGCCCTGGACGTTACGTAGAGTGGCGAGCCCGGCCAGGATCCCGCCGGTGTCATCGCGCACGAGCGGCACGTCGGAGGCCGAACCGTCGAGGGCGATTTCGAGCGCTTTGACGGGGTCTGTGGGCAGTCCCCAGAGCGCCGCGACGGCCGAACCGGACTCGGACGGCACGAACCCGACCGACACGCCCGACACCCGATCGGTACGCAGCAATCGCACGAGCACCGCCGAGAGGTCGGCGTCGGTCCCCGCGACGATCAGGCGCTCGTGTTTCCCCAGCAAGGGATCGATTTCCGTCTTGCCCGGAAGCGCTGAAACGCGCACGATGGAGACGTTCGGGAGGCCCGTGAACGAGTGCGGATCATCACCGCAGGCCACCACGATTCCGCGCACGCGCACGTCCTCCGTTACAGTCATGCACCGGCATTTCCCAGCGCCACCCCGTGTCCCATCGGGACACTTTCCCTGTTGCCGAACACCTGGAGTGTCACATGCCGGCGATCGTGCTGATCGGTGCCCAGTGGGGGGACGAAGGCAAGGGCAAGGCGACCGACCTGCTCGGTGACCGTGTGCAGTGGGTCGTCCGGTACCAGGGCGGCAACAACGCCGGCCACACCGTCGTCCTTCCCAACGGCGAGAACTTCGCCCTCCACCTCATCCCGTCCGGGATCCTCACGCCGGGGGTGACCAACGTCATCGGCAACGGTGTGGTGGTCGACCCGGGCGTGCTGCTCGACGAGCTCGCGGGTCTGGAGGAACGCGGCGTCGACACGAGCGGGCTGCGGATCTCGGCCGACGCGCACTTGATCATGCCGTACCACGTGGCCATCGACAAAGTCACCGAGCGCTACTTGGGCAGCCGCAAGATCGGCACCACCGGCCGTGGCATCGGGCCGTGCTACCAGGACAAGATCGCCCGAGTCGGCGTCCGCGTGCAGGACCTGCTCGACGAGAAGATCTTCCGCCAGAAGGTCGAAGCCGCCCTGGAGTTCAAGAACCAGGTTCTGGTGAAGGTCTACAACCGCAAGGCGCTCGACGCGAACCAGGTCGCCGACGAGGTGCTCGCCGCCGGCGAGAAGTTCGCGCACCGGATCGCCGACACGCGGCTGCAGCTCAACCAGGCCCTCGAGCGCGGCGAGACCGTGCTGCTGGAGGGTTCGCAGGGCACGCTGCTCGACGTGGACCACGGCACGTACCCGTTCGTCACGTCGTCGAACCCGACGTCGGGCGGCGCGAGCGCGGGTTCGGGCATCGGCCCGGGCCGCATCACCACCGTGCTGGGCATCCTGAAGGCCTACACGACGCGCGTCGGCTCGGGGCCGTTCCCGACGGAGCTCGACGACGAGGCCGGCGAGTACCTGCGCAAGCAGGGCGGCGAGTTCGGCGTGACCACCGGCCGTTCGCGGCGCACCGGCTGGTTCGACGCCGTGATCGCCCGCTACGCCGTGCGCGTCAACGGGATCACCGACTACTTCCTCACCAAGCTCGACGTGCTGTCGGGCCTGGAGAAGGTGCCGGTGTGCGTCGGCTACGACGTGGACGGCCGCCGCACCCACGACATGCCGATGACGCAGACCGACGTGCACCACGCCGTGCCGGTGTACGAAGAGCTGCCGGGCTGGTTCGAGGACATCTCGAGCTGCCGGACGTTCGACGAGCTGCCGGCCAACGCCCGGTCCTATGTGGAGCGTCTCGAGGAGCTCTCGGGTGCGCGGATCTCGGCGATCGGCGTGGGTCCGGGTCGCGAGCAGACGATCGTGCGGCACGAGTTCGTCTGACGGAGTCTTCGCTGAGCTGACGGGCGTTCTCGACCGAACGCCCGTCAGCCCATGCCCATCCGGTTGGTGAGGGTGTTGGTGGCGGAGAGCTCTTCGAGGTCCAGCTCGACGAGGACCTTGCGCAGCACCTCGTCGTCGAGGCGCCCGGCGCGGTTCTCCGTGATCATCGCCGCGCGCTGGGTGATCAGCAGCTCACGCCGGGCCTGCGCGAACTTGGCCTGCGGGCTGGCGCTGCGTTCCTCGCCGGACAGCGTGATCGCGGCCCGCGCGAAGCGGTAGCGGGTGTCGACGAGCCGTTCCAGACGTTCTTCGAGCCGCTTCATGCGGTCCGGTGGCAGGTCCGCTTTCGACATCGCCGCCTGCGTGATCTCCTTCAACCGCGCGTGCGCCGCCTTCTGCGCGACTTCCCGCGCGGCCAGCTCCTCGGCCTGGTCGCGTGCGGCCTCGGCCGGGTCCTGCACCTTGAGCCAGCGGATCAACGGCGGCAACGTGAGGCCCTGGATCAGCACCGTGCCGACGGCGACCGTGAACGCGAACAGCTGGATCTCCGGGCGCCCCGGCGTGCCGAACGGCACGGCCGACGCCGCGGCGAGCGTGACCACGCCGCGCATCCCGGTCCACGACACCACGGCCAGCGCCTGCCACGAAGCCGAGTCTCGCGTGCGGCCGAACAGCCGCAGTGTTCTCGGCAGGTAGCTCGACAGGAACACCGCGGGGATCCGCACGGCCATCGTCACCAGCAGCACCACGATGGCGACGATCGTGAGGGTGCCGTTGTCGCGCGCCGCGCGGTCGGCGCCGTCGAGCACGAACGGCAGCTGCAGGCCCATCAACGCGAACACCAGCGCTTCGAGCAGCACGTCGATCGACGTCCACACGGACCGGTCCTGCATGCGCGTGGCCGGGGACGCGCGCAGCGACCGTTGCCCGAGGTACAGGCCGGCCGTGACCACGGCGAGCACGCCCGAGCCGCTGAACTCCGAGCCGAACGGGTGCAGGTGCTCGGCCGTCACGTAGGCCGCGAACGGCACGATGATTCCGAACGCCGACTCCAGCAGCGGGTCTTCGAGCCGCGAGCGGATGAACACCACCACGAACCCGGCCACGAGGCCCACGGCGATGCCGAGCACCGTCGCCACCGCGAACACGCCCAGGCCGTGGCCGATCGACCCGGCCGTGCCCGCGACGGCGGCGAGCGCGACCTTGTACAGCGTGAGCGCGGCGGCGTCGTTGACCAGGCTTTCGCCGGTCAGCACGGTCATGATCCCGCGCGGCAGGCCGAGCTTGCGCCCGATCGCCACGGCGGTCACGGCGTCCGGTGGCGCCACGACGGCCCCGAGCACCAGCGCCGACGCCCACGGCAGGTCGGGCAGCAGCAGGTGCACCACGAACGCGACGACCACGGCCGTGACCACCACCAGCACCACCCCCAGCCCGATGATCGGGCGCAGGTTCGCGCGGAAGTGGGTGAGCGAGCTGTCGAGCGACGTCGAGTAGAGCAGCGGCGGCAGCACCACCGTGAGGATCAGCTCGGGCTCCAGCTCGATCCGTGGCACGCCGGGGATCAGCGCGACCCCCAGCGCGACCGCGACGATCAGCAGCGGCGCCGACACGTTGTAGCGCCGGGCGAGCGCGGTCAGGCCGAGCGAGCCGGCGAGGACTCCGACCAGCGTGAGGGTCTCCATGCCCGCATCTTCACCCAGGTTGATCTCGGATGACGGGTCACGGGCAGGTCGTGTCGCGCCCGGGCAGGTGATCTTCGAGGAGGAATTCGGTAAGCCGCCCGGCGGTGCACGCGTTGCTGAGGTCCACACCGTGGCCGACGTCGTCGATCGTGGTCAGCTCCGCGCGGTGGCCGAGGGCGGCGCGCATCCGCAGGGCGCCGGAGTAGGCCGTGGAGGGGTCGGCGTGGTTCTGGAGCATCAGGACGTTGCGCGGGCCGTTCGCCGTGATGGGCACGGGCTCGTGCACGGCGTCGCGCGGCCAGAAGGCGCACGGCCAGATGTCGGCGGGCATGCCGTTGGTGAGGGGGTGGGCCTGGCCTTCCTTCCGGACGGCGGCGGCGTACGACGCCGGGTTGCGGGAGACGGGCGCGTCACCGCAGAGGAGGGCGTACTGGTTGCTGGCGAAGTTGTCCGGGATCGGCTGGGTGAAGGTGGTGCCGAACGGCAGGTCCTGGCCGTCGCCGAGGGCCATCAGGGTAGCGATGACGGGGTAGGTCGCCGGCTTCTCGAGGAACGGCGGCAGAGCGTGCTGCTGTCGAGCACGATCTTGCCGGTGTTCCGCGGGAACATCGACGCGTAGACGGCGCCGCGGTAGGTGCCGTAGGACGTGCGGTAGTAGTTCAGCTGCCGCGCGCCCAGTGCTTGGCGGATGCGGTCCATGTCCTGGGCGACGCTCTTGGTGTCGAGGTACGGCAGGTAGGCGACGGCGTTCTTCGCACAGGTGTCGGCGACGCGGCGGGCGTAGGCGACGTTGGTGCCGATGTCGCCATCGGGCGCCGGGTACGGGTCGGCGAGGGTGGGGGCGCGGTCGGCGCGGACAGTCCACAGAGGACTGGAGTTGAGTTGCCGATGCCGCGGTCGTCGAAGCCGATGAGGTCGTACTGGCTCAGCAGCCGCTTCCCGACGGCCGTGGTCGACCACACGCTCGGCTGGTCGAGGCCGGATCCGCCGGGCCCACCCGGGCCGATGGCCAGCGGTTGGTGTTTCGTGCCGGCGATGCGCGAGATCGTGAGGGTGATGGTTTTCCCGGGTTGATCCCGGGTCTATCCCAGTTCTTTGAGCTCCCGTTCGACGGCTTCCAGTTCCGCTGTGGATCCCTGCACCTTCGGGCCCGTGAACCACTTGCGCGCCGACACGACCCACCACAGGGCCGCGCCGCCGAGCACGATCAGGAACGCGATCGGCGTGTAGTTGAACGAGTCGACTGTGATCGGCGAGCCCTGCGGCAGCATGAACAGCACGAAGATCACCACGACCCACGCCGTCGCGACGATGCCGATCGGCTTGCCCCAGCGCCCGAGGTTCCACGGCCCCTTCTCGAAGCTGTCGCCGCGTCGTACCCGCAGGAACACGGGGATCACGTACGCCACGTACAGCCCGACGGTCGCGATCGACGTGACCGCCGCGTACGCCGTGGCGCTCCACAGGTACGGCAGCGCGAGGATCAGCGCGCCGCCCGCCGCGAGCCACACGGCGTTGGTCGGCGTCTGCGTGCGCTTGTTGATGCGGTGCCAGATCTTCGAGCCGGGGATGGCGCCGTCGCGGGCGAACGCGTAGATCATCCGCGAGTTGGCCGTCACCGAGGCCATGCCGCAGAACAGCTGCGCGCCGATGCAGATCAGCAGCAGGAACTTGCCCGTGACCGCGCCGGTGGCGTCGATGAAGATCTGCGCCGGCGGCACACCCGTGGCCGAGTTGACGGCGCCGTCGTAGTCCTGGATGGCGAACGTGAGCCCGATCAGCAGCACCCACCCCGCGACGAGCGACACAAGGATCGAGTTGATGATCCCGCGCGGCCCGGCCTTCGCGGCGTTCTTGGTCTCCTCCGTCATGTGCGCCGACGCGTCGTAGCCGGTCAGCGTGTACTGCGCCAGCAGCAACCCGAGCGCGAACACGTACACCGACGAGCTCCAGCCCGTCTCGTTGGCGAAGTGCCCGAACACGAACGACGCTTCCTGGTGCTTGGCCGGCACGAACACGAGCACGCCGACGATCACCAGCACCCCGATCAGGTGCCACCACACGCTCACGCTGTTGAGGATCGCCACCACGCGCACGCCGAACGTGTTCAGCGCCCCGTGCACCACCAGGATGATCGCCAGCAGCAGGATCGTGTGGCCCGGCGTCGCGGAGTAGCCCCACTGCAGGTCGAGGAACGCGTTCAGGAACAGCGCCGCCCCGAAGTCGATGCCCGCCGTCACGGCGATCTGGCCGATCAGGTTGAACCACCCGGTGAACCACGACCACGCCGGCCCGTTGCGCGTCGCCAGCTTCGCCGCCCAGTAGTACAGACCACCGGCCGTCGGGTAGCTGGAGCACACCTCCGCCATGCCGAGCCCCACGAGGATCACGAAGAGGCCGACGAGCGGCCACCCCCAGATCATCGCCACGGGCCCGCCGGTCTTCATGCCGAAGCCGTACAGCGTAAGACATCCGGACAGGATCGAGATGATCGTGAACGACACCGCGAAGTTCGAGAACGACGACATCGTGCGCTTGAGCTCCTGCGCATACCCCAGTGCGTGCAGCCGGGCGCTGTCCTCGTCGTGGCGGTCGGGTTCGGCGGTCTGCTGGTCGGAGACATCCATCGGGCACCCCACCTGAAAGGTATGTGGACAGACCTTTGAAGTTCCGGAGAAGCTAGCCCGGCGCGTCTACGGGTGTCAAGGTTCCGCCACCAACTGCCCTCCGAGCCACCTGGTCAGCGGCCACGCACCCTCGGAAGTGTTGGAAACAACGGTGAACACCAGGCCGTCGGACGGGCGCGAGACGCTGCGGAACGAGACGCCGTAGTCGTAGCCCTCCAGCATCACCGTGGTGTCGTCGGGTGGGAGCCAGAAGCCGAGCCCGTAGCGGAGCTGTTCGCGGGTCGAGGTTTCGGCGCTGACCACGGCCGTCATCCGGGCCACCCACTCCGGCGGCGCGATCCGGCCGGCATGCAGCGCGGCCCAGAACGCGGCGAAATCTCCGGCCGACGAGTAGATCCCGCCATCACCACTGCCCACCGCGGGGAGGCTGAACACGTTGGTGCGCCCGTCTTCCAGGTACCCCGTGGCCGCATCGCCGGGCAACTGGTCCGACCAGAGGAACGACGTGTGCCCCATCCCGGCGGGAGCAGTGACACGCGAAGCAACCAGATCCGCGAATGGCACACCCGCGGCCCGTTCCGCCACCAGAGCCAGTACCGCGAACCCGCCGTTGTTGTAGCAGAACTGCGACCCCGGCGGAAACCGTTGCGGGAACCCCTCCAGCGCAGGCAAATACGCCGCCGCCGACGTGAACGACTGTGGTTGCGCCGGTGGCAAGGCGTCCTCGTCGCAATAGTCGCCGATGCCCGAGCGGTGGGCGAGCAGGTGCTCCACCGTGACCGAAGAGTCGATCAACGGCAGGTCCGCGCGCAGCAGGGCGCGCACTCGAGTGCCCAAAGCCAGCTTGCCCTCGACGATCAAGCTCACCACGACAAGAGCGGTCAAACCCTTGGTACCACTGGCGATCGCGAACCGTGTGTCCACTGTGTTCGGTACGCCGTACCCGCGGTGCGCCAAGCCGTACGCACGCGCGAGCACCACCTCGCTGCCTCGGCTGACGGACACGACGCCGGAAAACCCGGTGTCGCGCGCCAGCCGGTCGATCTCCTCCCCAAGAACCATGCCGACAACAGTAGGAACCCGTACCGACAAAAAACAGCAGGCCCGTCCACCATCGGGTGAACGGGCCTGCTGAAAGCTTTGCTGCAAAAGAAAAATCAGTGACCCAGGAAATCGTGCAGCGACTCCAGCGCCGTGTCCGCCTGGTCGGCGAAGAAGCCGTCCACGCCGGCCTTGAAGAACGCCGCCTCCTCCGCGAACACGTTGCCGAACGCCGTCGGGCCGGCGGACGAACGCAGGTTCGCCGGCAGGAACGGGTTCTCGTTGCGGAAGGTGTACGGCTGCACCTTCAGGCCAACGCGATGCGCGTCGGCGACCAGCGAGGTCGGCTTGCCCAGGTTGTCCGAAGCGTCGCGCGGGATGATCTGCGCCTTGTCCGGGCCGAGGTACTTCGCGTACTTCGCGACCTCACGCAGACCGGCCGGCGTCACGATGTCGGCGTACGTGCGCTTGTCACCGGCGGCCACGAAGTCGGCCGGCGCACCGGAGGCCTCGGTCAGCTGCAGCAGCGGCACCCGCACCTGCTTGTGCAGCTCCTTGAGGTTCGTCACCTCGAACGACTGGATGATCACCGGCGCGTCGGAGCGGTTGAGGCCGTTGCGGTTGAGGAACGCGACGAGCTTCGGCTCGGTCGGGTTGCCGATCGACTTGAAGTACGTCGAGTGCTTGACCTCGGGGTAGGTGCCCAGCGTGCGGTGCAGCTCCTTGCCGAGCCGCCGCGTGAGGTCGATGACCTCCTGGTAGGTCGCGATCTGGAAGCGGCCGTTGTAGAGCTGGTTGTTCGGGCGGTTCTCCGGGATCCGCTCCTTCGCGCGCAGCGTCTTGAGCTCCGCGAGCGTGAAGTCCTCGGTGAACCAGCCGGTCATCGTGACGCCGTCGATGACCTTGGTGGCCTTGCGCGAGGCGAACTCCTTGTGGTCCGCGACGTCAGTGGTGCCGCCGATCTCCGGCTCGTGCCGCGCGACGAGCTGGCCGTCCTTGGTCGGCACGAGGTCGACGTCGACGAAGTCCACGCCCATGCGGAACGCCAGTTCGTAGGAGGCGAGCGTGTGCTCCGGGCGGTAGCCGGGCGCGCCCCGGTGTCCGACGATCACGGGGTCATCGTGCCCGTGCGCCGCCGTGCCCGCCACCTGCTGCTGGGCCGCCGTGGCGGGACCGATCGCCAGGCTCGCGACCCCGAGCAGGGCGAGTCCGGACAGGGCGAGCACACCCACGCGTTTGCGCTTCATGGAGGACCTTTCTCTACCGGGCATCCGTCCTTTACGACGGGTTTGCCACGACTACCGCGCCACCCTCACGGCCGCAAGCGTCGGGCGGGCGGCACAGGACGGACAAGGGGCTGACAAGCCGGTAAACGGTGCATGGAATCCGCTTTCGGACAGTGCTGCGCAGACCGCTCGCGGACGGCGAAATGCCCACGCCCACCCGAGCCCGTTACCCTGTTCGGCGTGCGCGTACTGGTAATCGGGTCCGGCGCCCGGGAGCATGCACTTGTCCTCGCGGTGTCCGGCGATCCCGCCGTCACTGCGCTCGCCTGCGCGCCCGGCAACGCCGGGACAGCCGCGGTCGCCGAGCAGATGGGTGTCGAACCGGCTGATCCCGAAGCGGTCGCTGCCCTGGCGAGTGAGTGGAAGGCCGACCTCGTGGTGGTCGGCCCCGAGGTCCCGCTGGTCGCGGGCGTCGCCGACGCGGTGCGGAAGGCGGGCATCGCCTGCTTCGGACCGTCGGCCACGGCCGCGCGCATCGAGGGCTCGAAGGCGTTCGCCAAGGACGTGATGGCCGCCGCGAACGTCCCCACCGCGCGCAGCGAGGTCGTGGACACGCCGGCGCGCCTCGACGCCGCGCTGCAGCGCTTCGGCCCCACCTGGGTCGTGAAGGACGACGGCCTCGCGGCCGGCAAGGGCGTGGTCGTCACGCAGGACGTCGAGGTCGCGCGCAAGCACGCCCTGATGCTCCTCGACGGTGGCCACCCCGTCCTCCTGGAGTCCTTTCTGGACGGACCGGAGGCCTCGCTGTTCTGCTTCGTCGACGGCCGCACCGTGGTCCCGCTGCTGCCCGCGCAGGACTTCAAGCGCGTCGGCGACGACGACGCGGGCCCGAACACCGGCGGCATGGGCGCGTACGCCCCGCTGCCGTGGGCTCCGGAAGGCCTGGTGGACGACGTGGTCGCCCGCATCGTGCAGCCCGTGGTCGACGAGCTCGACGCGCGCGGCGCCACCTTCTCCGGCCTGCTCTACGCCGGCCTCGCGCTGACGTCCGAGGGCCCGCAGGTCATCGAGTTCAACTGCCGCTTCGGCGACCCGGAGACCCAGGTCGTGCTGGCGCTGCTGCGCACGCCGCTGGCCGGCCTGATGCACGCGACGGCGACCGGCAAGCTCGCGCAGCAGCCGCCGCTGGAGTGGTCGGGCGGCGCGGCCGTGACGGTCGTGATCGCGGCCGACGGCTACCCCGGCAAGCCACGCACCGGCGACGTGATCACCGGCGGCGAGTTCGAAGGCGTGCTGCACGCGGGCACGCGGCGGCGCGAGGACGGCGCCGTGGTGTCGGCGGGCGGGCGCGTGTTGTCCGTGGTCGGCACGGGCAAGTCGCTCAAGTCGGCGCGCAAGCACGCGTACGAGACGGTGGAGCGCGTGCACCTCGCGGGCTCGCACCACCGCACCGACATCGCGCTCAAAGCGGCCAACGGTGACATCACCATGCCGGTGAACGCCTGAGTTTTCGCTTCCCGATCACCCGGCGGTTGGTAGCCTCGTAGCGGGGCCGAACGGTCACTGTCCGTAGACATCACCGAGGGGGAGCGTTATGGCGGGAAGCAGTCCGCTGTCCGACTTGGCGTCGTCCGTCCCGGCCGCGCCCGGCGTCGCGGACCTCATCGTGGCGCCGGAGAAACTGCTGGACGTGGCGAAGGCCGTCGACGAGCAGGCCAACGCGCTCGAGGACAAGCTGCTCACCCGCCTGGGCGAGCTGCGCATCGACACGCCCTCGGCCGACGCGGTGAGCGTGAACTCCGTGGCGGCGTGGAACATGATCGTCGCGGAAGGTGATCACTCCTACGCGGCCGAAGCGCGGGCGTACGTCGCCAACCTGCGCCGCCTCGGCGAACAGCTGCGGGGCGCGGCGCAGACGTACCAGGCGAGCGAGGACGACAAGGCCGCGGCGTTCGGGGACCGTGGTGCGCACGGCATCCACTAGCGCTCTGTCTTTCAGCGCGGCCGCGGTGCTCGCGCTCGGCGTGGCCGGGTGTTCGTCCGGCGATGCCGGCACGGCTGTGCCGGTGCAGACCGCGGTGAGCTCGGCTTCGCAGGCAGCGAAGGCTTCCCAGTTGCCGTCGCGCCCGGCCGACCTCTCGCTCACCGGCGTGGACCCGTGCGACCTGCTGGGCCAGGCGCAGCTCGACGAGCTGCAGGTCAACGCCGTGCCGCGCAAGGCCGCGGATCCGCAGGACGGCCCCACGTGCGTGTTCGACGCGGACAAGACCGAGCCGTTCCACGCGTACCACCTGCGCACCGTCACCGCCGACCTGCAGGAGTGGCTCACCGGCGCGCGGCGGAAGAACAGCATGACCACGGCGCCGTTCGCGGTCGAGGGCTACCCGGCGCTCACGAACTACCGCGCGGCCGGCACGCCGTCGGACTGCGAGGCGCTCGTCGGCGTCGCGAAGGGCCAGACGCTGGCGGCGCAAGCGTTTGCGGTCACCGCCGGCGCGTTCACCCAGCAGCAGCTGTGCGATCAGGCGACGCAGGCGGCCGACCTCGCGCTGCAGTACCTCAAGACACGGACCTAGGAGGGCGCGTGGAGATCTCCGACCTCGCGGGCAAGATCCGCGACCAGCGCTTCGACGGGTGGACGGACACGTCCCTCGCGGACGAGATCCGGAAGTTCTCCGACGGCGACGGCATCGGCAGCATCGGCACGGCCGTGGACGCGCTGAAGGCCGTCGCGACCGCGCTCGCCGAGACCGACCAGGCGCTGCGCACGCAGCTGACGCAGCTCGGCGTCGAGTGGCAGAGCCAGGCGGGCGGTGCGGCCGGGCAGGTGTTCACCGACCAGGCCGGGTTCTCCCAGGACGCCATGCGGAAGGTGTCGAACACCGCCGAGCTGCTCTTCGCCCAGGGCGAGGCCTTCAACCGCACCAAGTTCAAGCTGCCCGACCCCGCCACCCTGATGAAGGGCGCCGGCGGCTACACGCTCGGCGACTCCGTGCTGAGCCTCATCGGCTTCGAGACCGACCACGCGACGGCGGTCGACACCGCGCAGAACGCACGAAGCCAGGCGCTCGAGGCGTTGAACGCGTACGCGCAGCAGAGCGGCGAGAACCTGCTGTCGTCGGAGCCGTTGAGCCAGCCGCAGTCGCTGTCGATGACGCAGCCGGACGGGCGCAAAAGCGTGCTCGACCTGGCGGGTTCGGCGGTCGACGTGACGCCGGACGGTGGCGTGCGGCCGGCTTCGGCGTCGGTGCAGTCGCGGCACGTGGATCCGTCGGTGGTGCAGCCCATGGCGAACCGGGTGGCGGTGGATCCGCCGACGCCGGCGTACGGGATCGCGGTGCCGCCGCGCGCTGGTGGGTCGGCCGGTTCGGGAGGATCGGGTGGGTCGGCTGGGTACACAGCGCCGGCTTCGGCTCCCGGTCGGCCTGTTTCTCGGCCCGTCTCTGGCCGGCCTTCGACGCCACCGCCTCCGCCTGGTTGGGAAATGCCGCGGGGTGGCGGTCAGCCGGAGGCGCCTGGACGGCCCGGGTTCGGTGGGCCGGTTCGGGGTGGTGGGCCCGGTTTCGGTGCTGGTTTCGAGGGCCGGCCTGGTGCCGGCCCTGGTTTTGGCGGTGGTGCTGGTTCTGGTGGTGCTGCGCCGGGTGGTTCGTCGACCGGGCCTGACGCTGTGCTCGGCCGCGGTCCGGCCGGCGGGACTGGCGGCGGGACCGGTGGTGGCGACCCGGCGTTGAGCCGGGGCCGGATGGTCGGCAGTGGTCCGCAGTCACCCGTCGTGCCGGAGGAGAGCGTCGGCGGTCCCGCCGCGCCGCCGCGGCCGGGTGCGTCGGCCGGTGAGCTCGGCGCGGGTGCCGCGGCGCTCGGCGCGGGCGTGGCCGGCGGTGCGCTGGCCGGCGATCGCGAACGGCAGGGCCGGGGTTTCGGTGGTGCACCATCGAAGGGCCCCGTGCGTCCGCTTCCGGTGGAGTTGCCGGAGGAAGAGGCGATCGCGCTCCGCAAGACCGAGCAGATCGAGCCCAAGCAGCCCTCGGGCGACGCGAAGTTCCTCGCCCCCGCGGCCACGCAGAACGAGGACGACGCGGACCACGTGCGCCGCTTCGGCGTCGACGACAAGGACCTCTTCACCGACCCCCGCCTGGTCTCCGACGACGTGATCGGCGACGACGCGTGAACCTCGTCCTCTCGACGCTCGAGTTCGACGTCCTGTGGGAGTCGCTCGAGCTGGGCCGCCGCCCGGCCGCGCTCGGCGTGCCCTCACCGGGCCGCACCCATTCCGAACGCGCTGCGTTGATCGAACAGGTATGGGAGGGACTTTCGCGCCGCCGCCTCGCGCGCGGGCGCCGCGCGTCGGGCGAGCTGTTCGACCAGCTGCACCTGCTGTCACGCCCGCAGTACGCCCTCGACGTCTGGGTCTGGGCCGACCGCGAGATCCACGGGCGCGCCGTCAGCCGCGGCAGCCAGGCCGTGCTCGCCGTCGTCGACCGCGACGAGGTCTGGCTCATCCCCGCCGACGAGGGCGCGCTGGCCGAAGCCGCCGTGCCCGTCGCCGGGGAGCTGTCCGCAGGCGTCGGCCAGAGCGTGTCCGTGCCCCACGCGACCCTGGTCGCCGCCGACACCAAAGCCGGCGGCGACCCGAAAGCCCTGGTCACGGTGCTGGAGGACCACGGCCTCGCCCTGTGGGAAGCCCAGGAGCTCGCCGGCATGCTGCTCGGCCAGGAAGCCCGCGGCCAGTTCACCGCCGAACGCACCCTCCGCGACGGCACTATCCGCCGCTCGCCCCACCCCACGGCCTTCTTCGACACCGACGCGGGCCGCTACCTCTTCCAGCTCACCGACGACTCCGACGGCCACACGTGGGCCACGGTCACGCCGGCGGACAACGCGGTGCTTGTGGAGCGGGTGCACGAGCTGCAGGCGGGTTTGTGAACCGTTCCTGGCACGCCGGGGTGGATTCGTCGAAGATCCGTACCGGGAGTGCGGCCGAGGTCTTAAAGTGGGCCGGGAACCGACCTGGTCATGCCCACGTCTGATCGGTCGGATGTTGGTTTTCGTGAAGGGGAGAGCGGACCGTGGCTGTCTACGACGTCGACTCGATGGCCATCGCGGCGCGACAGGTCGAGAAGCTGAAGGACGAATACCAGAAGTCCAAGGAAAAGCTCACCGGCATGGACCACGAAAAGGACAGCCCGTTCGGCGGGATGCCCGGCTCGCAGGACGCCCACAGCGCAGTCGGTGAGTTCAAGAACGGTGTGCACAGCCAGTTCGACGCCGCGGGCCAGCACATGGACGCGCTTGCGTTCGCCATGCGCAAGGCCGCCGGTCTGATGACCGAAATGGACGAGGTCGGCAAGAGCGACCTCACCGTTCACGTCGACAGCTGAGGCACTGCCGCAAATAGGACAAAGCAGGCTCGCGGGAACAAAAGCAGGGGGAGCGTCAAGTGGCTTTGGATGGGGTCGGTGCCGGGACTCCGGACAATTGGAAAGCGTTCACGGACAAGGTAGACCAAGTCGCCAAACTCAACGTGGACGCCATCAACAAGGCGGCCGATCAGTTCCGCGGCGCCGCCACCGACGCGGCCGACCACTCGCAGGCACTGGACAACACCACGAAGGCGCTCGACAGCAGCGTCTGGTCCGGCGGCGCGGCCGACAGTTTCTTCGACTACGTCCGCACCGTCCGCAGCGCGGGCGCCAAGGTCGAGGCCCACCTCGGCGACGTGGCGACCGACCTGACGAACCTGGCGAAGAACCTCGCCGACATCAAGTCCAAGGTCACTCAGGGCAAGCTCGGGGATGCGGAGAAGGCGGTCAACGCCCGCAACCAGAAGGCCCAGACGGACATGAACGCCGCGGCAGCCGCGGCCAAGACCGCGGCAGACGAGAAGAAGCCCGGACCGAGCCCGACCGTCGAGCAGATCAAGGCGACGGCGAAGACGGACATCAACAACCTGACGACGCAGTACGACGGCGAAGTGCAGGGACTGCTGACCCAGGCCAACACCATGATCGGCCAGTCGCAGACCCTCATGAAAACCCAGATCGAGGGCGGTTACGACAAGGTCCCCCTGCCCGGCAAGGACGGCACCGTCCCCCAGAGCACCGGCGGCCTCCACACCCCCTCCCACCACGGCGGTGGGGGCGGCGGAGGAGGCGGCGGTGGCGGTGGGGGCGGCGGCCTCGGCCCCAGTGGCGGCCCGCCCGGGTCCCCGCCTCCGGGCAACGTGCAGGAGTGGATCGACGAGGCCATCAAGATCCTTCAGGCCAACGGCGTGAACGTCACGGAAGCCGACGTCAAGAACATCTGGGCGATCATCCAGCACGAATCGGGCGGTAACCCCAACGCGATCAACAACTGGGACTGCGTGCCGCTGGACACGGCCATCCTCACGCGGCGTGGGCTGCTGAAGCACCACGACGTCGAGGTCGGCGACGAGACCATCGGCTACAACCCGCAGACCCGGCGCAGCGAGTGGACCCGTGTCACGCGCGTGGTCCACCACGAGAACGCGTCGCTCGTCACCCTGGCCAACTCGCGCTGGGCGGCGACCACCACGCCGAACCACCGCTGGCTGAACCTGCCGCGGGTCGCGGTCGCCAACGACGGTCTGGTTGTCTGCCCGGAATGCGGGTGGGAACCGCGCGCGAGCACCGCGCCCGCGAACGGGGTGGCTGTGCACCGCAGCAAGATCCACGGTGTGGTCGCGGCAGCGCAGCGCAACGTCCACGCCGACGAAGCTCGCTTCGTGACGACCGACGAGGTCGGCAGTCGTGACCGGATCCTGCTCGCGGCACCCGCCGACACGGACTCGGCGCTCGACGTGACGGTGCGCGAGGCGGCGATCCTCGGCTGGATCGCGGGTGACGGCCACGTCGAGACGCGCCGCCACCGGCCGACGATCTCGATCGTACAGTCCAAAAAGGACATGGTGGCGAAGCTGCATGAGCTGCTCGACGGCGTGCCGCACGCGGTGTACGTCGACGACCGCGGTGGCTGCGGACCCCGGCACCAGTTCCGGATCGACTACGACTACGCGCAGGACCTGTTGCACCGCGCGGGAAATCCGAAGTCCGAGGCTGTGCGACAGGTTCTGGCGATGTCGACCGCGCAGCGTGAAGCGTGGCTGGAGGCCGTGACCGACGCGGAGGGCACGCGGCACCTGCGCCCCGGGTACACCAAGCCGAAGGTCACGATCTACCAGGCGCCGGGCGAGGTGCTCGAGGCGATCACGCTGGCCGTCTACCTCTCCGGCGCTCGGCCGCGTGTGTCGGTCACCGATCGCACGGGTGAGCATGAGACGTGGCGCCGCGAGGCTGCCGTGCGGGCGAACAACCCGGTGGTCACCGGGGCGTTCCTGCACCGTGAGCCGGCCGGGCGCGCCGACGTCTGGTGCGTGACGACCGAGCTCGGCACCTGGACCGCGCGCGAGGGCGACCACGTGTTCCTCACCGGGAACTCCAACGCGGCCGCCGGGCACCCGTCCAAGGGCCTGATGCAGTGCATCGACTCGACGTTCCAGGCGCACAAGCTGCCGGGGCACGACAACATCTACAACCCGGTCGACAACATCATCGCCGGGGTGCGGTACTCGCTCGACCGGTACGGGTCGATGGGCAACGTGCCCGGTATCGCGGCGATGGCGCACGGTGGGGCGTACCGCGGGTACTGACCAGCGATAGGCACGGCATCGCCGCCCCAGGTTAGCCTGGCCGCATGGTCGACATCGGTGCTTTCGGTGGGCCCGCGCTGCGGGCCGGTGTTCCCCCGTTCCACGTGATGGACGTGCTGTCCGCGGCGCAGGCGAGGCAGCGCAGTCACGGGGACCTGGTGTCGCTGGCGGCGGGGCAGCCGTCGGCGGCCGCGCCGGGAGCGGTGAGGCGGGCGGCGAAGGCGGCGTTGGACGAGCACACGCTGGGCTACACCGAGCAGCTCGGCATTCCGGAGCTGCGTGAGGCCGTCGCGGGGCATTACCGCAGGATGTACGACGTCGACGTGACCGCGCAGGACGTGGTGATGACCACCGGCTCCTCTGGTGGCTTCCTGCTGAGCTTCCTCAGCGCGTTCGACCCCGGGGCGCGCGTGGCGATGGCGCGGCCGGGCTACCCGGCGTACCGGAACCTGCTGAAGGTCCTGGGCTGCGAGGTCGTGGAGTTCGCGACGACCGTGGAGACCAACTTCCAGCCCACCGTCGATCTCCTCGACGAGCTGGGGCCGCTCGACGGGCTGATCGTGGCGAGCCCCAGCAACCCGACGGGCACGGTCCTGCCGCCCGGGGAGCTGGCGGCCATCTCCGGCTGGTGCGCGTCCCACGGGGTGCAGCTGGTCAGTGACGAGATCTACCACGGCATTTCCTACGAGAAGCAGCTCGACTGCGCGTGGCAGTACGGCCGCGAAGCGCTCGTGCTGGGCTCGTTCTCGAAGTACTTCGCCATGACGGGCTGGCGGCTGGGCTGGATGCTCGTGCCGCAGCGGTTGCACCGGGCGGTGGACGTGCTCACGGGCAACTTCACGATCTGCCCGCCCGCGATCGCGCAGCACGCGGCCGTCGCGGCGTTCACGCCGGAGTCGTACGCGGAGGCCGACGCGCACGTGGAGCACTACCGCCGCAACCGGGATCGGCTGTTCGCCGGGCTCAAGAAAATCGGTCTCGACAAGCTCGCCCCCGCCGAAGGGGCCTTCTACGCGTACGCCGACGTCTCCGCGTACACCAACGACAGCCTCAGCTGGTGCCAGCGCCTGCTCGCCGACACGGGTGTGGCCATCGCGCCGGGGGTGGACTTCGACCCGGTGGACGGCGGGAAGTTCGTGCGGTTCTCGTTCGCGGGGGCCACCGAGGACGTCGACGAAGGGGTCCGCCGCCTGGGGGAATGGCTCAGGTGAACCGGTCAGGGGGAACCCGGATATCCCCCTGAACGTTGGCCTGGACGAGAGAGTTTTCGCGCCGCGGGTGGCACGCTGGACAGCACCGGGCCGGCGTGGCGCGGAAACGTCATGGAGGAGCCATGTTCTGGAAGATCGTCGGAGGGCTCATCGTCGCCTGGATCGCCTTCATGGTCCTCGGCGCGGTGATCGGCTTCGTGTTCAAGGCCGTGCTGTGGATCGCGATCATCGGCGGCGTGGTGTTCCTGGGCACCGCGGCCTACGGCGCGATCAGCGGCAAGAAGGACGCGAAGCGCATCGGGCGCTGACAGCTCGGACTTCAGGGGGCCCCGACCTTCGGTGCGGCGACCGGCCACGACGGCTGGGCGCCGCATCGGCGTGTTCGCACCCTGACGTGATCCTCATCGCTTCCTCACATCGGTCCGCCACCGTGGAGCGCGTACCGCTCCGCCGAAGAAGGACCGATGACCACCACTCGAACCGCCGGGTCGCTGCT
The DNA here is from genome assembly GCF_019468465.1 of Amycolatopsis sp. DSM 110486. Taxonomy (NCBI): domain Bacteria; kingdom Bacillati; phylum Actinomycetota; class Actinomycetes; order Pseudonocardiales; family Pseudonocardiaceae; genus Amycolatopsis; species Amycolatopsis sp. DSM 110486. Next base: position 3,411,976 of record NZ_CP080519.1, on the reverse strand, counting down.
GGCTCTGCTGTGTGCGCTCGCCGTCACGGCCTGCTCGGCCAACACCAACGCCACCGCCAACGCCCCTGACCAGTCGGCGCAGCAGACCTCGACGCAGCAGGCCTCAACAACAGCGCCGGTCACCTCCACGCAACGGCTGCCCGCCACCCCGCCGCCGCCGTACGAGGTCACCGTGCCGGAGCGTACGCGCAAGACCGCGCAGGGTTTCCCCGTCAACACCTGTGTGCCCGACCGGTTCGACCCGCAGGTGCTCAGCCTCACCACCTCGGACGGCTTCCACCTGCCGGCGATCGAGCTGGGGTCCGGTGACCGCGGGATCCTCCTCGACCACGAGTCCGGCTACTACATCTGCTCGTGGCTGGGCACCGCGGAGAAGCTCGCCGCCAAGGGCTACCACGTGATGGTGTTCGAGTACCGCGGCCACGGCGCGGCGCAGAAGAACAACGGCTCCATAACCGGCAACTTCGACACCGACACCAGCGCCGCGCTCGCCGAGCTGCACCGCTGCGGCGCGAAGTCGATGCTGCTGGGCGGCGCTTCTTGCGGCGGCAGCTCGGCCGCGCGGCTCGCGGCCAAGGAACCGCAGCTCGTGGGCCTGCTGATCCTGTCCTCGCCGAGCAACTGCGGTGGTGACTCGGTGGCGGCCATCCGCAAGGTCACCAAGCCGGCGTTCTTCGCCGTCGAGCCGGACGACTACAGCGGCAACATGATCGGCGAGGTGAAGAAGCTCTACGAAGCGTCCGGAGCGCCCGCGGCCGACAAGCACCTGGAGATCCTGCCCGGCGGGACCCACGGCACGGACATGCTGCGGGACCCCAAAACCAAGGACCAGGTGGAAAAGCTGATCTTCGACTTCGTCGACTCGTGTTTCCGGCGAGCCTGACGCTCCACAGTGGACTAAGGAACCCGCGCCACCCCGGCCAGCGTCGTGAAGTTCGTCGGCGTGAGCGGCGCCAGGCGCGGGCCGCCCGGCCACCACAGGTGCGGGTGGGTCAGGCCGGGCGGCAGGAGCTCCAGCCCGTCGAACAGCGACGTGATCTGCTCGCGCGTGCGGTAGAGCGTGTCGAGGCCGGTGGTGGCGAAGCGGGCTTGCAGTGAGGTCGCCAGCTCGGCGGCCGCACTGCCGTCCGCGGGGTTGTACTGGTGCAGCAGCACGAGGTACGAGCCGGGCGCGAGCGCGTCGACGTAGGCCTTCACCACCGCCTGCGCCACGGCGAAGTCGGGGATGTGGTGCACCACCGCGCACAGGATGAGGCCCAGCGGACGCTCGAAGTCCAGGTGAGCCGTCACGTCCGGGTGCGCCAGCGTGCGCTCGTGGTCGAGCAGGTCGGCGCCGACCATGTGGGTGTAGTCGTTCTCCGCCAGCACCGCGCGGCCGTGGGCCTGCACCACCGGGTCGTGGTCGACGTAGACCACGTGCGCCTCGGGGTTCACGCGCTGGGCGACCTGGTGCGTGTTCTCCACCGTCGGAAAGCCCGAACCGAGGTCGAGGAACTGGTCGATACCCAGGCGGTCGGTGAGCATCCGCACCGCGCGCACCAGCCACTGCCGCACTTCCTGCGCCATCGTCTGCGCGGCCGGCGCGAGCTCCAGGATCTGGCGCAGCACGGCGCGGTCGGCGGCGTAGTGGTCACGGCCGCCCATCAGGGCGTCGTACACCCGCGCGTTGCTCGGCCGGTCGAAGTCGACCGGCGCGAGGTGGTCGGCCACAGTGCACCTACCGGAGAAGATCGGTCAGGACGCGCATAGCTTAGGTGATCGAGTTGACGCCGAGTGGGCGGCCGGGTCGCGAAGGTGAGGCCTCAGTCGAGCGCGGCGCGGGCGGCCTCGGCGCCGTCCCACAGCTGCGCCCGGATGCCGACGGCGCGCGCTCCCTCCACATTGGACTCGCGGTCGTCGAAGAACAGGCACTCCTCCGGCTTCGCGTCGAGTTTTTCCAGCAGCAGCCGGAAGATCTCGGCGTCGGGCTTGGCGAGTTTCACGTCACCCGAGAACAGCGTGACGCGGAACAGCTTCGCCCACTTCTGCTCGCGCACCCACTTGCCGAACGACGAAGGCGCGTTCGACAGCAGCGCCAGCGCGGCCCCGGCCTCCGACAGCGCTTCGAGCAGCTCCAGCGACGACGGCGCCAGGTTCGACCAGCCTGCGACGTCGATGGCCGTGAGCTCCTCCGACATCGTGTCGTCCACGTGGGCACCCAGGCGGTCGCCGATCGACGTCCAGTACGCGAGGTCGCTCGACCCGCGGTCGTACGGCTCGCGCACCGCCCAGTACACGGGCTCGAACTCCTCGGCGGGCACGCCCATCGTGGCCGCGAGCTTCGGCAGCGCGGTGGTGCGCGTGCAGAGGACCTCGCCGTAATCGAAGACGATCCAGTTCATCGCGCGCCCGCCTTGATGCGCTGCAGCGCGTCTTCGACGGCGGTGGGTTCGAGATCGCGGTGCAGCACGAAGCGCACCTTGCCGGCCATCGGCAGCGCCTGGATGCCGAGCGAACCGAGCCACTCCAGGGCCACGCCCAGGTCGGGGACCTCGGCGAGCACGATGTTGGTGTCCGGCGTGGCGACGCCCCAGCCGTGCTCGGCCAGGCCCGCGGCCAGGCGCCGGGCCCGCTCGTGGGTCTCGGCCAGCTCGCCGACGTTCTCCAGCGCGACCAGGCAGGCCGCGGCGAGAATGCCGCCCTGGCGCACGCCGCCGCCGAGCATCTGGCGCATCCGGCGCGCCTGCTCCACGAACTCGACGCTGCCCGCGACGACCGAGCCGACCGGCGCGCCGAGGCCCTTGCTGAAGCACGCGCTCACGCTGTCGACGCCGACGGTCAGCGTCGCCGGCGGCACACCCAGCGCGACGGCCGCGTGCCAGATGCGGGCGCCGTCGAGGTGGACGTTGAGCCCGGCCTCCTTCGCGACGGCGACCAGCCGCGCGTGCTCCTCGGGCGGGGTGACGGCGCCGCCGGCCGCATTGTGCGTGTTCTCCAGGCACAGCAGCGTGGTGCGCAGCGTGAAATACGGGCCGGGGTTGCCGATGGAGGCGCGCAACAGCTCGGGCGTCGGGCGGCCGGGGCCGGCGTCGTGCTCCAGGATGTCGGGCATGCCGCCGGCGAGCCACGCGGCGGAGCCGAGCTCGTTGGTGAGCACGTGGGCGCCGCGCGTCGCGAGGAAGCGGTCGCCGCGCTTGAGGTGCACGGACAGCGCGATGAGGTTCGCCATGGTCCCGCTCGGCGTCCACAGCGCGGCGGGCATGCCGAGCGTCGCGGCGGCGCGCTCTTCGAGCTGGGCGATGGTCGGGTCGGTGCCGATCACGTTGTCGTCGACCTCGGCCTCGGCCATGGCGGCCCGCATGCGCCGATCCGGGCGGGTGACGGTGTCGGAGCGGAAATCGAGCGGAGTCGAGGTCACGCCGCGATCACATCACACCGCCACCCGCGCGATCAATGCGGCGGGGGGTGGAAGGAATCGGCAGTCTCGTGCAACCGTGGACGCCCCCGGTTCCGTCCTTGAGGACGGATGAGCAGAAGAGCGGAGCAGCGGACCGCGTGGACCAGCGCGACGAAGACGAGTTCGCGGAGTACTTCTCCGCGAAGCGGGACGCCGTGCGCCGGACCGCGTACTTGCTCTGTGGCGATTGGCACAAGGCCGACGACCTCGCCCAGACGGCGTTCGTCGCCCTGCACCGGAGGTGGAAGAAGATCAGGGACCGCGCCGCGACCGACGCGTATGTGCGCAAAACGCTCGTGCGCGCCGTCATCGACGAGTCGCGCCGGCCGTGGCGCCGGGAGTGGCAGGCCGACGTCATGCCGGAACCGATGCCGGACACGCCCGGCCTGGCCGAGCGCGTCGCGACGAGGGAAGACCTGCTGGCGGCGCTGAAGGAAGTGCCGCCGAAGCAACGCGCGGTGCTCGTGCTGCGGTTCTTCGAGGGCCTGGACGTGACTGCCGCGGCGAAGGCGCTGGGCTGCAGCGAGGGCAACGTGAAGAGCCAGACCGCACGGGGCCTGGCGAACCTGCGACAGGTGCTGGAACGGGAGGTGGAGGCCAATGGATGAGCATGACGCGGAGTCGTTGTTCTCCGGCCTGCCCGGTGCGGTGCCGCCTCCGTCTTTCACGAAGGACGACGTCGTCCGCGAGTCGCGCCGGCTGACGCTGCGCCGCCGCAACCGCATTGCCGCTGGTGGGAGCGCCGTTGTACTGGCTTTGGTGGGCTTCGGCGCCTACGGGCTCGTGACCGGAACGGGCGGTAAGCCCGATTCCGCCGCTGTCATGAATTCGGCCGAAGCTCCCGCGCAACCCGGTGCGTCGGCTGCGCGTCCTTTGGGTACTGGGGAGGGGAACTTCCCGGCTCTGCCACCTCAGCAGGGAGGCAGTGGAGACGGGAGGACCGGCCCTCGGGTCGAAGGCGCCTCTGGGTGCGAAAAGGTGGACTGGGAGCTCGCCACAGCCCTCGCTGGCGAGCTCCCAGGTCACTTCACCGCCACGGAAGCCTCCCAGGGCAGCATCTGTACGACGGGTGCCCGCGGAGCCGGGTTCCCCCTGCCGGACGGCTCGATCTCCGCGGCCGTGTTCCCGCGCGGGGCGCCGGTGACCTACCCGGTGCAGTCGGCGGGTGCGGTGACTGAGCGTGCCGCCACCGGTACGGGCGGGACCCTCGTGCTGGTGAGTGTGCCGGGGATGTTCGGGCACCCCGCGCCGTACGCCGGTGACCTGGCGCGCTTCGCCGCATCGCTGGCCCCCCGGTTCTGACGGGCGGTTGATGGGGCGGCTGGCAGAATGACCGGCCATGACGGCAGCAGCAACCACCCCGAAGGGCGAGCGCCGGCGAGCCACCCTCGTCGAAGCCGCGGCGGAGCTGCTGGCCGAAGGCGGGTTCGACGCGGTGCGCCACCGGGCCGTCGCCGAGCGGGCCGGCCTGCCGCTCGCGTCCACGACGTACTACTTCGACTCGCTCGAGGACCTGGTGACCGCGGCGGTCGAGCACCACTCGCAGGTGGAGCTGGCCAACGGGCGGCAGCAGCTGGAGGAGCTGGCGACCCGCAACCGCGGCGTCTCGGCGACGGTGGAGCTGGTGCTGGACCTCCTGCTGGGCCCGCCTTCCGGCGACCCGGAGGCCGACGCGGAGGCGGTGCTGCTGCGGTACGAGCGCCTGGTGGCCACCGGGCGGCGGCCGTACTTGAGGCCGTTGATGCGGACGTTGTCGGACCAGTTGAACGAGCTGCTGGTAGAGATCTTCACCCGCTCGGGGACGCCGGTGGACGGCGTGGAGCTGGAGAAGCTGGTGGCCCTCGTCGACGGCGCGGTGGTGAACGCCTTGATCGCGGTGGACCCGGCTCCTCGTGCTGCGGCGGCGAGGATGTTGCAGGCCGCGCTCGCCGAAAGCTGACCCCTAGCGCCGCGACTTCTTCGCCTTGTCCAAGTCGTCCCGGGACTTCGTCACCAACGCGAACATCGCACTCTCCGCCGCCCCCGGATCGCGCGCCAGGATCGCGTCCAGGACCTTGCGGTGTGACGGCACGGGGTTGTCCGACGGTCCCGACCCGTGCACCAGCTTGTCCCGCTCCGCCAGGCCGATCGCGATGACGCGTTCCACCTGAAGGAGGAAGTTGTTGTGCGTCGCGGTCATCAGGGCGCGGTGGAAGGTCAGATCGGCGCGGACGCTGGCTTCGGGGTCGTCGCCGGCGGTGGTCATGTCGTCGAGGGCGGCTTGCAGGGCGGCCAGGTCGGCGGGATCCGCGCGTTCGGCGGCGATGCGCGCGGCGGCGGGTTCGACGACGGTGCGGACCTCGGTCAGCTCGTCGAGCAGGCCCGGGTCGTCGCTGGCCGCGGTTTGCCAGCGCATGACGTCGGTGTCGAGCATGTTCCACTGCTCGCGCGGCTGGACGAAGGTGCCGCGCTTCTGGCGGGCGTCGATCATTCCCTTGGCTGCCAGCACTTTCAGCGCCTCGCGCAGGGCGGTGAGGCTGATGTCGAGCTCTTCGCGAAGCGCGGGCAGGTCGAGCACGGTGCCCTCGCCCCACTCGTCGGACAGGATCCGCGCGGCGAGCGTCTCCACGGTCTGTCCGTGCAGACCGCGGGGCCGGTGTTCGGACAATGGAGGTCCCCTCAGTCGGCAGTGCGGAGTCATCCTACCTCGGACGCGATTACGTCATAAATTATGAATACATCTTGACAGCCGCCAGCCCGGTTGCAAGTCTGTGCCAGCAGTCACTCCCCCGCAGGGGAGCGACGCTCCATTCAGACAAAGGGGTCACAGCGATGACGACTGCAGAAGGCCTGTCCCGCCGTCATTTCCTGCGCAACGCCGGCATCGTCGGCCTGGGCGCGCTCGGTTCGAGCAGCTTTCTCGCCGCATGCGCCACTTCGGCCTCCAACGGCCCGGTGAAACAGGCCGCCGGTGCGGTCACCGTCCAGTCGAACCTCTCCTCGCCGCAGGCGAAGGTCGCGATCGAGGCGCTCGCCAAGGCGTTCGGCGACAAGGGCGGCGCGACCGCGACGGTCAACACCGTCGCGTCGGAAACCTTCCGCACGCAGCTGCCGAGCTACCTGACCTCGGCGAACCCGCCCGACAGCTTCACCTGGTACCCGGGTTCGCTGCTGTCGGGCTACGCCAAGAAGGGCCTGCTGCTCGACGTCGGCGACGTGTGGCAGACGATGGGCAACTACACCCCGGCCATGCGCAGCCTCTCCGGCGACGGCGCGGGCCACCAGGTGTTCGTGCCCACGAGCTACTACTTCTGGGGCTTCTTCTACCGCAAGTCCAACTTCGCCAAGTGGGGCGTGACGCCGCCGAGCACCTGGACTGAGTTCCTCGCGCTGTGCGAGACGTTGAAGGGCAAGGGCATCTCGCCCATCGGCCTCGGCGCGGGCGGCGGTACCCAGTGGACCGCCTCGGCGTGGTTCGACTATCTCAACATCCGCATCAACGGCGCGCAGTTCCACCGGGACCTGCTCGCCGGCCGCGGCCGCTTCGACGACCCGAAGGTCAAGAAGATCTTCGACCCGTGGCGTCAGGCGCTGCCCTACACCGACCCGAACGGCACGGCGCTCGCGTTCCAGGACGCCACCACCGTGCTGCTGCAGGGCAAGACCGGCATGGTGCTCACCGGCACCTTCTTCGCCGACGCCGCTCCGAAGGACGCGCTGGACGACCTCGACTTCTTCCAGTTCCCGATCCTCGACCCGAGCGTGCCCGTCGCCGAGGAGGGCCCGACCGACGGCTTCTTCGCCAGCGCTCGCTCGCCGCACGTGGCCGAGGTCAAGGAGTGGTTCAAGTACGTGGCCACGGCCGAGGCGCAGGAGCTCTACATCAAGAACTCCTCCGGCACGGTGCTGCCCGCGAACCCGTCGGCGAAGAACAACGGCACGCCGCTGGTCGTGAAGGGCAAGAAGATGCTCGACGAGGCCAAGGAGCTCACGCAGTTCTTCAACCGCGACTCCTCCGACGCGCTGCAGCCGACGGCCGACGCCGCCCTGATCCGCTTCATCCAGAAGCCCAACGAGCTCGACTCGATCCTGAGCGACTGGCAGACGGCCGCGGCGAAGGTCTGGCAGGGGCAGTCCTGACATGGCGGTGCTCGCTGCCCCGGTGAAGCGTCGACGGCGCGCGGTCCGCCGCGTGCCGCCGACGCTGCTCCTGTTCGTGCTCGTGCCCGTGGCCGTCGAGGGCTTCTGGGTCTTCTGGCCGGCGCTGCAGGGGTTCTACCTGTCGCTGACCAACTGGGACGGGGTCTCCGCGCCGACGTTCGTGGGGCTCGACAACTACGCCGAGATGTTGTCCGATGACATCTTCGGCACGGCCGCGCTCGACACGGTGATCTGGATCGTGCTGTTCGGCGGGTTGTCGGCTGCGGGCGGGCTCGGGCTCGCCATGCTGCTCAACCGCGAGCGCAAGGGCGTCGGGTTCTACCGGGCCGCGCTGTTCACGCCCGTGGTGTTCTCGCTCGTCGCCACGGCTCTGATCTGGCAGGCGATCTACCAGCCGGACGGCGTGTTCAACAACGTCCTCGGCGCGATCGGTCTGGACAGCTGGAAACACTCGTGGCTCGCCGATCCCGACACCGCGCTTTACGCGGTGCTCGTGCCGGCGTTGTGGCGCCAGCTCGGTTACGTGATGGTGCTGTACCTGGCCGGCCTCAAGGGCATCGACCCCGCGCTGTACGAGGCGGCCAAATTGGACGGTGCCACGGGGTGGCAGCAGTTCCGCCACGTGACGTGGCCGCAGCTGCGCAGCGTCAACTCCGTGGTCCTGTCGGTGATCATCATCGACTCGCTGCGGTCGTTCGACGTGGTGTGGTCGATGACGAAGGGCGGGCCGTACCACTCGTCCGAGCTGCTGAGCACCTACATGTACTCGACCGCGTTCCAGTCGCTGCGGCTCGGTTACGCGTCCGCACTGGCCGTGGTGATCTTCGTCCTCGCCTTCGGTGTGATCGTGACCTACCTCGTGCGAGCGTTCCGGGAGGACCAGTGAGCGTGACCACGACCCGGCCGGCACCCCCTGCCGCGCCGGAGGAACGAGTTCCTGCCAAGCCCAACCACCAGCGCGCACGCCGCACGTTCGGCTTCCACCTGCTGGCCGGCGGCCTGTCCGTCCTGTGGCTGCTACCGATCGTGCTGGTCATCACGACCAGCGTCCGGTCCTTTTCGGACATCGCGAGCAACGGCCTCGGCGCGCTGCCGCACTCGTTCGACCTCAGCTCGTTCGGTGAGGCGTGGGGCGTCGGCGGCGGTGGCCACGCGATGCTCAACAGCTTCATCGTCACGATCCCGACCGTGCTGCTGTCGCTGCTGCTCGCGTCGGCCGCGGCGTTCGCGCTGAGCCGGTTCCAGATCCCGTTCCGGCGCACGATCATCCTCGTGATGCTGTCGGGCAATCTGCTGCCGCCGCAGATCCTGCTGGTGCCGGTGTCGAAGCTGTCCGAGCTGCTCGGTATCTACGACACGCTCACCGCGCTGATCATCGTGCAGGTCGGCTTCGGGCTAGGCTTCTACACGTTCGTGCTGCAGGGTTTCATGCGGTCCATCCCGGACGAGATCCAGCAGGCGGCGCTGATCGACGGCGCCGGGCCGATCACCATCTTCTGGCGCATCATCCTGCCGATGACGCGTCCGGCGCTGGCGGCGCTCGGCGCGCTGGCGTTCACCTGGACGTTCAACGACCTGCTGTGGTCGATCACCGTGCTGCGCACCGAAACCGTGATGCCGGTGACGCCGGCGTTGCTCGGCCTGCAGGGCCAGTACGTGTCCAACTGGAACGTGATCGCGGCGGGTTCGGTGATCGCCGCAGTGCCGACCGTGGCCGTGTTCCTGCGGTTCCAGAAGCACTTCATCTCCGGGCTCGCGATCGGGGCGATCAAGTGAACCAACAGTGGACGCTCGAACTCGAGTCCACTTCGTACACCGTCACGCTGGAGCCGGGTAACCGGTGGCTGGAGCTCGTCGCGTGGGGTCCGCGCGGCGTCGAGCGTGGTCCGTCGCCGCTGGCCAACCGCGGTGACGTGCACTTCATCACCGACGCGGACGCGGCTCCGGTGGAGTACGCGCCGCGCGGGCTGCGACCGTTCTCGGGCGCGGACCTCGTCGTGGCGGGGGATTCGTGGTGGCGCTTCGACGCCGACGAGTCCACGGAAACGTTGCTGCGGCTGGCTTTTGTCGACGAGGTGACCGGGCTGCGGGCGGTGCAGTGTTACCGCGCGGAACCGGGTACCGATGTGCTGTGCCGGTGGGTCGAGTTCACGAACACCGGCGGCGCGGCCATCGAGGTCGACCGGCTCGGTTCGGCGGGCGTGTGCGTGCCGACCGGGCCTGACGGCGCGCGGCTGACCTACCTGACCGGGCAGTGGGCGCAGGAGTTCACGCGCCGCTCGACCGTGCTCGAAGCGGGCGGATTTCGCATGGAGAGCCGCTTCGGCGTGCCGGGTCACCAGTACGTGCCGTGGCTCGCGGTGCAGGACGCGGGCTCGCCAGACGGTCCCGCGTACGGCGTTTCCCTGGCCTGGTCGGGTTCGTGGGAGCTCGACGCCGAGATCGAGCCGAGTGGGCTCACGCGCGTGCGCGCGGGCCGGCTGGCCAATCCCGGCCCGATCCTGCTCCAGCCCGGTGCCGAACTGTCCACTCCGGAGCTGGCACTGGCGTCCAGTGTGGACGGCCTCGCCGGGCTGGCCGACGTGTGGCACGCGTACTCGCGCAAGCTTGCCGGGCCGCGGCTCGAGAAGCGCCGGCCGGTGCTCTACAACTCCTGGGAAGCCACCGGTTTCGAGGTCAACGGCGCGCGGCAGCTCGACCTCGCCAAGCAGGCCGCGGACCTGGGCGTGGAGCTGTTCGTGGTGGACGACGGCTGGTTCGTCGGCCGCGACGACGACACCGGCGGCCTGGGCGACTGGACGCCGGAGCAGTCGTCGTTCGAGGGCGGCTTCGGCGCGTTCGTCGACTCCGTGCGCGCGCTGGGCCTGGACTTCGGCCTGTGGGTGGAGCCCGAGGCGATCAGCCCGAAGTCGAAGCTCTACGCGGAACACCCCGACTGGGTCTACCGCCTCGACGGCCGCCCCGCGACGCTGATCCGCAACCAGCTCCTGCTCGACCTCGGCAAGACCGAGGTGTTCGAATACGTGCGCGGAGTGCTCGACGAGCTGCTCACCGCGTACCCGATCTCCTATCTCAAGTGGGACATGAACCGCCCGCCGACCGAACGCGGCCGACCCGGCGCGCCGGCGGCGGACCTCGACGCCGAGCACGTCGCCAACTACCACCGGCTGCTCGACCACTTGCGCACGACGTACCCCGACCTCATCGTCGAGTCGTGCGCCGGCGGCGGTGGCCGCACGGACCTGGCGACGGTGTCGCGCAGCGATGTCGTGTGGCCCAGCGACAACACCGCGCCGCTGGACCGGCTGCGGATCCAGGACGGGTTCCTGCTGATGCACGCGCCGCACCTGATGAGCTCGTGGGTCACCGACGCACCCGGCGTGTTCGACCCGCGGCCGCGCTCGCTGCGGTTCCGGTTCGTGCTCGCGATGGCGGGCGTGCTGGGCATCGGGGCCGACCTGTCGCACTGGAATGCCGACCAGCGGTCGGAAGCCGCGGAGTTGATCGAGCGGTACAAGGAGTTGCGGCCGATCCTCCACACCGGACGGTGCCGCATCCTTTCCGGACCTGCGGCACCCACGGCGGCCAGCCAGTACACGCTCGGCGACCAGACCGTGGTGCTCGCCTGGAGCACCGGGCAGCTGGCGGGCACGCCGCTCGTGCCGGGCCGTTCGTCGCGCATCAAGCTGTGCGGGCTCGACGCGGCCGCCACCTACCGCGACGAGGCCGGCGTGGAGTACTCCGGTGCGCACCTCGTGCACGTGGGTCTGCCCGTCGAGTGGACCGCGCAGCACGACGCAGACGTGTTCGTCCTCATCCAGGTCTGAACACAGCGAAACGCCCTGCCGGCTTGACTGGGCCGGCAGGGCGTTTTCCGCGTCCGATCAGAAACTCAGCGGCAGCACGAAGCTCGGCGACCCCGTCGGGATCTTCACGACCTCGGCCTTGCCCAGCTCGTCGAGCGGGAACGCGGTCAGCACGTCGTCGAACTGCGCCGCGACGTAACAAACCCCGTCCACCACGGCGAAGTGCCGAGGGTGCGCACCACAAGCCTGGTCCGCGACGGCCGCGAGCGGAGAGCCGGAGAACGACGTGACGCAGTCCGCGCCACGGTTCGACAGGTACACGCCCGAGTCCAGGATCTCCAGGTGCGCCACGATGTTCTCGCCCTCAAGCGCACCGTGCGTGGCCGGTGTAGAAGAGACCACCTCGAACGCGCCCGGCGACGTCTCCCGGACCGTCAGCACCGCACTGGACAGCTCACAGGCCACGTAGGCCAGGTCAGAGCCCGGAATCCGCACGAGCTGCCGCGGACCACTGCCCGCCGGTAGCTTCGACACGGCGAGCGGCGTCAGCTCACCGGCATCGGACAGCGTGTAGCTGCGGATCTCGTCCGTCCCCAGGTCGACGGCACTCACGATGGACCCGTCGGCGCTCGGCACCGCCATGTGGACGTGAGCGGCTTCCTGGCGCACCTCGTTCGGCCCGGTCCCACTGTGCTGCACCAGATCCGTCCGGCCCGTGATCCGCCCTTCGGCCGACAGCCCGAACACCGCGAGACTGCCCCCGGTGTAGTTGGCGCACAACAGGAACCGGCCGTCCGGTGTCACCGCGAGGTGGCACGGGTGCGCGCCGCCGCTCGGCACCTCGGAATCCAGCACGGTCAGCGCACCGTCCACAAGCGACACTGACGAGACGGCGCCGGAGTCGGTCTCGTTGGTCGTGTACAGCACCGGCAACGTCGGGTGCTTGACCAGCCACGACGGCGACCGCAGCTCCAGCGTGGAGTCGAGAACAAGACCGGCGGAATCGCGGCGGAACGTGGAGATCCCGCCGCCCTTCCCGCCCATCTCGGCGGTGTAGCAGCCGACCAGTACGACGTCCGTCACGAGCCCTCCCTCACCATCGCGGCCACCCGGGCGCGGATGTCCTCGGCGGTCCCGCGCGTGAGCGCCGAACCCATGCCGACCGCGACCGCGCCCGCCGCGAGCCACTCTGGCACGTCCTCGGGAGCGATTCCACCCGTCGGCACGAGCGGCGCCTGGGGCAGCGCCGCGCGCACGTCCTTGACCCACCGCGGGCCCAGCGCAGTGGCCGGGAAGACCTTCACCGCGTCGGCGCCTTCTTCGAGCGCCCGCACGATTTCCGTGACGGAACCCGCGCCCGGGAACGCGGCCGCGCCGTACCGGTGACCGGTGCGGATCACGGCGGCCTCGACGTTGGGCGACACCAGGAACCGCGCCCCCGCGCGGATCGCGAGCACGGCCGAGGCCTCGTCGAGCACCGTGCCCGCCCCGATCGTGGCGTCGGGGTACGCGGCAGTGAGCTCCTCGATCGCCGCCAGTGCACCGGAGTTGGTGAGCGGGACCTCGATCGACCGCAGGCCCGCGTCCAAGGCCGCACGAGCGGCGACCACGGCGGACGCGGCATCCGCGGTCCGCACGATGCCCACCACTCCCTGGCGCAGGGCCGCGTGCGTGATCTCCCAGCGGTAGCTCATCGGTGTACCTCCTCGCCGCCACCGAGGGCGGCGCTCGTGCGGGCCAGTTCGGCCCGGTCGGGCAGTCCTTCCAGATCCGTCCGCGTGCCGACGACCAGCGCCGCCGACACCGCACCGGCCAGCAGCGCCTCGGCGGGCGAACCGCCGCGCAGCCAGGACGACAGGTAGCCGGACGTGAGCGCGTCGCCCGCGCCCACCGGGTCGACGACGTGCGTGACCAGGGTTTCCTGGCTCCACTCGTACTCGGCCGTGACCGCGCGCGCCACCTTGTCGCGCTGCTTCACCACAACAGTGCCGACGCCCTTGGCGATCAGCTCGGGCGCCGTCGCGTCGAGCAGTTCCAGCTCGTCTTCACCGGCGAACACCAGATCCGCCTGGTGCAGCAGCGGTCCCACGGTCTCGCGCCACTGCGCCGGCGACGCGAGCTTGAGCCGCACGTTGGGGTCGAACGCGATCGTCGCCCCCTCCGCGCGCGCCAGCTCGAACAAGGCCAGCACGGCGTCGCGCGCGGACAGCGACAGCATCGCCGTGATCCCCGAGACCAGCACGAGCCGCGCACCACCGAGGCCCGCGGCCCGGACGTAGTCGGCGGAGAGCGAGCACGCCGCCGAACCCGCGCGGTGGTACTGCACGTCGATGCCGCGGCCCGGGGTGTCGTCGCGCAGCAGCAGTCCCGTGAACCCGGCCGGGTCCACCTCGACGCCCGAGACGTCCACGCCCTCGGCCCGCAGCGCGCTCAGCACGGCCGCGCCGGACGAGTCGTCGCCGACGCGGCTGAGCCAGCGCACGCGGTGGCCAAGACGCGCGAGGCCGACCGACACGTTGGCTTCGGCCCCGGCCACGGAAGCCTGGAAGGTGTGCGCGCGCCGCAGCGCGACGCCGGGTTCCGCGAGCAGCAGCCGCATCGCTTCGCCCAGGGTGAGGACTTCGATGTCGTTCATCGCGGGAAGCATACCGCGTGAAATCTTAATTTAGGATTTATTCTTGACGCGACCTCCGCGGCCCCGGCATGCTGCTCGCGGGCCGGAAGATCACGGCCCCCTTCGGCGCTGTTTCGACGACGAAAGGTGTCGCCACAATGCTCCCGCGCTCCCCACGCAGATCCCGCAGAGCACTCACGATCACGGCGGTGGCCGCGGCCGCCGCCACCGTGCTCGGGCTCGCGACCCCCGCTTCCGCGGCCCCGGCCTCGCTCTTCCCGCAGCAGACCACCGCGGCCGACCAGGGCGCCCCGGACTACTACAACTCCGGTCTGGCGCAGACGCCGTACATGGGCTGGAACAACTACTTCGGCATGCCGACCGTGACCGAGGCCGGCGTGAAGGGCGTCGCCGACTACCTCGTCTCCAGCGGCCTGGCCAAGGCCGGCTACAAGTACGTCTGGATCGACGGCGGCTGGAACGCCAAGGACCCGCGTGACGCGAGCGGCAACCTCGTGCCCGACCCCGCGCGCTTCCCCTCCGGCATGGACGCGCTGGTCAAGTACATCCACGACCGCGGCCTGCTCGCCGGCATCTACACCGACGCCGGCCCGTCCGACGGCAAGAACTGCGCCGCGGGCAGCCAGGGCTACTACGAGCAGGACACGAAACGCTTCGCCACGTGGAAGTTCGACGCGATCAAGGTCGACTTCCTCTGCGGCATCGCGAACAACCTCGACCCGGCGAAGGCGTACACCGAGTTCAGCGCGGCCCTGCAGAAGGCGGGCCGCAAGATGATCCTGAACATCTGCAACCCGGTGACCGACGACTGGGGCGTGCCGCACACGCCGAGCCAGACCGCCGGCGTGTCCTACACCTTCGGCCCGCTCGTGGCCGATTCGTGGCGCACCAACACCGACGTGGCCTTCGGAACCCCGTACGAGGGGATCTACAAGGACATGCTGCGCAACGCCGACGTCAACGCGGCGCACCCCGAGGCCAACGGGCCGGGGCACTGGAACGACCCCGACTTCCTGATCCCGATGCGCAAGACGGAGCAGGGCACCCTCGAGATGAACGAGGAGGAGTCGACCACCCAGCTCGTGCTGTGGGCGGAAATGGCTTCCCCGCTCATCATCGGCTCCGACCCGCGCACGCTGCCGCAGTCGATGATCGACACGCTGAAGAACCCCGAGATCATCGCCGTCGACCAGGACAAGCTCGGAATCCAGGGTGTCCGGGTGGCCAACAACGGCTCCACGGACACCTACAGCAAGCGCCTGTCGAAGGACGGCGACCGGGCGGTCGTGCTGCTCAACCGCGGTGACGCGGACACGCAGATGACGCTGAACTTCGCCGACGCCGGCCTCACCGGCAACGTCTCGATCCGCGACCTGCGCGCCCGCGCCGACCGTGGCACGGCGACCGGCACGTACACCGTCACGGTTCCCGCGCACGGCACGGCGTTCCTGAAGCTGCACGGCACGGACCTGGTGCCCGGCACCAGCGTCGCGAGCGGCGCTTCGGCCAGCCCGGCCGTGGTGCGCACCGGCGACAAGACCGTCACGTTCACCCGTGGCCCGCTCGGCGTGCTGCAGACGCAGGGCCTCGGCAAGGGCGCCTCGGTCATCGGCGGCCCGTTCCTCGGCCAGCCGGCCGCCAACGCGCACGGCTCGAACATCGACGTCTACGTCCGTGGTCTGGACAACGCCGTGTGGCAGCTGACCTACGACGGAAAGCGCTGGGGCGCCTGGCACCGGCTCGGCGGGAACCTCACCGACTCGCCGTCCGTGACAGCCGACGGCACGCTCTACACCCGCGGCACCGACGGAAAGGTCTGGACCCGCACCACTGACGGCCGCTGGTCCTCGCTCGGCTCGCCCAACGACGCGCAGATCTACGGCCGCCCCGGCGCCGCGACCTCGACGACCGGCACCACGGTCGCCGTTCGCACCCCGGACGACGGCGTGTGGGTCCGCACCCGCGACGCCGGCGGCGCGTGGTCGGACTGGACGAACATCGGCGGCACCATCTCCAGCAGCCCCACGCTCGTGGCGCAGGGCGACAAGGTCTCGGTGTTCGCGCTGGCCAGCGACTACACGCTGTGGCAGAACGACCGCAACGGCACCACGTGGGCCGGCTGGTTCAAGCAGCCGAAGTACCCGTCCGGCAACGTCGTGGGCACCCTCGGCGGTGCGGCTGACGCGAATGGCGTCTGGCTCGGAGTGCGTGGTCCGGACGACCATGTCCGCGTAGACAAGCTCTGAGCACCAGGCTCTGAGCACGAGGAGGATTTGGCGATGTCCACACCAGACAACCCGACGGCCGTGGTGACCGGTGCCGCGTCAGGCATCGGCGCGGCGACAGCGCGGCGGCTGCAGGCCGACGGCTACCGCGTCGTGGGTGTGGACCTCGCCCCCCTCCCCGACGACCTCGCCGGCGTGCGCGGCGACGTGACCGCCGACGAGACCTGGGCGCAGGTCGTCGAGCTGGCCGGCGAGGTAGATGCCCTGGTCAGCAACGCGTACGTGCCGACGACCGGCCCGCTGCACGAGATGCCGCGGGAGCAGTGGCAGCACCAGCTCGACGTGAACCTCACCGGTTCCTACCTCGCGGTGAAGGCGTGCCTGCCAACGCTTCGAGCCCGGCGGGGTTCCGTCGTACTGGTGTCTTCGGTGCACGCGCGGTTCGGCCTGCCGGGCCACCCGGCGTACGCGGCGAGCAAGGGCGCGCTGGTTTCGCTGGCGCGCCAGCTCGCCGTGGAGTACGCGCCCGAGGTGCGCGTGAACTCGGTGCTGCCCGGACCCGTGCGCACGCAGGCGTGGGACCGGCTCACCGAAGAGGACATCGAACGCAGCGCGCGGGCGACCCCTGCCGGGCGGCTGGGCGACCCGGGCGAGGTCGCCGCGGTGATCGCGTTCCTGCTCTCGCCGGCGGCCTCGTTCGTCACGGGCGCCGACCTGACCGTCGACGGCGGCTGGTCGGCTGCCAAGGATTCCGCTTAGACCGCGTCTCATAGGAAATGGGGGCCAGGTGAAGATCACCGGTATCGAGACGTTCCTCGTCGCACCACGTTGGTTGTTCCTGAAGGTGAACACCGACGAGGGCATCTCCGGCTGGGGCGAGCCCGTGGTCGAGGGCCGCGCCGAGACGGTGCGCGCGGCGGTGCACGAGATGGCCGAGCTCGTCGTCGGCCAGGACCCGCTGCGCATCGAGGACCACTGGCAGACCTTGCGCCGCGGCGGGTTCTACCGCGGCGGGCCCGTGCTCTCCAGCGCGCTCGCGGGCTTCGACCACGCGCTGTGGGACATCGCCGGCAAGGTGCACGGGGTGCCGGTGCACGAGCTGCTCGGCGGGCCCGTGCGCGACCGCGTGCGCGTGTATTCGTGGGTGGGCGGCGACCGTCCTTCGGGCATTTTCGACGCCGTGTCCGCGCAGGTGGAGGCCGGTTTCACGGCAGTGAAGATGAATGTGGCGGGACCGCTCGCGCCCATCGCGTCACCCGCGGAAGCCAACGCGGCGCTGGCCAGGGCGCGTGAGGCGCGTGAGGCGCTGGGCCCGGAGCGCGATCTCGCCATCGACTTCCACGGCCGCGTCTCGCCCGCGATGGCGCGCCGGCTGGTGAAGATGCTCGAAGAGGTCCAGCCGATGTTCGTCGAGGAGCCGGTACTGCCGGAGACGCAGGGTGGCGCGTTGGCGTCGGTCGTCGCCGCGTCGACGGTGCCGATCGCGGTCGGCGAACGGCTGTATTCGCGCTGGGAGTTCAAGCCGGTGCTCGACGCGGGCGTCGCGGTGGTGCAGCCCGACCCGTCGCACGCCGGCGGCATCTCGGAGCTGCGGCGCATCGCCGCGCTGGCCGAGGTCTACGGCGCGAGCATGGCGCCGCACTGTCCGCTCGGCCCGATCTCGCTGGCGGCGTCGATGCAGGTGGCCTTCGCGACGCCGAACTTCCTGATCCAGGAACAGAGTCTGGGCATGCACTACCACCAGGGCACCGAGGCGCTGAGCTACCTGACCGACTCCGCACTGTTCCGCTTCACCGACGGCTACGCCGCGCGGCCGACCGCGCCCGGCCTCGGCATCGAGGTCGACGAGCAAGCCGTGCGCCGCGCCGACGAGGTCGGCCACCACTGGCGTTCGCCCGTGTGGCGCCTGGACGACGGCGGGCTCGCCGAATGGTGACCGACGTCGTGTGGCTCGACAACGGCGTGCTGCGCCTCGGCGTCGTCCCGGCGCTGGGCGGGCGGCTGTTGTCGGTGACACACGAAGGCATCGAGCTCCTGTGGCGCAACCCGGCGTTGCTGAGTCCCGACCTGCAGCCGCTCGACGGCCACGTCCTGGCCCCGAACTCCGGCCGGATGGGCGACTGGGTCAACTACGGCGGCGACAAGACCTGGCCCGCGCCGCAGGGCTGGGAAGGGCCCGGCCAGTGGGCGGGGCCGCCGGACCCCGTGCTGGACTCGGGCCCCTACTCCGTCTCGGGCCTCACCGAGCTGTCGGTCACCCTGACCAGTGGCGTCGAACCCCGCACGGGCCTGCGGTTCACGCGCGAGCTGACGCTGGGCTCCGGCGCTTCGTACACGCTGCGGCTCACCGCGGCGAACTGCTCCGAGGGGCCGGTGCGCTGGGCACTGTGGAACGTCACCCAGCTCCCGGGCGGCGGCACCGTCACGGCCGGGCTCGCGGGCATGCGCACGCCGGCTGTCGTGGAGCTCGTGGCAGGCACCGGAAATCCCGAGTACACAGTGGACGGTGGCACGCTCGTGGTGCCGCCGCAGGACGTCGTCGGCAAGCTCGGAGTGCCGGACACCGCGGGCCGGGTCTCGTGCACCGTCGGTGAGACCACGCTCACGCTGTCCTTCGACGTCGACCCGGCCGCGGAGTACCCCGACGCGGGTTCGCCGCTCGAGATCTGGCTGGAGCACCCGCTGCCGGAACCCCTCGCCGACCTGGGCGACCTCGATCCGCCGGCGCGCATCGTGGAGCTGGAGGCGCTCGGCCCGCTGACCACGCTCGCTCCCGGTGAGACGACATCGCTGACCGTGACCGGAACCGTTTCGGGCTGACGGCTCAGGCGTTCCAGCCGCCGTCGACGCGCAGGTCACTGCCGGTGATGTAGGAGGCGGCGGGCCCGGCGAGGAACGTGATCAGGGCGGCGACCTCGTCCGCGGTGGTGTAGCGGCCGAAGGGCAGGTCCGCGAGGACGCGCTGCCCCAGCGGGGAGTCGTGCGGGATGCCCATGTCCGTCTCGGCGAAGCCCGACACGACGGTGTTGACGGTGATCCGGCGCGGCGCGAGCTCGTGCGCCCACGAGCGCGTGTAGCCGCTCACGGCCGCCTTGGTCGCGCTGTAGTCGGCGAGCCCGGCGGTGTAGGCGCGTTCCCCGGCAATGGAGCCGAGGCTGATGACGCGGCCGCCGTCGGGCATGTGGGCGAGCACGCGTTCGGTGGCGGCGACCAGGCCGAGGACGTTGACCGCCCAGATCCGCTCGCGGTCGGCCTGCGCGATGGTGCCCGTGGTGCCGCCGATGAGCGTGCCCGCGCTGTTGACCAGGACATCGATGCGGCCGAACCGCTCGGCGACCGCGTCGACCATGGCGTTGACCTGCGCGACGTCGCCTTGGTCGGCCTGGAAGACCTCGCCCTCGACGCCCAGCGCCCGCACTTCCTCGGCAACGGCTTTCGCCTTGTCGGCCGACTGCACGTAGGCGAACGCGACGTCGGCGCCGACCGCCGCGAGGTGCCGGGCCGCCGCGGCACCCAGCCCTCGGCTGGCCCGCGCCCCACCCGACGCCCCACCCGGCCGCCGGCTCGGTTCGCGAGGCGAAGCGAACGGAGACCCGCGAAGCCATCCGCCAAGCCGCCGTGGCGTTGTTCGCTGAACACGGCTTCGACCAGGTCACCGTCACCGAGCTGATCGCCGAGACGCCTCAGCTGCAGGCGTGCAGCTTGGTCAAGGAGCGCGGGTACAGCGACGCGCTGGACGCGGCGCTGGTCGAACAAGGTGCGGCGCCGCTCGTGGCGAGGCAGGCCGCCCACGTCGCGACAGCGTGTTACGACGCCGGCTACACGCAGGCCTTCAGTTCGCCCGAAACGCTTCCGGAGGCGGTCGCCGCGGCTTTCGAGCGGCTCTTCGCGTTGTAATTCCCTCGCGTCCCCGCCGTCGGCTGTGCGAGGCTCTCCGCCGGCTCGGTGCACGGGGTGCCGAGGCCTTCGCGAGGCCGAACCGGTGGGAGCCGTCTGGATCCCACCGGCCCCGCCCACCTCTGACCTGCACGGGTATCGTGGCCGCGTGACGGACAAGCCCCGGATTCCCAACGTGCTCGCCGCCCGCTACGCGTCGCCCGAGCTGGTGCGGCTGTGGTCGCCCGAGCAGAAGGTGGTGCTGGAGCGGCAGCTGTGGCTCGCCGTGCTCCGCGCGCAGAACGAGCTGGGCGTCGAGGTGCCCGAAGGTGTGCTCGCGGACTACGAGCGCGTGATCGACGACGTGAACCTCGAGTCGATCGCCGAGCGCGAGCGTGTGACGCGCCACGACGTGAAGGCCCGCATCGAGGAGTTCAACGCCCTCGCCGGCCACGAGCACGTGCACAAGGGCATGACCTCGCGCGACCTCACGGAGAACGTGGAGCAGCTGCAGCAGCTGCGGTCGCTGGAGCTCATGCGCAGCCGCGTCGCCGCGGTGCTGGCGCGGCTGGCCGCATTGGCCGTGGAGCGCTCGGACCTGGTGATGGCCGGGCGCTCGCACAACGTCGCCGCGCAGGCCACCACGCTCGGCAAGCGGTTCGCGACCGCCGCCGACGAGCTGCTGGTCGCGTTCTCCCGCCTGGACAACCTCATCGAGCGCTACCCGCTGCGGGGCATCAAGGGCCCGGTCGGCACGGCGCAGGACATGCTCGACCTCCTGGGCGACGAGTCCACTTTGGACCTCCTGGAGTCCAAGATCGCCGAGCACCTCGGGTTCCGCAACCACTTCGTGAGCGTCGGGCAGGTCTACCCGCGTTCGCTCGACTTCGACGTGCTGTCCACGCTGGTGCAGCTGGCGGCGGCGCCGTCGAGCCTCGCCAAGACGATTCGCCTGATGGCCGGCCACGAGCTCGTGACCGAGGGCTTCAAGCCCGGCCAGGTCGGCTCGTCGGCCATGCCGCACAAGATGAACACGCGCTCGTGCGAGCGGGTCAACGGTCTGGCCGTCGTGCTGCGCGGGCACCTGTCGATGATCGGCGAGCTCGCGGGTGATCAGTGGAACGAGGGCGACGTGTCCGACTCGGTCGTGCGCCGCGTCGCGCTGCCCGACGCGTTCTTCGCGCTCGACGGCCTGCTGGAGACCT
This sequence comes from Amycolatopsis sp. DSM 110486, assembly GCF_019468465.1. NCBI lineage: Bacteria > Bacillati > Actinomycetota > Actinomycetes > Pseudonocardiales > Pseudonocardiaceae > Amycolatopsis > Amycolatopsis sp. DSM 110486. Next base: position 3,390,653 of record NZ_CP080519.1, on the reverse strand, counting down.
TCCTCACCGTGCTGGCCGAGTTTGGCGCCTTCCCGGCCGTGATCGAGCGTGAGCTCGATCGCTACCTGCCGTTCCTCGCCACCACGAAGGTGCTGATGGCGGCCGTGCGCGGCGGCGTCGGTCGTGAGACGGCCCACGAGGCGATCAAGGAGAACGCCGTCGGCGTGGCCCTGGCGATGCGCGAGCGCGGCGCCGAGAACGACCTGCTCGACCGGCTGGCGGCCGACTCGCGCTTGCCGTTGGATCGCGGCGACCTGGACAAACTCCTCGCCGACCGGATCTCGTTCACGGGCGTGGCGCCGGCGCAGGTCGAGGAGGTGGCGCGGCGCGTGGAGACCGTGCTGGAGCGCTTCCCGGACGCGGCGCAGTACGCGCCGGGGCCGATCCTGTAAGCGGAGCTGACAGGACCCGACGGAAAATCCGGCTACTGCGGAGCGAGGCCGTTTCCTAGCCTCTGGGCACTGGCGACAGAAGAGAGTCGACGATGCCCCTCGCTTGCCGTGCCCTGGTTCTCCTGCTCACCGCCGTGCTGGCTGCCGCGTGTTCGAGCAGTCCGCCGCCGGCACCGGCCGCCCCGGTGCCGGCGTGCCGGGTGGTGAAGACCCCCGTCTCGGTCCCCGGCGTGGCCGCGCCGGGACAGCTCACCGGTGATTTGTGCACGCCCCCGAGCGGCAACGGCACCGTGCTGCTGCTCGTCGCCGGGGGCGGGGAGAACGCCGACTACTGGGAACTGCCCGAGCTGCGCTCCAACAGCCTCGTCCGCGCGGCCCTGGCCAAGGGCTACGCCACCTACGCGCTCGACCGGCTCGGCACCGGCCGCTCGACCGTGCCCGCTTCGAGCACATCGGTGACCTACGACGGGCAAGTGTCCACTGTGGACCAGGTGGCGACGGCGTTGCACAGCGACATCCAGCAGTTCGGCACCACCTGGCACACCGTCGTGGGCATCGGGCACTCGCTGGGTTCCGGCACGCTGGCCGGCGTCGCGGCGAGGCACGCCGGAGTGCTCGACGCGCTGATCCTCACCGGGTACGGCGCCGCCGTGACCCCGGAAACCCTTCAGCTCGACAAGCTCTACCAGGTGCCCGCGCGGACCGTCGGGACTCGGTGGCGAGGGCTGGACGACGGGTACGTGACGGTGCTGCCGGACAAGGTCGAGCAGATCGGCCTCGTCCACGGCCCGGGCACCGACCCGAAGGCGCTGCCGGTGATCGGCGCCCACCAGGGGATCCTCTCCGACACCGAGCTGTCCTCCCGGCCGCAGGGCGCCGCCGCGGCAGCGCAGGCGGCCCGGATCACGGTGCCGGCGCTGGTCGCCGTCGGCCAATTCGATCGCCACTACTGCGAGGGCAATCCTGTGGGCGCGCCGCCGGCACCGACTGCGCAGTGCGGTGGCGCGCCCGCGTTCCAGAGCTACGAGAAGAAGCTGCTGCCGAACGCGTGCCTCGCCACCCACCTGGTCGCCGGCAGCGGGCACGCGATCCAGGAGGAGCTCGCCGCGCCGGCTGCGAACGCGTTGTACCTGTCGTGGCTGCAATCCACTTTCGACGGCGGCAAAGCGCAGTGCGCGGAGACCGGCCCGATGCCGTGATCCACCTCATCCACGAGCGCGGCGAGTCCCGCTTAACGGGAAACCGATTCCGGCTCCACCGGCGCCGGCGCGAATTCCTGTGACCGCGGGCACGAAGTCCACGTACTGAGACGAAGTTACCCGATCGGGCGAAATCCCTAATCTCGGACGCAGAACCCGGAAGCGCCAGGCCGCACCCCGCGGCCTGGCGTTTTTCATGTCCGTGAGCCAGGAAGAAGTCATGCGCAAGCTCCTCAGCACTCTCGCCGTCGTAGTCGCCTCCGCCGTCACGCTCACCGCGTGCGGCTCGTCGGACGCGTCGGGCCAGACGCTGCGCGTCGGCACCCTCACGGACGCGCCGCCGAGCATCTACCTCGAAAACGGCCAGTTCACCGGCTACGACAATGAGCTGCTGCGCGACATCGCCAAGCGCGAAGGCTTCCAGGTCGAGTTCGTCGGTACCGAGTTCTCCGGCTTGCTCGCCAAGGTCGCGGGCGGGCAGCTCGACATCGGCAGCTCCACGATCTCCGCCACCACCGCGCGCAAGAAGACCGTCGCTTTCTCCAACGGCTATGACACCAGCTACACCACCGTTGTCAGCAAGAAGGGCGCGAACCTCGCCGACGCGAGCGCTTTCTCGGGCAAGCGCCTCGGCGTGGTGCAGGGGTCGGTGCAGGACGAGTTCGCGGGCAAGCTCGCGGGCGCCGAGGTCGTGCGATTCCCCGACTACAACGCGGGTTTCGCGCAGCTGCGCGACGGCGGCCTCGACGGCTGGGTGGTGCCGAAGGACATCGGCCAGAAGTACCTCGACCAGAACCCAAGCGTGCCGCTCGAGTTCGGCTACACCGTGCTGGACAAGGACACGCCTTCGGCCTACGCGGTGGCGAAGTCCGATCCGGACCTGCTGAACAAGCTCAACGATGGCCTCGCGAAGGCCATCGCGGACGGCACCGTCGCCCGCCTGCACGCCCAGTTCTTCAAGCAGGCGCCCGTGGCCGCGGAGCTCGCCAAGGGCGGTCCCGGTCTGCCGGTGAAGAACGCGTGACTGTCCTATCCTGCATCGACGGTTCCGGCCGGGAAGCTGAGGAGTGACATGAAGAAGACATTGATCACAGCCGTCACGGCGGCGGCCCTGCTCGCCACGCTCACCGCGTGCGGCGGTGGCAGCGGCAGCGGTGGTGACACCCTGCGGGTCGGCACGCTGAGCGACTCGCGGCCCAACGCCTACCAGGAGAACGGCCAGTTCACCGGGTTCGACAACGAGCTGCTGAAGGACATCGCGGCCAAGGAGAACCTGAAGGTCGAGTTCGTCGCGGTCGACTTCTCCGCGCTGCTGGGCCAGGTCGCCAACGGCACGTTCGACATCGGCAGCGCGGGCATCGCGCAGACCGACGCGCGCAAGCAGACCGTGGCGTTCTCCGACCCGTACAACTACCAGTCGCTCGGGATCGAGGCGAAGGATGCGGCGGGCATCACCGACGAGAACTCCTTGGCGGGCAAGCGGATCGGCGTGGTGCAGGGCACCGTCTCCGACACCTGGCTCGCGGCCAACGCGCCCAAGGCCCAGGCGGTGCGCTTCCCGAACGACGCCGCGGCGCTGAGCGCACTGAAGTCGTCGGCGATCGACGGCGCGGTGTTCGACGCGGCCTCGGCCGAGGACTACTCGGCGAAGAACCCGGGCCTGAAGGTCACCAAGACGATCACCACGACGATCCCGCACGGGTACGCCGTGAAGAAGGGCAACACCGACCTGCTGAACAAGCTCAACGACGGCATCAAGAAGGCCGTTGCCGACGGCACCTGGAAGAAGGTGCATCAGCAGTTCGAGCCGAACGAGCCGGTGCCCACCGAGTTCGCCACGGGGCAGTAGTTCACGATGGATCAGTTTCTCGACACGTTTCTCAACTGGGACTACATCTGGCAGGTCTTCCCCGACCTGCTGAAGACAGGCCTGGTCAACACGCTGATCCTCGCCGGGGTGTCGGCGGTCATCGGCACCGTGCTCGGCATGGTGCTGGCGGTGATGGGACTGTCCAAGAAGGTCTGGCTGCGCTGGCCCGCGCGCGTGTACACCGACATCTTCCGCGGCCTGCCGGCGATCCTGACGATCCTCGTGATCGGCCAGGGTCTCGGCACGCTCGCGCGGCCGATCGTCGGCCACAACCCGTACCCGCTGGGCATCACCGCGCTGAGCCTGATCGCGGCGGCCTACATCGGTGAGATCTTCCGCGCGGGCATCCAGAGTGTCGAAAAAGGACAGCTGGAGGCCAGCCGCGCGCTGGGCATGACCTACACCAAGGCGATGCTGCTGGTGGTGATCCCGCAGGGCGTGCGCCGCGTGCTGCCCGCGCTGGTGAACCAGTTCATCGCGCTGGTGAAGGATTCGACGCTGGTGTACTTCCTCGGGTTCCTCACCTCGCAGCGCGAGCTGTTCCGCATCGGCCAGGACCTGGCCGCCAACACGGGCAACCTCTCGCCGCTGGTGGCGGCCGGCGTGGTGTACCTCGTGATCACCGTGCCGCTCACACACCTGGTGAACTACATCGACAAGCGCCTGCAGACCGGCCGCAAGGTCCGCGCCGACCCCGGCGACGACGGCGGCGGCAGCAGCCTGACGCTCGTGAACACCGAAAGGGTGAGCCTGTGACCACCGCCGTGCGTTCGTCCAGTGTGGAGCTGCGCGACATCCACGTCAGCTTCGGCACGCTCGAAGTCCTGCGCGGCGTGGACCTGAATGTGGCCAGCGGCCGCACCACGTGCGTCATCGGCCCGTCCGGCTCGGGCAAGTCCACGCTGCTGCGCTGCGTCAACCGCCTGCAGGAACCCGACAGCGGCGACCTGCTGCTCGACGGCACCAGCGTGATCCACTCGAACCCCGACGCGCTGCGCCAGCGCGTGGGCATGGTGTTCCAGCACTTCAACCTGTTCGGGCACCGCAGCGTGCTGGACAACATCGTGCTGCCTTTGCGGAGCGTGAAGCGACTGTCCAAAGAGGAGGCCACGGCGATCGCGCAGGCGCGGCTGGCCGAGGTCGGCCTGGAGGACAAGGCGCCGTATCGGCCGTCGGCGCTGTCGGGCGGGCAGCAGCAGCGCGTGGCCATCGCGCGGGCGCTGGCGATGGACCCCGAGGTGATGCTGTTCGACGAGGCCACCTCCGCGCTGGACCCCGAGCTGGTCAAGGGCGTGCTGAACCTGATGGCGGGCCTGGCTTCGCGCGGCCTCACGTTGATCGTGGTGACGCATGAAATGGGCTTCGCGCGCAGCGTCGCCGATGAAGTGGCGTTCATGGACGCCGGCCGGATCGTGGAGCAGGGCAGCCCGGACCAAATCTTCGAAAACCCGCGCAGCCCGCGGTTGCAGCAGTTCCTTTCGCAGGTGCTCTGAGCGCTCTCGGCAATTTCCCCGAATTGATCGCGCGTATCACGAAATTCGGTGACTTGACCGGAGAGTTCGTGAGCGTAGTCTCGGCCCCGCACTTCATCGCATTCACGCTCGAGGCGAGAGCGAGGACGACGAGATGGGTGGAGCCGGGGAGCTCGCCGCGCAGGTCAAGGGCGGGGTCTATTTTCCAGGCGACGTGGGGTACGACCGGGAACGGGGCGGGTTCAACCTCGCGCTCGACCACCGGCCCGAGGTGGTGGTGGCGGCCGCGGCCGAATCCGACCTGGTCGCGAGCGTGCGCTTCGCCGCGGAGCACGGGTTGGCCGTCGACGTGCAGTCGACCGGCCACGGCGCGCACCGCTCGATGGGCGGCGGCCTGCTCGTCACCACGCGGGGCCTGAACCGGGTCGAGGTCGACCCGCGGCGGCGGGTCGCGCGCGTTTCGGCCGGGGCGACGGCGCGCGACGTCCTCGTCGCCACTGCCGCACACGGCCTGACCGCGCCGGTCGGGTCCGCACCCGGCGTCGGCTACGTCTCCTACAGCCTCGGCGGTGGCCTCGGCATGCTCGGCCGGCGTCACGGTTACGCCGCCGACCACGTACGCCGCTTCGAGATAGTCACGGCGGACGGCCGCGAGCTCACCGTGACGGCCAAGCAGCACCCCGAGCTGTTCCGTGCCCTGCGCGGTGGTGGCGGTAACCTCGCCGCGGTCACCGCGCTGGAAACCAGCCTGGTGCCGCTGCGCGAGCTCTACGGCGGCAGCCTGTTCTTCACCACCGAGCGCGCCCCGGTGGTCATCGAGCGGTTCCGGTCGAGCCTGGCGACGGCGCCGCGGGAGCTGAGCCTGTCGCTCGCGTTCCTTGCCTTCCCGGACGCGCGGGGCGTGCCCGAACCGCTGCGGGGCCGGTTCTGCTGCCACCTGCGCGTGGCCTACCTCGGCGCCGCGGACGCCGGCCGGCGCTTCGTCGAGCCGCTGGTCACGGCGGGCCCGTTCCTCGACACGGTGACGATGATGCCGATGACCGACCTCGGCTCGATCCACGCCGACCCGGTGGGCCCGATGCCGGTCGACAGCGAGAGCCTCGCGCTGACCAGCGAGGACGCACTGGAGGTCGTGCCGTCGCTCGTGGATCCGCGCGCGCCGTTCATGCTGGAGCTGCGCCACCTCGGCGGCGCGCTGGCCGACGAACCCGAGGTCGCGGACGCCGTCGGGCACCGCGCGGCGCGGCTGAACCTGTTCACGTCGGCTCACCCCGGCGCCGCACCCGGGTCGCAGTCGCACGTGTACGAAGCCGTCTCGGAGTGGAGCTCCGGCGGTCCACTGAGGACGTTCCTGCCGACGAGCCACACCGACGCGTCGTCCTGCTACGAACCGGCCACGGCCGCGGAGCTCGCGCGCCTCAAGGACGTCTGGGATCCGGGTGACGTGTTCAGCTTCGCCCCGGCCGTGGGCGCACCAGCTCTTCGAGCCAGTCGAACATCCGGTTCTCGGTGAGCAGCCGGCCCATCGGCTGCACGTGCTCGTTGGCGCCCTCCTCCACGGTGAACCGCAGCAGGTCGGCGCGGCCGCCGCGCCCGCGCACGAGCTCGGCGAGCCGGCTGGACTGGCCGGGCCAGAACTGCTCGTCGTCCGGGTCGGTGATGAGCAGGGGCGTGCTGATGGCGGCGACGGTTTCCTCGTCCAGCTGGTACTTCTCGACGGCTTTGAAGAGGTCGTACCAGTCTTCGTGCGAGTAGGGCCGCGCCCGGAACGTCAGAGTGCGGCGCAGGCCCGGCAGGCGGACGGCCAGGCCCATGTCGCGGTTGAACGCGTCGCGCTCGCCGTGCGCCAGCGCGGTCCGCATGCTCCTGGACAGGTGGCTCGTCCAGGAAGTCGACACGTCGACCACGCCCGGGTCGATCACCGCGGCGGCCAGGCGGTGCTCGAACGCGAGCGCGCGGGGCAGCCAGTAACCGGCCTGGCTGATGCCGTAGCCGGCGAGCTCGGCGACGTCCGGACGGTCGACGAGCGTGTCGACGACCGGGGTCAGCACGGCTTCCCAGTCGTGACGGAAACAGGTTTCGCGCTCGAACAGCATCGACTGCTGGCCGGGGCCGTCGTAGAGGAACGCGTTCCAGCCGCGGGCCAGCGCACCGGCCGCGGCGGAGGTCCACAGGTCACTGAGGGCGCCGTCGCTGCCGTTGGTGATGACCAGCGTCGGGCGCGAGGTGCCGGACGCGTCGGGGCGCAGGAGGTAACCGGGCAGCTCCGTGCCTTCGTAGGGAACCGGGACGCGGAGGAAGGCGCCGTCGGAGCAATCCACGACGGCTTCCCAGCATTCCCGGTGGGACTTGAACGCTTCCTTCAGCGCAGCCGTGTCGTCCCCTGTGGACAGTCCGTCGACGACGCAGGCCCAGTACGTCGCCGCTCGCAGGTAGTGGGAGCCGGCGCTGACCAGGTGCCCGGCTTCGCGCGCCTTCGCGGCTTCTTCCTGCACTCGGGCCGCCGTCCGCTCCCATTCGGGCGCCCAGTCCGTCGCCCGGTCGACGCGGGCGATCGTCGCCAGCACCTCACCGACCTCACTCGCCCCGCGCACGGCGCGGCCGAGCACTCCGCGCGTGGCGAAATCGAGCTCGTCGTCGCGGAAGAATCCCGCGGAAATGACCTTGTTGCCGTGGGAAACCAACGCCACCACTTGTGCCTCCCCATCTTTCGTCCACACTCGCCTCTCGGTGCGGACGTTGACAAGGCGAGGTTTTGCTCAGCCGACGGGGGAAGCGGTGATCGTGCATTCCTCGGCGGCGCCCAGATTCAGCACCGCAGCAGCGGATCCGCCGTTCACGGCGACGGCCAGGTGGCCGGCGGAGTCGGTGAAAACCAGGTTCGTGCCTGGGGGCACGTCGCCGAACGTCCGCCCGATCGTCGCCGACACCGCGACGCGTTCGCTGTGGACCGTGACGCCGCCCCTCAGGCCGGTCAGCTCGAGGTCGGCGGGGGTGGCGGCCAGCTGGACGTTGCCGAAGTGGTCGACCGTCAGCACGTCCGACACGAGCTTCCCGGGGAACGCGGCGATCAACGGCTCAGGCAGCCGGACCAGGTCGTCGACCTCGGGCCCGAAGCTCGCGGGTTCGGCCCCGAGCGCGAGGCGGGCGGCGGCGGGGGCGAACACGTCACGGCCGTGGAAGGTCGCCGACGCCGGGTCGGGCACGTCGATCTCGTAGGCCTCGATCACGCCGCCGAGCGCGGCCGCGGCGGGCAGGAGCAGGCCGTTGTCGGGCCCGACCAGCGGGCCTCGGTGGGTGACGACGACGATGCTTCGCCTTGCGGTTCCCACACCGGGGTCCACCACGGCCAGGTGCACGGCGTCCGGCAGCGACGGCACGGTCTGCGCCAGCACCGCCGCGCCTGGGCGCACCTGCTGCGGCGGTACGAGGTGCGTCACGTCGAGCACGCGCACGTCGGGCGCCAGGCGCGCGATCACCCCGTGGCAGGCCGCGACGAAGCCGTCGCGCAGGCCGTAGTCGGTGGTGAACGAGATCCAGCGGTAGCGCATGACCTGCATCATCCTCGGTCCCCGGGGCCTCGGGTTAGGGTGCAGCCGTGACGAAGCTCGCCGAATACCCGAAGATCGCCGCCGGCAAGGTCCGGGAGCTCTACGCCGTGGGGGACGACCACCTGTTGCTGGTCACGTCCGACCGCATCTCGGCCTACGACTTCGTGCTGGACACGCCCATCCCCGACAAGGGGCGCGTCCTCACGGCGATGAGCGTGTTCTGGTTCACCCAGCTCGCCGACCTCATCCCGAACCACCTCGTGGCCTGGGACGACCCGCGCATCCCCGCCGAGGTCCTGGGCCGGGCGCTGCTCGTGCGGCGCCTGGACATGCTGCCGGTGGAGGCCGTCGCGCGCGGGTATCTCACGGGATCCGGCTTCGCGGACTACCAGCGCACCGGCTCGGTCTGCGGCGTCGAGCTGCCGGGCGGCCTGGTCGAGTCGGCACGGTTGCCCTCGCCCATTTTCACGCCGGCCACGAAGGCCGAGCTGGGTGAGCACGACGAGAACGTGTCGTTCGAAACGGTCGCCGCGCAGATCGGCTTGGCGCGGGCGACCGAGGTCCGCGACGCGACGCTGGCCATCTACCGCCGCGGCGCCGAGTTCGCGGCCGAGCGCGGCATCCTGCTGGCGGACACGAAGTTCGAGTTCGGCCTCGACGCCGAGGGTCGGCTCGTCCTCGCCGACGAGGTCCTCACGCCCGACTCGTCGCGCTACTGGCCGGCCGACGGCTACGAGCCCGGCCACGCCCAGCCGTCGTTCGACAAGCAGTACGTGCGCGACTGGCTCACCGGTCCGTCCGGCTGGGACCGCGCGTCGAACACCCAGCCGCCGCCGCTGCCGGACGACGTCGTGGCCGCCACGCGTGCCCGTTACGTCGAGGCCTACGAGCGGATCAGCGGGCTTTCGCTGGCCGACTGGCCGGGCGCCTGAAACTGTCGGTGGGCGCTGGCAGACTGGATCACATGAGCGAGGCTTTGGTACTGGGCGGCGGCGGGGTCGCGGGGATCGCGTGGATGACGGGCCTGCTGGCGGGCCTTGCCGACGCGGGGCGTGACGTCAGTGGAGCGGACCTGATCGTCGGCACGTCGGCGGGCTCCACCGTCGCCGCGCAGATCGGCAGCGGGTTGAGCCTGGGCGAGCTGTACGTCCGGCAGACGGACCCCGCGCGTCAGTCCCCGGAGATCCCGGTCGAGGTGGACCTGGAGAAGTTCGGCGAGCAGTTCGGCGCCGCGGTTTCGGCCGGCTCGGTTCTCGAGGTCCGGCGCGCGGTCGGCGAGTTCGCGCTGTCGGCCTCCACGGTGCCCGAGTCGCGCCGCCGCTCGGTGATCGAGGCGCGGCTCCCGTCGCACGAGTGGCCCACCCGCGCGTTGGCGATCGTGGCGGTCGACGCGCTCTCCGGCGAGCCCCGCGTCTTCCGCAACGACTCGGGCGTGTCGCTGGTCGACGCCGTGGCCGCCAGCTGCGCCGTCCCGGGCATCTGGCCGCCGGTCTCCCTCGAGGGCCATCGCTACGTCGACGGCGGCGTGCGGTCCGCGGACAACGCCGACTACGCGGCGGGCTACGACCGGGTGCTGGTGGTCATGCCCCTGGGCTCGGCCGATGTCTTTCCTACGGAGAAGCCCTTCGCGGACGTCGTGGCGTCGCTGCGCGCCGGCGGCTCCTCGGTGGCCGTGGTGGAACCCGACGAGGCCTCCCTCGCGGCGATCGGCCAGAACCCCCTGGACCCGGCGACGCGCCGCCCGTCCGCCGAGGCAGGGCGGGCGCAGGGGAAGGGCTTGGAGATCGTCTGGTCGTGATCGCTTCATGAGTGAGGCAGAAAACAGGCAGCCGACCCGACTTTCACTGGCAGACTGGCGTCCGTGATCCTGCTCATCTGCGGCAGTCTGCGGGGCGGTTCGGTGAACGCGGCGGTGATCGGGACCGCTGCGGGGTTCACCGAGTCCAAGGTCTACGCGGGCCTCGGCGACCTCCCCCACTTCAACCCCGACGACGACCAAGACCCCCTGCAGCCGGCCGTCGTGGCGTTGCGCGCGGAGGTCGGTGCGGCCGACGGCGTGCTGATCTGCACGCCGGAGTACGCGGGCGGCCTGCCGGGGTCGTTCAAGAACGTGCTGGACTGGACCGTCGGCGGCGGTGAGATCTACGGCAAGCCCGTGTCGTGGATCAACGCGTCGTCCGTCGCGGCCCCCACCGGCGGCGCGGATGCCCACGAATCGCTGCGCAAAGTCCTCACCTACGCCGGCGCGCGCATCGTCGAAGACGCCTGCGCGCGCATCCCCATCCCGCGCCACACCGTGTCCGACGGAGTCATCACCGACCCCGACCTGCGGGGCCGGATCGCGATGGCCGTGAGCAGGTTGGTGGAGGCCACCAAAGCCTGACACCGCGCAACTCTCATGTGTCCTTTCTGCGCAGTTCACGGCGTTGTCAGGCAGGCGCCACCGGGCTGAGGCGCAATGGGACACGTGGATGCTCGCCTGCTGGTATCGCTGTCCGGGGCCACCCCGCGCACGCTGCACCGCTGCGCCGACCTCGCGTCGGAGCTGGAGCGGCGGCGGGTGCCGCTGTCGATCCTGCACGTCGCGCGGACCGAGGACGGCCCGGTGACCGCCTGGGTGCGCACGCGTGCCGCCGCGGGGGATTCGGTGCTGCTGCACGGCTACGACCACCGCATCATGCCGACGCACCGCACCGTCCAGCTCGGCCGTCGCGCGGAGTTCGCCGCGCTGCCCGCGCACGAGGCGCGCTTGCGCCTGATCGCCGCCAAGGCCGCGCTCGACACCACCGGCGTTGCCGTCGACGGCTTCGCGCCGCCGCGCTGGCTCGCCTCGCAGGGCACGCTGCAAGCGTTGCGGGAACACGGGTTCACGCTCTGCGCCGACGCGGGTTCCGTCCGTGACCTCGTGACGGGCGAGGTGCTCCGGGCCCGCGTGCAGGAGTTCACGAGCCAGTCGCACCGCACCGAGACGGTCCGCTGCTTCGCCCTCGTGCTGGCCTCGGCCCGCGCCGCCCGCCGCGGCGGCCTGGTGCGCCTCGGCATCGACGCCGCCGACCTCACGCGCCCCGGTCTGCGCCAGGCCCTGCTCGACGCGGTCGACGTCGCCATCGAAAACCGCGCCTTCGGCAGCACCTACGGTTCACTGCGCCGCGCGGCCGCCGCCTGACCCCACGCGCCAAGCCCGCGGCTGGAATCATGGGCCGCATGGCGGAAACGAAGACCACGGTGAGCCCGGCGGCAGTCCGCGACGCCGCCCTCACCCTGTTCGCCGAACGCGGCTACCACGGCACCGCGCTCAGCCAGATCGCCGCGGCGCTCGGCATCCGCACGCCCAGCCTGTACAACCACATGCGCGCCAAGCAGGACCTCCTGCGCGACATCGTCGCCGACACCACCGAACAGGTCTGGGCCGACTACGAGTCCGCCGTCGCCGGCATCGACGACGTCGCCGAACGCCTCCGCCGCGCCACTCGCGTCTACGCCCTTCGCCACGCCACCCACCGCCGCGAAGCCCTCATCGTCAACCGCGACATCGCCAGCCTCGAAGATCCCGCCCGCACGGCCGTCCTCGAGCTGCGCCGCCGCCACGCCCAGGCCTTCCGCACCCTCATCGAACAGGCCGGCCCCACCGACGAGGAATCCGCGACGCTCGCGGCGTTCGGCATCCTGGAGATGTGCGTCAGCATCGCTCGCTGGTTCCACGAAGACGGGCCCCTGTCGGCGGAGGCTGTGGCGGACAAGTACAGCGAGTACGCATTGCGCGTCGCGGGCCTCGCCTGAGGATTCTTTCGCCGACGCACACCTGCTTCGCCTGACCACCTCGCCGAGTTTTCGGCGAGTGCCGCGACCTGACCGCAAGCCCCGCGCGACCGCGCCGCGACTCCGATTTCGCCCGCCAACACCGGCCTGGGTGGAAGGCCACGCGCCGCGCACCTGTCCCTCGGCCAAACCACCCGAATCCCCACCCGACCGCACCTTGCCCCCGCCGCCCCTCCTCCCTACACTCCATCAACTAACTATCATTAGTTAACCTCGCGGTGGAGATGTCGATGCTCAGAGTCGAGTTGATCCGTCCCATCCCTCAGCTGCTGGTCGGGCACGCGGCGCGCTTCGGGGGCAAGGTCGCGTTCTACGACGATCGCCGGGCGGTGACCTACGGGGAGCTGGCCGAGCGCACCCGACGGCTCGCCGGGAACCTCGTGGATCGCGGCGTGGCCCGGGGTGCGCGGGTGCTGATCTACCTGGAAAACAGCGTCGAGACGGCCGAGGCGTACCTCGCGACCACGCGGCTCGGCGCGGTCGGCGTGTGCGTGAACCCCAACGCCGCGCCCGCGGAGGTCGCGTACCAGCTCGCCGACAGTGAGGCGCGCGTCGTGATCACCGACGACGCGCACGTCGAGCACGTTCGCGCCATGGTCGAAGGCCGGGAAGCGCTGGTCGTGCTGGTCACGGAAAACGAAGCACCCGAAGAGAACTACGAATACCTCGCCACCACTGAACCGAAATCCGCGCCCCGGGACGACCTCGGGCTCGACGACGTCGCGTGGATGCTCTACACGTCCGGCACCACCGGTCGCCCCAAGGGTGTGCTGCTCACGCAGCGCAGCTGTCTGTGGGTGGTCGCCGCGTGCTGGGCCCCGATCGTGGGCCTCACGTCGGCCGACCGGGTGCTCTGCCCGCTGCCGCTGTTCCACTCCTACGCTCTGGATCTATGCGTGCTCGGCGTCTTCGCCGTCGGCGCGACGGAGCGGATCTTGCCGCGCTTCTCCACGCCCCGCGTGCTCGAACTGCTCGAACAAGAGCCGTTCACGCTGATGCCCGGCGTGCCCACGATGTTCCAGTACCTGCTGCACGGCGTCCGCGGCACGCAGTGGCGCAGCACCACGCTGCGCATGTGCGTGTCGGCCGGCGCGATCATGCCGGCGGCGCTCAACGCCGAGTTCGAGGAGGCGTTCGGTGTGCAGCTGCTGGAGGGCTACGGCATCACCGAAACGTCCACAATGGTCACCATGAACACCCCGGACGGCGGACGGGTCCTCGGTTCGTGCGGGCTGCCGCTGCCCGGCGTCGGCGTGCGCCTCGTTGACCCCGTGACCGGCGAGGACGTCGGCGTCGGCGAAGAGGGCGAGCTGTGGGTCAGCGGCCCGAACATCATGCGGGGCTACCACAACCGCGCCGAGGCCAGCGCCGAAGTGCTGCGGCTCGGCTGGTACCGCACCGGCGACCTCGGCCGCCGTGACGCCAACGGCTTCCTCACGATTTCCGGCCGCACCAAGGAGCTCATCATCCGCGGCGGCGAGAACATCTACCCCGCCGAGGTGGAAGCCGTGTTGTTGAAGGTGCCCGGCGTGGCCGACGCCGCCGTCGTCGCGCGCAAGCACGCCGACCTCGGCGAGGTGCCGGTGGCGTTCGTCGTGCCCGAACAACCCGGCGACCTCGACGTGGCGACGCTGCGCGCCGCTTGCGCGCAGGAGCTCTCGCACTTCAAGGTGCCCGAGCAAATCCTCGAAATCGACGCCATCCCCCGCACCGGCTCCGGCAAGGTCATGCGCTTCCGCCTGCAGGAACGCCTGGTCGACGCCTGATTCCGGCCGCGGGTTGACCGTACCGAGCCCTGCCCCTACGCTGCGAACTAACGTTAATTAGTAAGGTGGTGCACGTGGACCTCTCGAACACCTTCACCGTGGACCTGCCGGTCGACGCCGCTTGGCGCGTGCTGACCGACCTCGAACGCGTCGCGCCCTGCATGCCCGGCGCGGCCCTGCTCGGTGTCGAAGACGGCGTGTACCGCGGCGCGGTGAAGATCAAGGTGGGCCCCGTTTCCGCGAAGTACCAGGGCACGGCGCGCTTCGTCGAGAGGGACGACGGCGCCCACCGCGCGGTGCTGCGGGCCGAGGGCAAGGACGCCGGCGGCCAGGGCAACGCGGCCGCGACCGTCACCGCCACGCTCACCGCGCAGGGCAGCGGGACGAAGGTCGACGTGCGCACCGACCTGGCGCTGTCCGGGCGGGTCGCGCAGTTCGGCCGCGGCGTGATCGCCGACGTCACCGGCAAGCTGCTCGGCCAGTTCGTCCAACGCCTGGAAGCGGAAGTCGCGAGCGCCGCGCCGGTCAAGCCCGTGAACCTCGACGACGTCGAACCGCTCGACGTGATGGCGAGCGTCGGCGGCACGGTCGCCAAGCGCGCGGTGCCCGTCGCGGCCGTCGCGCTGCTGCTCGTCGTGCTCGTAATCCTCCAGGCGCGCAAGGGAAAGGCGGCGCAGTGACCGTGGTTCGTGAACCCCACCTCTACGTCGGTGGCCAGTGGATCGCCGGCGGTGGCACCGACTGCGAGGTCGAGAACCCGGCCACCGAGGAGCTCGCGGGTGTCGTCACGCAGGCCTCGCCCGCCGTCGTCAACCTGGCCGTGGCCTCGGCCAACGCGGCGTTCGACGGCTGGGCCACCACCCCGGTCGCCGAGCGGGCCGCCGCGCTGCGCCGCCTGCACGACGTGATCACCCAGCGCGCCGACCGATTCGCCGAGCTCATCACGCTCGAACAGGGCTCGCCACCGCCGGTGGCGCGGAAGTTGCATGTGGACACTCCGCTCGCGGTGCTGGCTCAGACGGCCGACGCGCTGGAAGAGTTTCCCTTCCGGAGCAAGCTGGGCAACTCCGTGATCGTGCGCGAGCCCGTCGGTGTCGTCGCCGCGATCACGCCGTGGAACCTGCCGCTGCACCAGATCGTGGTCAAGGTGGTCCCGGCGCTGGCGGCCGGCTGCACCGTGGTGCTCAAACCCGCCGCGCTGACGCCGCTCACCGCGTTCGAGCTGATGCGTGCCTTCGACGCCGCGGGGTTCCCGGCCGGCGTGATCAACCTGGTCACCGGCAGCGGCGGCGACGTCGGTGACCAGCTCACGCGCAGCGCGAGCGTCGACCACGTGTCCTTCACCGGCTCGACGCCGGTGGGGGCACAGGTCGCGGCCGCGGCGGCGGAGACGATCAAGGGTGTCACGCTGGAACTGGGCGGGAAGTCCGCGAGCGTCGTGCTGTCCGATGTGGACGACGCGCTGCTGGCCAAGGCCGTGAAGGTCACCGTGGCCAACTGCTACCTCAACGGCGGCCAGACGTGCACCGCGCTCTCGCGGCTGATCGTGCCGGCCGACCGCTTGCAGCAGGTCGAGGAGCTGGCGGCCGCCGCGTCCGCGAAGTACGTGCCTGGCGAGCGGCTCGGGCCG
Source organism: Amycolatopsis sp. DSM 110486 (assembly GCF_019468465.1). Lineage (NCBI taxonomy): Bacteria > Bacillati > Actinomycetota > Actinomycetes > Pseudonocardiales > Pseudonocardiaceae > Amycolatopsis > Amycolatopsis sp. DSM 110486. Next base: position 3,374,954 of record NZ_CP080519.1, on the reverse strand, counting down.
CTGATCTCGGCCGGGCAGCGCAAGGAGGTCGAGAGCTTCCTCGGCTCGGGTGAGGCCCGCGTGATCACCGGGCCGGTCGAGCTGCCAGAGCGTGGCCACTACGTCACCCCGACCGTCTACAGTGGCGTGGATCCGGACTCCCGCCTCGCGCAGGAAGAGGTCTTCGGCCCTGTGCTGGCTATCCTGTCCGCGGAGTCCGACGACCACGCCATCGCCATCGCCAACAACTCGCGCTACGGCCTCGGGGGTGCACTGTGGACCGGTGACCCGGACCACGCGCTGGAGTACGCCGCGCGCATCCGCACCGGTCAGGTCGACGTCAATGCGGCGCCGTTCAACCCGCGCGCGCCGTTCGGCGGGTACAAGGCGTCGGGCATCGGTCGGGAGATCGGCGACTACGGCATTTCCGACGTCCTCGAGATCAAGGCGGTGCAGCTGTGACCGAAGTGAACGCGTTGGTGCTCCGGGAAACCGGCGCTCCGATGACCGTCGAACGCATCCGCCTGCGCGATGTCGGCCCGGGTGACGTGCGGGTGCGCATCGACGCCACCGGCGTCTGCCACTCCGACCTGTCACTGGCCCGCGGCGTGCTCGAGCAGCAGCTCCCGGCCGTGCTCGGGCACGAGGCGTGCGGAACGGTGCTGGAGGCCGGCGCCGAAGTCACGGACCTGGCCGAAGGCGATCGCGTGATCCTGCTGTGGATCACGCCGTGCGGCGACTGCGTCCACTGTGGACGAGGTGAGGCGCACCTGTGCGTCAACGGGGCCGCGCGTGGCAGCGAACCGTACGCGTCGGACGCGGACGGAAACCCTGTCTACGCAGGCCTGACTGTCGGTTCCTTCGCCGAGCAGACCGTGGTCCCGGCTGCCGCGGCCGTGAAGGTGCCCGACGACATCAGCTCCGCCGACGCCGCGTTGCTCGGCTGCGCCGTGACCACCGGCGTCGGGGCCGTCACCAAGACCGCGCGCGTCCAGCCGGACTCGTCGGTGCTGGTCGTGGGTCTCGGCGGCGTGGGCTTGGCGGCGATCCAGGGCGCGAAGCTTGCGGGCGCCCGCACGATCATCGCCGTCGACCGCAACCCCGACAAGGCGGCCTACGCCACGAAACTCGGCGCCGACCACTTCGTCCCGGCCGACGACACCACGAAAAAAGCCGTGCGCGCCCTGACCGGCGGCGAAGGCGTGGACTACGCGTTCGACTGCGTCGGCTCCGCCCGCACGATCCGCGACGCGTGGGGCATGACGCGCCGCGGCGGCACAGCGTGCGTGGTCGGTGTCGGCGGCAAGGACGACCTCGTGTCGTTCAGCGCGCTCGAACTGTTCCACTTCGCCCGCACCCTCGTCGGCTGCGTCGCCGGCTCGCTCGACGCGGCCCACGACCTGCCGAGGTACTTCGAAGACGTCCGAAGTGGACGGCTCGACCTCGCCGCGATGGTGACCGGCCACGGTGGACTCGGCGACATCGAGAACGCGCTCGCCGACATGGCCGCCGGTCAGGGCGTGCGGACGCTGGTGGTGCCGGCATGAAGGTCGGAGCGCTCACCATCGAACCGGTCTACGACGGCTACGGCCGCGAGCCCGCCCGGGAAGTCCTCGTACGTCCGGACGTGCCCGACGCGTGGGCCTGTCACGAGCACTTTCTCGACGAGCGCGGCGACCTCGACCTCACGCTCGGCGGGTTCCTGCTGCGCACCGGCGACCGCGTGGTGCTGATCGACGCCGGTGTCGGCACGATCGACAACGACAAGTACCACGGCGGGCAGTTCCTCGAGAGCCTGCGTGAACACGGCGTCGCTCCCGACGACGTGACCGACGTCGTGTTCACGCACCTGCACTTCGACCACGTCGGCTGGGCCACCAAGAAGGGCCAGGTCGTGTTCCCGAACGCGACCTACCGTGTGCACGCGGCCGACTGGGCGCACTTCGTGGACGGCCCGGACGCCGAACCCGGCGCGGTGCGCAAGCTGTCGCCGCTGGCCGAGCGGCTGGAACCGTTCGAAGCGGACACCACGCTCGCGCCCGGCCTCGACACCCGGCACGTGCCCGGCCACACACCCGGCTCCACGATCTTCGTGGTCTCGAGCGAAGGCGAACGTGCGCTGCTGCTCGGCGACGTCGCACACTCCACAGTGGAGCTCACCGACCCGACGTGGGAGGCGATCTTCGACGTCGACCGCACGGCCGCGCGGAAGGTGCGCGCCGGCTTGATCGAGGAGCTCACCGACAGCTCCGACGCGGTGGCCGGCGCGCACTTCCCGGGCCTGCGGTTCGGTCGCGTCGTGACCGTCTCCGGCGAGCGCCGGTTCGAGCTCATCTGAAAGGGAACCCATGGACCTCAAGCTCAGCGGCAAGAACGTGCTGGTCACCGGCGCCGGCCAGGGGCTCGGCCGCGCGATCGGGATGGCGTTCGCCGGCGAAGGCGCCAACGTCGCGTTCCACTACAACACCTCCTCCGACGGCGCCGAAGCCGCAGCGAAGGAAGCGGCCGCGCTCGGTGTGAAGGCCATCGCAGTGGGCGCGAACCTGCGTGACGGCCACTCGGTGCGCACGGCCGTCGACGACGTGGTGGCGCAACTCGGTTCGATCGACGTGCTGGTCAACAACGCCGCGGCCACGCAGAGCAAGCCGTTCCTCGAGACCACGGAAGAAGACTGGGCGCCACAGATCGGTGTGACGGTGGAGGGCACGCTGCGGATCACCCAGGCCGTCGCGAAGCAGATGGTCGACGGCGGTGGCGGCGCCATCGTGAACCTCATGGGCGATTCCGGCCGCGTCGGCGAGTCACGGCTACTGGTCACGGCCACCACGCGCTCGACCACGGTCGGCCTCACCAAGTCGCTCGCCAAGGAGCTGGCCCGCCACGGAATCCGCGCCAACGCTGTTTCCATCGCGCTCGTTCAGACGTCCAGTTTGGACGACCACACAGGACACGCGGACGACGCCAAGATGAAGAAGATCCTGTCGGCCTACCCGTTGCGCCGCCTGGGGCGCGCCGAGGACGTCACCCCGACCGTGCTGCTGCTGGCCTCCCCGCTCTCGTCCTGGACCACGGGACAGATCGTGTCGGTCAACGGCGGCTACACGATGCCGTGACGACCATGGAGGAGAACCCTGCCGGCGCCGTCGGGAAGGTCGTGCGGCGCAAGGAAGACGCACGGCTGATCACCGGGCGTGGGCGGTACGTCTCCGACCTGCAGCTGCCGCGGATGCGCCACGTCGCGTTCCTGCGCAGCCCGTTCGGCCACGCCCGGATCACGCGGGTTGACGCGTCTGCCGCTCGCGAGCTCCCGCGCGTGCACGTGTTCACCGGCGACCAGCCGGAGTTCGCCGCTGTGCCATTGCGAGCGCTATCGGCGCTGCCGTCCTATGTGGAGACCGAGCAGCCTTTGCTGGCACGGGAGAAGGTGCGGTTCGCGGGCGAGCCGGTGGCCGCCGTCGTCGCCGACGACCGCTACCGCGCCGAAGACGCGCTGGAGCTCATCGACGTCGACTACGAACCGCTGCCGGTGAACATCACCGCCTGGCTGCCGCCGACCGAGCCGCTGCACGCCGACGCGCCGGACAACGTCCTGCTGGAGCGCACTTTCGACACCGGCGAGGTGCCGGACGCGCTGGCCGGCGCGGACCTCGTGGTCGAGCGCGAGCTGATCACCAACCGCCACGCGGGCAACCCGATGGAGTGCCGCGCGGGCGTCGCGCAGTGGGACCCGGCGGACGACCGGCTCACGCTGTGGTCGGGCACGCAGGTGCCGCACATCGCACGCAACATGATCGCCGACCTGCTGGGCATCCCCGAGGGCAACGTGCGGGTGATCGCGCCCGACGTCGGCGGCGGTTTCGGCGTGAAAGCCGTGGTGTATCCCGAAGACGTCGCGTTGTGCCTGATCGCGCGGCAGCTGCGCGGGGTGCCGGTGAAGTGGGTCGAGGACCGCGCGGAGCACCTGCTCGCGGCCACGCACGCGCGTGATCACCGCTACGTCGTGAAGGCGGGGTTCCGGTCCGACGGTGAACTGGTGGCGCTCGATGCGGACGTGACGTGCAACGTCGGCGCATATTCGGTGTACCCGTGGACGGCGGGGATCGAGCCGCTGATGGCCGGCGGCCTGCTGTCCGGGCCGTACCGGTTGCAGCACTACCGCTGCACCGTGCGCGGGGTCGCGACGAACACGGCGCCGTCCGGGCCCTACCGGGGTGTCGCACGGCCGGCGAGCGTGTTCGCGATGGAGTCGGTGCTCGACGCGGCGGCGGCCGAGCTCGGGATGTCCGCTTTGGACATTCGACGGCGGAACCTGATCACGCCGGAGGAGATCCCGTACCGGATGCCGTCGCGGCTGGTCGACGACTCCGGCTGGTACGGCGAGTGCCTGGAGAAGGCCGTGGAGTCCATCGGGTACGAGGACTTCCGCGCGGAACAAGCCCGGCGTCGGTCGGCCGGCGAGAACCCGATCGGTCTCGGGCTGGCCTGCTACAACGAGCTCACCGGCTTGGGCCGCGCGGCCGCGGCCGGCCCGCGGATGCCCTTCCGCACCGGCCACGACGCGTGCACCGTGCGCGTGAACCCCGACGGCCGGGTGACCGTGCTGTCCGGCGTGACGTCGCAGGGGCAGGGACTCGAGACGACCGTGGCACAGATCGTCGCGGACGCCGTCGGAGTGTCCTATGCGGACGTCGACGTCCGGATCGGCGACACGAACGAATCACTGTGGGGCTTCGGTGCGTTCTCCTCGCGGCAGGCCGTGATCGGCGGTGGTGCGGCGCACCGCTCGGCGGTCACCGTGCGGGAGAAGATCCTCCGGCTCGCGGCCGAACTGTACGAGGCCAATGTAGACGATCTCGGCCTCGTGAACGGTGACGTGCGCGTCGCTGGCGAGGCCAAACCCGTCGGCACGCTGGCCGAGCTGGCGCGCGTCGCGTACCTGGAGTCCAACCGGTTGCCGCAGGGCATCGAGCCGGGACTGGAGGCCACGCAGTTCTACGACCCGATCCGCGGAGCCTTCGCGGCCGGCGCGCAGGCCGCGGTCGTCGAGGTGGACCGGGCGACGGGTGAGCTGAAGATCCTCAAGTACGTGTGCGTCGAGGACGCCGGCACGGTCATCAACCCGCAGGTCGTCGAAGGTCAGATCGCCGGCTCGATCGCGCAGGGCATCGGCGGCGCGCTGTACGAGCACCTGATCTACGACGAGGGCGGCAACCTGTCCACGGGCACCCTGATGGACTACCTCATGCCGACCAGCGCCGAGGTGCCCGAGCTCGTGATCGGTCACCTTTCGCACCCCGCGGACAACCCGCTCGGCGTCCGCGGAGTCGGCGAGGGCGGCACGCTCGGGCCGAACGCGGTGCTCGCGGGCGCGGTCACCGACGCGCTCGGCGTGCAGGTCCCACACCTGCCGCTGACGCCGGGCGCGATCTGGGAGGCACTGCGATGATCACCACCGAGATCCACGGCGAGGTCGGTGTCATCGCCCTCGACCGGCACGAGCGGCGCAACGCGCTGGACGTCGAGCACTGTGTCGACCTGCGCAAAGCAGTTCTGGACGTCGGCCCGCGGGTGCGCGCGCTGGTGATCACCGGCCGGGGTACGAGCTTCTGCGCAGGGGCCGACCTCGGTGGCGTTTACGGCGACGGGTTCCGCACGGCGCTGTACGGCGCGCTGCGCAGCGTCGCGGCGCTGCCCGTGCCCGTGCTCGCGGCCGTCAACGGGCCCGCGATCGGCGCCGGCACGCAGCTCGCGATCGCCTGTGACCTGCGGGTGGCGGCGCCGTCCGCGGTGTTCGCGGTACCGACCGCGCGCAACGGCCTGGTCGTGGACCCATGGACGGTCCGCCGCCTGGCGTTACTGGCCGGCGGAGGGGCCGCCCGGGCGATGCTGCTGGGTGGTGACCGGCTGGACGCTGGTCTTGCTTTTCACCGTGGACTCGTCGACCGCCTGGGTGACCTCGATGCCGCGTTGGAGTGGGCCGCCGAGATCGCCGAGTTCGCGCCATCGTCTCTGAAGTATTCGAAACAGGCGCTGGACACGCTGTTCGAAGGCGCGCCGTGGGATTCCACGTTGGACACTGCGTTCGAGGAAAGCTGGCCCCGGGAGGTGTCGAAGTGAAACCGGCACCGTTCGACTACGTCCGGGCGCACAGCGTCGACGAGGCCGTGCGCACGTTGGCCGAGGCCGACGGCGACGGCAAAATCCTCGCCGGCGGCCAGAGCCTGATGCCGGTGCTCGCGTTGCGCATGGCGCGCCCGCAGGTCCTGGTCGACGTCAACCGGATCCCCGGATTGGCCACGATCACGCCCACCGGCGAAGGCGTCCGGCTCGGCGCGCTGGTCCGGCACGCGCGGCTGATCGAGCAACCGCACCACCCGCTCCTCGCCGAGGCCGCACGTTGGATCGGGCACACGGCGATCCGCTCGCGCGGCACGAGCGGCGGCAGCATCGCGCACGCCGACCCGTCGGCTGAGCTCCCGGTGGTGGCCGCCGCGCTGGAAGCGACCGTCCACATTGCCGGGCCAGGTGGTGTGCGCGTGGAGACGGCGACCTCGTTTTTCGCGGGGCCACTGGAAACCACGCTGGCCGAGGACGAGATGATCACCGCGGTAGACCTGCCGGTGCCGTCGAGGTGGGGGTTCGCCGAGTTTTCCCGACGGCACGGTGACTTCGGGCTCGTGCTCGTGGTCGCGGCCGAAGTGGACGGTCGGTGGCGGCTCGCGATCGGCGGCGTCGGAGGGGTACCGCTGCGTCCGGCGGAGGCCGAGCAGCTGCTGAACGACGGCGCCGATGTCGATGCCGTCGCCGCGGCCGCCGCTGCGGAAACCCAGCCGCAGAGCGACATCCACGCGTCGTCGGACTACCGGCGGGCGATGACGGCGGAGTTCGTCCGCCGTGCCCTGGCACCTCACGGGAAGCGAGCCGCGGCATGAGAGCCGAGTTCAGCGTCAACGGAACCCGTTACGACGTCGACGTCGAGCCGCGCCGGACGCTCGCCGACGCGTTGCGCGAGGACCTCGGCCTGACCGGCACGCACCTGGGCTGCGAGCACGGCGTGTGCGGCGCGTGCACCGTGCTGGTGGACGGCGAGCCCGTGCGCGCGTGCCTGATGCTCGCCGTGCAGGCGGACGGGTGTTCCGTCAGCACGGTCGAGGGCCTCGCGGCCGACGACGGCACGCTGCACCCGTTGCAGGAAGCGTTCTGCGCGAAGCACGGGCTCCAATGTGGATTCTGCACACCCGGCATGTTGATGACGGCGCTGGACCTGCTGGACCGCGAACCCGCGCCCTGCCGGGAACGCATCCGGGAGGAGATGTCCGGCAACATCTGCCGGTGCACCGGGTACGTCGGGATCGTCGACGCGGTGGAGGCCGCGGCGCAGGAGCTGAACCCGTGATGAGAACCGCCGCCTGGCTGCGGCTGGCCGACGTGCCGGCCTCGGCCGCGCGGGAGACGTGGCGAGTGCTCGAGCGCCACGGCTGCGCGACCTTCTACGTCGACGGCGATCTCGCGTTGTGCGCGGCTCTGGCGGTGGAGACCACCTCGGCTGAGATCTGCTGTTTCGTTGCGCCTCGGCCCGCGGAGGTGCTGCCCGGCGCACGGACCGTCCAGTACCTCAGCGACGGCCGCTTCGTGCTCGGGCTGCGTCCGGCCGATGACGACGACGGCCCGTTCGGTTCGATCACCGCGCATGCCCGCCTGGCCGAGGAAGTACTCGGGGCACTGGGCCCGGTGCCGATCACGGTGGCCGGCGGCCGGGGTACCGTGCGATTGGCGGCGGAGTTCGCGTCGTGCCGGCAGACCACGGACGTTCCGGGCGAACCGGACGACCTGGCCGCCCGCTGCGCCGCGCTCGGCCGACCGGTGCCGACCAGCTCCGTCGTGGTGACGCAGCGGCGGGAGTTCGTGGCGGACGAGGTCGTGTTCCCGGTCGACCGGCCGCTGACGGATGCCGAGTTCGCCGGTTTCGGCGCGCTCGTGCGGGGGAGGAACTGGTGACGGCAGGCCAAACGCGCGCTGCGGTCAGCGAAGAAGTGGTGCTGGACACGGCGCTCACGCTGTTCGCCGAACGCGGTTACCACGGCACCGCGCTCAGCCAGATCGCCGACGTGCTGCGGATCCGTACCCCGAGCCTCTACAACCACATGCGGTCCAAGGAAGACTTGCTGCGCGCCATTGTGGACTGCACGACCGCCGCGGTGCTCGACGACTTCGAGCGCGTGACCGGCGAAGACGGCGATTGGCCAACCCAGCTCGCGCGCGCCACCCGCGTGTACGCGTTCCGCCACGCGACCCACCGGCGCGAGGCGCTGGTGGTCAACCGCGACACCGATTGTCTCGGCGAACCACATCGCACGCGGTTCCAGGACCGGCGCCGCCGGCACGAGCACGCCTTCCGCGGGATCATCGCCGGTGGCGTCGACGCGGGGGTGTTCCACGTGGGCTCGCCCGCGCTGGCGTCGTTCGCGATCCGCGAGATGTGCGTGAGCATCGCCCGCTGGTTCCGCGACGACGGACCGATGCCGGCCGACGCCGTCGCCGACGAGTACAGCCGGTTCGCACTGCAGATCGTGGGTTCGCGACCCTGAGCTCCCGGGGTGGTCACCCGTCGGTCACCACCCCGGAGTGTCCTCAGAGGTCGGTGGCGACGCCGCGCTCGACGACCTTCACCTCGGTGCCCTGCGGCGCGAGGTTCTCGAACAGGCCGTAGTGCAGCGCGGGGCTCGACAGCACCGCCTCGTGGATCGGCACGGACTTGCGCGGCGCGACCGCCCGCAGGAAGTCCACCGCCTCGCCGGCCTTGAGCCACGGCGCGCCCGTCGGCAGGCCGAGCACGTCGATCTTCTGCTCGGGCACGAAGAACGAGTCGCCCGGGTGGTAGAAGGCGCCGTGGTCCAGCACGAAGCCGATGTTCGGGATCACGGGGATGTCGCTGTGGATGACGGCGTGCTCACCGCCCACCACGTTCACCGCGGTGCCGCCGATCTCGAAGGCGTCACCGACGTTCGCGACCTCGTACTGCAGGTTCAGCTTCTGCACGGTCTCGACCGAGCCCGGGTCGACGATCAGCTTCGCGTCCGGGTTCGCCGCCAGCACCTTCGGCAGGCGCTCGCCGTCGATGTGGTCGAAGTGCTGGTGGGTGATGAGGACGGCCGACAGCTCGCGCTCGCGCTCGAAGTCGGTGGAGAACGCGCCCGGGTCGATCAGGATCCGCTCGCCGTCGGTTTCCAGAAGTACACAGGCGTGTCCGAAATGGACGATCCGCATCAGGATTCTCCTTCACACATGGTCACATTCACCCTATGCCCGCGCAGAGCGCGTCGCCAAGCTCGGTCCGCCGGTAGAGCACCCGGTGGCCCTGGCGCGTCGTCGCGGTCAGGCCCGCGGCCCGCAACGCCGTGAGGTGCGCGGAAACGGTCCCCTTTGCCAGCCCGAGCCGCACGGCGAGCTCCGTGGTGGTGGCCGGCCGGTCCAACGTGGTGAGCAACATCGCCTTCGTCCGCCCCACCACTCCGGCCAGCGCCCCCGGCGCCGCCGCCGGCTCCGTCCACAGGCCGGCCACACCCCTCGCGGGGTACAACAACGTCGGCTGCCACGGCGCCACGGTCACCACCCCGACCGACGGCCACGCGAACACGCTCGGCACCAGCAGCAGCCCCCGCTCGTCGAGTGTGAGTCGCTGCCGTGCCGCTATGTCGACCAGCACGGAGTCCTTGGTGACCCGCACCTTCGGGTGCAGCCCCTCGAACACCCCCGCCACGCCCTGCTCACCCAGCCGCCGCGTCCGGTACGCGATGTCCGCCGCGAGCACCTCCCGCATCCGCGCCCACTCCGGCTCGACGGTGTGATGCCACACGGTCTCGAGCTGCTCCGCCAGCAGGTCCCGCGCCGCGGCCGGATCCCGCGGCAGCTTCGTCAGGTCGGCGTCCACCATCCCCAGCTCGACCCGCACCTGCCCCGGCGGCGTCCCCCTGACCACGGTCAACTGCTCGTCGGCTGTGGTCTCGGGCGTCGCCGGTGGTGGTGAGAGGAACTCCGTGATGTAGTGCCGCGCCCCGAGCACCGCCGCCAACTCCGGCACGTCCAGCCGCTCCTTACCCAGCCACTCGACCCCTCCGGGCAACCGGCGCCTCCCCACCCACCCGCGCACCACCCCGATGACCTCCTCGAGCGGCGAGATCGCGAACCGGACTCCGGCGGTGCTGAGGACCAACTCGACCATGGATTCGGATATACCCGAACGTCAGCGGCCACACGCTGCTTGCGCTGCCCCATCCCTCCCGGGACAGACCCCCGCCCTCCCGGGACAGACCCCCGCCCTCCCGGGACAGACCCCCGCCCTCCCAAGGGGGGCGTCCCCAGACCCATTCTATCGGGTGGCGACGACAGAAACGGACAAAAGGCTCGCCCGGGCCACTGGTTGTCCACAACTCGCCACACCCTGTGGATAACTCGAGAAGCCACCCACAACATTCGGCCAAAAACGAATCAGTTCCGGCAAGGCGCCCGCGGAACCAGGCTCAGCAGCATGTTCACCACCACGTATTGGCGCTGGTCAGCAGGGGTTCAGTTGGCGCGGTTGCCCGCAGGGATGGCGCCGCTCGCGTTCACGACGGTGGCGGCGGCGGTGACCGGGTCGTATCGGTTCGGGGGTGTGTTGATGGCGGTGTTCGTCGTGGCCGAGATGGCGGGGGCGGTGCCGGTGGGGAGGTTGCTGGATCGGGTGGGGACGGCGCGCGGCCTCAGGACGCTGCTCGCGGTGGTCGCGGTGGGGCTGGCCGCCGTGGCGATGGCGGCCGAGGCCAACGTGAACGAAGCAACGCTGATCGCGCTCGTGGTCCTGCCGGGATTGGCAGGAGGTGGGGTCGCGGGTGGGTTCAGGGCGTTGCTGGCGGCGATCGTCGACGAACACCAGCTCACCAGGGCCGTCGCCGTCGACGCGATGATTCTCGACGGGGTGTTGGTGGCCGGGCCGGTGCTGGTGGCCGTGGCGAGTGTGAGTGGTCCTTTCGTGCCGTTGTTCGCGATGGCCGGCGCGGCAGCCACCGCCGCGTGTCTGGTGCCCCGGCGGGTCGTCAAACCACGGACCAAAGCAAGAACCAAGGTGCCCCTCAAAGCCTGCCTGCCCTGGCTCGGGTGTCAGTTCACCGTCGGGCTGTTGCTGTCGACGATCGAGGTCGCGCCGCTGCCCCTGGTCGAGCGACTCAACGCACCGCCCGCGGCGGCGCCGGGAGTCGTCGCCCTGCTGTGTGGCGCGAGCATCGCCGGCAGCGCGGTCTACGCGTGGCGCGGCCGTGATCGGGGGCCGAGGCTGTTCCTCGCCGCCTTCGTGGCCGGCGGGACGCTCGTCGCGGCCAACCTCGGCTGGGTGGGCTTGATCACCGGAGTCGTGCTGATCGGCGGCGCGACCGGACCGCTCGTGACGATCGCGTCCGTGAACATGCAGCGACTGCTGCCGGAGAACCGCAGGTCGGAAGGCTTCTCGGTCTCGGTCACGGTGCAGTCGTGCGGGTTCGGGCTCGGGTCGCTGGCCGTGGGGGTGCTGCCGTTGTGGCTGGCGCCGCTGCTGGGCGTCGCGGCCGCGGTCACGATCGGGTGGTCTCGACGACCCTTTCCCCGTGGTGCCCGCAGGTGCGATGCTGACGGGAGCGTCGGGCGACTATTGGCACTGCGTCAGCAACCTCGTAGCCTGAACCACAACGCCGAAGAGCAGGGGAGACGCCGATGACCGCCGTCCAGCCGAAGCCGACCTCGGTCGGTGAGACCTTCGATTCACTCAGCCCGGCGACCGACGAGGTCGTGGGCACGTACCCGGTGCACACCGCCGAAGACGTGCGCGCGGCGGTCGAGCGGGCGCGCGTGGCGGCGGAGTGGTGGGACGGGCTGGGCTTCGCGGGGCGCGCCGACCGGCTGCGGCAGTGGAAGGGCGTGATCACGCGCCGCCTGCCGCAGCTGTGCCAGGTCGTGCGCGACGAGACGGGCAAGCCGATCGCCGACGCCCAGCTCGAGTCCGTGCTCGCCATCGAGCACATCGCGTGGGCCTCGAAGCACGCGCGCAAATACCTCGGCCGCCAGCGCCGCTCGGCGGGCCTGCTGATGTCGAACCAGGCGGCGACGGTGGAGTACCGGCCCCTCGGCGTCGTCGGCGTGATCGGCCCGTGGAACTACCCTGTGTACACGCCGCTCGGCTCGGTCACCTACGCGCTCGCCGCCGGCAACGCCGTGGTCTTCAAGCCCAGCGAGTACACCCCGGGCGTCGGCAAGTGGCTGGTCGACGCGTTCGCCGAGGTCGTGCCGGAGCAGCCGGTGCTGCAGCTGATCACCGGGTTCGGTGAGACCGGTGGCGCGCTCGTGACGTCGGGTGTGGACAAGATCGCGTTCACCGGTTCGACGGCCACCGGCAAGAAGATCATGGCCGCGGCGGCCAACACGCTCACGCCGGTCGTGATCGAGGCCGGCGGAAAAGACCCCGTGCTCGTGGACGCCGACGCCAACCTCGACGCCGCCGCCGACGCCACCGTCTGGGGCGCCTTCTCCAACTCCGGCCAGACCTGCATCGGTGTCGAGCGGGTGTACGTCCACGAGCGCGTGCACGACGAATTCGTCGCCAAGGTCGTGGAAAAGTCGCAGAACGTGCGCGCCGGCTCCGACGAGGACGCCCAGTACGGCCCCGTCACCATGCCCTCACAGCTTGCCGTGATCCGCCGCCACATCGCCGACGCCCTCGAACGCGGCGGCCGCGCGGTGCTCGGGGGTGTAGACAGCGTCGGCGATCGTTATGCCCAACCCACCATTCTCGTCGACGTGCCGGAAGACTCCGAAGCCGTGCGCGAGGAGACGTTCGGCCCGACGGTCACCATCGCCAAGGTCCGCGACATGGACGAGGCTGTGGACAAAGCCAACGCCACCACGTACGGCCTCGGTTCCACCGTGTTCTCGAAGTCCCGCGGCGTCGAGCTCGCCACGCGGCTGCGCACCGGCATGACGTCGATCAACGCGCCGCTCTCGTTCGCCGGCATCGCGTCGCTGCCCTTCGGCGGCGTCGGCGACTCGGGCTTCGGCCGCATCCACGGGCCGGAGGGCCTGCGCGAGTTCGCCCGGACCAAGGCCGTCGCGCGGCAGCGCTTCACCGCGCCGATCACCCTGACTTCCTTCAGCCGCAAGGAATCGACCGACGCATTGGTTGCCAAGCTCATCACGGTCATGCACGGCAAGCGCTAGGGTCTGGACCGCGCCCCGGAACGCCGGGGTGCGGTCCTCCCGAGCCCAGAAAGAGCCCGAATGACGCGTTACGGCGATTTCCAGAACGAGATCTACTTCGCCGGGCTCACCGGCCGCGTCCCGACCATGCCGATGGTCTACGCCGACCTCGAAGCCCGTGCCGCGCAGGCACTCCCGCCCTCGGTGCTGTCCTATGTGGCCGGTGGTGCCGGCGACGAGGCGACTCAGCGCGGCAACGTCGACGCGTTCGAGCGCTGGGGCCTGGTGCCGCGGATGTTCGTCGGGGCCAAGGAACGCGACCTGTCGGTGGACCTGTTCGGGCTGAAGCTGGCGTCGCCGCTGTTCATGGCGCCGGTGGGCGTGGTCGGCATCTGCACGCAGGATGGCCACGGCGACCTCGCCACCGCCCGCGCCGCCGCGCGCACGGGCGTGCCGATGGTCGCGTCGACGCTCTCGGCCGACCCGATGGACCAGGTCGCGGGCGAGTTCGGGGAGACGCCCGGGTTCTTCCAGCTCTACACGCCGACTGACCGCGACCTGGCCGCGTCTTTGGTGCAGCGCGCCGAGACGGCGGGGTTCAAGGGGATCGTGGTCACGCTCGACACGTGGGTCACCGGGTGGCGCCCGCGCGACCTGAGCACGTCGAACTTCCCGCAGTTGCGCGGTCATTGTCTCGCGAACTACTTCACGGATCCCGTGTTCCGGCGCCTCCTCGGCAAGGCGCCCGAGGAGGACCCGATGGCGGCCGTCGGGCTGTGGGCCCAGCTGTTCGGCAACCCACTGACCTGGGACGACCTGCCGTGGCTGCGGTCGCTGACGTCGTTGCCGCTGATCGTGAAGGGCATCCAGCACCCGGACGACGCGCGGCGCGCCATCGACGGCGGGGTCGACGGGATCTACTGCTCCAACCACGGCGGGCGCCAGGCGAACGGTGGGCTCCCGGCGCTCGACTGCCTCGCCGGCGTGGTCGACGCTTCCGGCGACACGCCGGTGCTGTTCGACTCCGGGGTTCGCTCGGGCGCGGACGTCATCAAGGCGCTGGCGCTGGGCGCGCGGGCAGTGGGGGTCGGCCGGCCCTACGTCTGGGGCCTCGCGCTGGGCGGCGTCGACGGCGCCGTCCACGTCCTCCGCAGCCTCCTCGCCGAAGCCGACCTGATCATGGCGGTCGACGGCTACCCGACGCTCGCCGACCTCACGCGCGACAGCCTGCGGAAGGTTGGTTAGGTCGGACCTAGGTTGTGGCCAGGCTGTGGACAGCTGGTTGGGTCCGACCTAAGTGGGGATAGTAGGACCAGCCGCCGCGGCAGGCGGCCTGGAGCCATTCTCGGATCCGGGCGCCGCTGTAGTCGGACACGCCGATCGCCCGTACTTCGCGCGCCCGCACGAGGGTGTCGAAAGCGGCGGCGTCTTCGCGATCGGCGTGTCCGGGTCGTCGTTGTGGGTGTAGCAGAGGCTTATTGCCGCCGAGGTTGAGCGGGAACACGTCGATGCCGCTGGCGCCCAGTGCGCTCACGGGAGCACATCCGTGCGCAGGCGGGTCTGGACGAACTTCTCTATCCGCCAGGAGCCATCGACCTTGGCGAACTCGCCGTGATAGTGACCGTAGCCGCGCACCTTGAGGGTGCTGTCGTCGATCCAGTCCTCCATGTTGACGGTCGAGGACGCAGCCACCGGCGAGTAGACCTCGGTGGTGAAGGAGAACAGGTGGTGGATCGCGGTGGCGTCGCCGACGCTGGTGGTGATGACGTCCTCGATCTCCTTCGGGCCGGTCATCTTCATGACCTGGACGCCTTGCGGGTCATGGATCGTGAAGGTCGCCTCCGGTGCGAACAGCCGCGCGAGCTGGTCGAACTGTTTGTGGTCGGCGTAGAGGCATACCGGGCCATGAACTGGCGGATCTCGTCGACGATGACCAGCCGCTCGGTATCGGACACCGCGAAGAATCGGCGGAATCGCTCGGCGGTGGCCTGCGGGTTGTCGAACGCGTACGCGTGGGAAGCCTGCGCAATGACATCGGTTTCGATGTTCTCGGCCACCTGTCGGGCGCCGGCCAGCAGCTGGCCGCGGTAGTAGCCGTGGTCGCCGTTGAGCACCAGCACAGGCATCGGGAGCCGGGTCGTGAACTCGGCCCGGTTGGCCTTGCCGTCCTCGATCATGGCGCCGTAGTGCTGGAAGCCGCCGCGGATGCCGTTCGGGCCGGTGAAATGCGGCAGATAGTGGGCGGCGCCGTATTCCTCGGCGTCCGGCCGCACCGAGGTCAGCCGGTAGAACGGTGTGAGGTACTCGGTTTCCTTGCCCTGCGTGAGGAACGTGGCGAGATCGACCTGGCCGTGGAAGCCGAAGCCATACGTGCCGCCTTCGGCGGACGGGTTCATCATCTCCTCGAGGCCGAAGCCGGGGATCAGCGTCTCGGAGAGCACCAGTCGGCGGACCTCGTCAGGGTGCCGTGACGCGTACGCGTAGACCACCATGCCGCCCACATCCATGCCGACCAGGTTGATCGGTCCGAGACCCAGCTCGAGCACGATCTGCCGGCGGCGGTCGATGCGCACCTCGTAGTCGTCGATCGTGCGCCACTTCTCGGCCAGCGAGGCAACCGCTTGGTCCGAGCAGGCTGGGACAAGTACCTGGGGCGAACCCAAGGATCGGTTTGACCCAGCTGGGGACAACTGGCTGGGTCGGACCCAGCTGGGGGCAACTGCCTAGGTCCGACCTATCTGGGCGCAAACTGGGGACAACTGGCTGGGTCCGACCTAAGCCGAACGGCCCCGGATCAAGTCGGCGGCCTTTTCCGCCACCATGATCGTCGGGGCGTTCGTGTTGCCGCGCGGCACCACCGGCATCACCGAGGCGTCGACGACGCGCAGGCCCTCCACCCCGCGCACCTTCAGTGAAGGGTCGACCACCGCGAGCTCGTCCGAGCCCATCGCGCAGGTGCCCACCGGGTGGTAGAGCGTTTGGGTGTTCTCGCGGATGTGGTCGGTGAGGGCGTCGTCGGAGAGGTCGTGGGTCGTGGGCAGGAAGGGTTTGTCCAGGAACCGCGCGAGCGGCCCCGACTTGCCGATGTCGATCAGTGACCGCAGCGCCGTCTTCATGATGTCCAGGTCGATCGGCTCCGCGTAGTAAGCCGGGTCGATTTCCGGCTTCCACAAGGGATTCGCCGACTTCAGCCGCAACCGGCCGCGGCTGGCGACGTCGACCAAGGTCGCCGCCGAGGTGAAGCCAGGGACGGTGGGCTCGCGGAAACCGTTGTCGTAGAACAACGTCGGCGCGACGTGGATCTGCATGTCGGGAGCGGCGAGACCGTCGCGGGTCGGGAAGAACGCCCCGGCCTCGCCGATGTTCGACGCGAGCGGCCCGCGCCGCGTCAGCTGCCAGCGGATGAGGCCCGCCGGTGTGGCCGCGTCGACGAGGTCGGTGGTGCCCTTGGTCGACCAGATGATCCCGGCCGCCGGGTGGTCGTGCAGGTTCGAACCGACGCCCGCCAGCCCGGCGACGACGTCGATCCCCAGCTCACGAAGGTGCTCCGCCGGCCCGACGCCGGACAGCATCAGCAGCTGCGGCGAGTTCACCGCGCCCCCCGACAGCAGCACCTCCGCGTCGGCGCGCGCCGTGATCTCGACGCCCTTGTGCAGGTAGGTCACCCCCACCGCGCGAGTGCCCTCGAACACCACCCGCGTGGCCTGCGCGTGGGTGTGGACAGTCAGGTTCGGCCGGGTCAACGCGGGCCGCAGGTACGCGTCGGCGGTGGACCAGCGCCGCCCGCGCTTGCAGGTGACCTGGTAGACGCCGGCGCCTTCCTGGGTCTCGCCGTTGAAGTCGTCGGTGCGCTTCAAGCCCCAGGCCACGGCGCTGTCGACCCACGCGCTCGAGAGCTCGTGGGTGAAGCGACGGTCTTCGACCTGCAGCGGGCCGTCGGTGCCGTGCAGCGCTCCGCCGAGGCGCTGGTTGCCCTCGGCGCGCTTGAAGTACGGCAGCACGTCGTCCCAGCCCCAGCCGGTGGCGCCGTGGGAATCGCGCCAGCCGTCGTAGTCGGCGCGGTTGCCACGGATGTAGATCATGGCGTTGATCGACGAGCTGCCGCCGAGCATCTTGCCGCGCGGCCAGTAGGCGGGCTTGCCGGTGTGCTTCTGCTCGACGGTCTCGTAGTTCCAGTCCCAGCGCGTCTTGAACAGCGACGCGAACGCGGCCGGGATGTGGATCTCGTCGGCGGTGTCCTCGCCGCCGGCCTCGAGCAGCAGCACCCGAGCGGCCGGGTCCTCACTCAGCCGGGCCGCCAGTACGCAGCCCGCGCTGCCCGCGCCGACGATGACGTAGTCGAACGAGTCCTGACCGGCCACGATGCCTCCAGCTGCTCATGTTGGCGTGCTGTCAACGACTCATCATGGCCCAGCACGCGGGCCGGGGAAAGGCCCCGCGAGCAGCATCCTCTCCCCTCGCGGCGCGGGCCAGTTGTGACCTGCGCTTCTGTGCGCGGCACCGGACGGGCGCCGGGCGCCACGGGTCAAGTACGCTCGGCCCGTACCCCACGACCTGCGTGAATAAGGAGCAGCCTGCCGTGGCCCGAGTCGTCGTCGACGTCATGCCGAAGCCCGAAATCCTCGACCCGCAGGGCCAGGCGGTGGCCCGTGCGCTGCCGCGTCTGGGCTTCACCGGCGTCACGGAAGTGCGCCAGGGCAAGCACTTCGAGCTCGAAGTCGACGACACCGTCGACGACGAGACGCTCGCCAAGATCGCCGAGGGCTTCCTCGCGAACCCCGTGATCGAGCAGTGGACCATCCGCCGGGTGGACGCGTGAGCGCGCGCATCGGCGTCATCACCTTCCCGGGCACGCTCGACGACGGCGACGCCGCCCGCGCGGTCCGCTACGCCGACGCCGAGGCCGTGCCCCTGTGGCACGCCGACGCCGACCTGCGCGGCGTCGACGGCGTGGTAGTCCCCGGCGGCTTCTCCTACGGCGACTACCTGCGCGCCGGCGTGATCGCCCGCTTCGCGCCGGTGATGACGTCGGTCATTGACGCCGCCCGCAAGGGCATGCCGGTCCTCGGCATCTGCAACGGCTTCCAGATCCTCTGCGAAGCCGGCCTGCTGCCCGGCGCGATGATCCGCAACGTCGGCCTGCACTTCGTGTGCCGCGACCAATGGCTGCGCGTCGACGACAACACCACGGCGTGGACCAGTCGCTACGACAAGGGCGCGGAGATCCTCATCCCGCTCAAGAACAACGACGGCTGCTACATGGCCGACCAGTCCACTTTGGACATGCTGGAAGCCGAGGGCCGCGTCGCGTTCCGCTACGTGGACGGCAACCCCAACGGCTCCCGCAACGACATCGCGGGCGTCCGCAGCGAAAACGGCCGCATCGTCGGCCTCATGCCCCACCCGGAACACGCGATCGACGCGCTGACCGGACCGTCGGACGACGGGCTCGGCATGTTCCTGAGCGCGGTCGACGCGTTCGCGAAGGCCTGATTCACCGGCCGAACGTGCGGGCGAACGCGGCGTAGGCCGGTTCGCCCGCACGCCGGTCCAGCACGGCGAAGGTGACGTGCTCGAAGTGCGGCCGGGCGGCGAGAGCCTTCCGGAACGCGCTCGCCACCACCGCCGGATCGTTCTCGAACACCCCGCAACCCCACGCACCCAGCACGAGCTTGCGGTGCCCGTGGCTCGCGGCGATCTCCACGACGCGCTCGGCCCGCCGCTCCAGGACGGCCGGCACGGAGGCTTCGTGCTCTGGCTGGTTGCGCTTGATCGCCCCCAGGTTGGGGGCGGCCGCGGTCAGGAACGAGACGGTTGTCGCCTCGGGCAGCAGGGCACCGTGGTCGTCGCGGAACACCGGCACGCCCGGCGAGTGGATGACGCGGTCGCTGTAGCGGAGGTCGGTGTTCGCGCGGTGATACTCGTAGAACTCCCGCGCTTCGAGCAGGCACGCGTAGAGCGCCGAGCTGCAGGCGATCGCCTCTTCCTGCGCTTGGGCACCGTTCAGGAATCCTCCGCCGGGGTTGCGCGCGGAGGCGAACACCAGGCAGGCGACGTCACCGCCGAGCTGTCGCGCCGCGGCGACGCTGGACTCGTTGGTGACCTCGATCTGCGGGGTCGCGGTGGCGGCGGGCACGGTGCCGACGGGCGTAGGCGCGCTCTTTGCCTGTTCAGACAGGTACTTCCGCGGTTGTCCACAACCTGGCCGCGTTGTGGACAGCTCCGTCGTTGGTAGCTTCAGCGGCGCTTCTTGTCGGTGCTGGCCGATAAAATGGACATGGGCGCGCCCCCCAGGGAGGGCGGGGGTCTGTCTCGCCGTTCAGCTCGATGGCACGGCTGGAAGGTTGACCAGCGCCGCCGTGGAGAAATCCGCGGCGAGCCGAGCCGCCGACGTCAGGTCGAGGCCGTGGTCGATCGCGTGGCGGGCGGAGGTCGTGGCGACGCCGACGAGGATGTTGGCGAGCCGGCGTTCGTCGTCGCGTGCGGGTAGGCCGCGGGCGGTGAGGTAGGCGCGGATGCGACGGGTGACCTGTTCGTCGATGTCGGCGAGGAGGAGCTCGCGCACGGCGATCGTGTCGCTGGTGATGTCGACGCCGAACAGGAGGCGGAAGCCGTCCGGTTCGGCGGCCGCGTAGTCGAACAGGGCCTGGGTGTCGGCGGCGACCTGGGTGCGCAGGCCGAGGCCGTCGTTGCGTTCGTACTCGGCGAACAGCCGCGCTCTGCAGGCCGCCGCCTCGCGGTCCAGCAGGCGTCGGTAGAGGGTGTTCTTGTCGCCGAAGTGGGCGTAAAGCGTGGGTTTCGTCGAACCGCTGCGGTCCGCGATCGCGTTCATGGTGGTGGCGCGGAAGCCGCAGTCCACGAAAACCGTCCTGGCGGCATCGAGCAGCTCGTCGTCGGTGGGGCGGGCGCGGGTGGAGCGGTTCATCCGGCAAGCATATCCGCCCGGCTTTACCTGGCGGTAAAGCTGCGCTAGCTTTACCGCCAGGTCAAGCACAAAGGAGCGCCGGTATGCGTCGACGCCTGGTCACCTCATTCACCGCGGCACTGCTGCTGGCGGCGGCTCTGGTCGCCCCCGGCACGGCGACCGCCGGGCCGAGGAAGGGCTGCGAGCTCCCAGCCGAGGGGACGGCTTTCGCGATGGCTTCGCCCGCCGAGGAGGCGATGGACCCCGCCGCGGTCGACGCCGCGGTGGCCTACGCACAGACCCACCTGCGCGCGTCCGTCCAGATCTTCCGCGACGACTGCCGGATCGGCCGCGGCCTGCTCGACCCGGTCACCGACCAGGTGCCGATGGAAATCTTCAGCGCCACGAAGTCGGTCGTCTCGATCCTCACCGGCATCGCCTACGACCAGCACCGGATCGGGCTCGACGACCCGATCGGCAAGTACCTGCCCGCGGGCATGGGCGACGCGGCGCACCGCGCCATCACGATCCGCGATCTGCTCACCCAGACCTCCGGGCTCGACGAGTCGATCCTGGCGGAGCTGGCGTCCATCGGCCTCGATCCCGACGTCGCACAGGAGGCGATGGCCCAGCCGCTCACCCACGAGCCGGGCACGCACTTCGAGTACAGCCAGCGCACGCCCGACCTGCTCGCGGCGGTGCTCCAGCGCGCCGTCGGCGAGGATCTGCAGGACTTCGCGCAGCGGGAGCTGTTCGACCCGCTCGGCATTCCGCGGGGCAGCTACCTCTGGCTGCGCGACCAGGCCGGAAACAGCTACGGCTACACCAACCTGTTCATCCCGCCGGCGCAGTTCGCGAAGCTCGGGCTGCTGATGCAGCACGACGGCCGCTGGCGCGGGCAGCGCATCCTCTCCAGCGGCTACATCACCCAGGCCAGGGCGAACACGCCCACCAACCCGTGTTACGGATTCCTGTTCTGGCACAACGGCGGCAGCTCGTGCACATCGGCCAACTTCCCCCACGCGCAGACGGTGGCGGGCCCGATGATCGGCAGCGCCCCCGACGACCTGTTCGCGATGGTCGGCGCGTTGCAGCAGAACAACTTCATGATCCCGAGCCTCGGCATCACCGTCACCTGGACCGGCGTGCTCGGCGACACGGCACCGAACCTGGCCGGCCTGCTCAGCTCGTCGCCGTCCGGGTCGGACCTGTACTACAACTTCTTCCGCATCCTGCTGCGCGGCGTCCAGGACACGCCCGTGCCTGACCCCGGGCCGTTCCGCACGCCGCCGCTGGACCTGGACGTGAACCCGGTCAACTACCTGGATCCGGCCGTGCTGCTGCGGGATCTGGCGCCCAACGCGAACTGCAACGTACTGATCTGCCGGCAGCCCGGCTGATCAGCCGAGGCGGAAGATCATCGCGTCGTTGTAACTGTTGTAGTCGTGTCCATCGCGCGGCGGCGGGTTTAGACCTTGCCGTCGGCGGGCGGGACGGTTTCTGATCGTTGACGACGACCAGCGTGTCGCCGACCACCCATGAGTCGATTCCCTGGTTGTACTGGGGAACCTGCTGCGTGCCGACGCGCGCGACCGGTTACGTCGCGGCTGCCACCAACCGTGCGTACGGGCCGTCGGCCGCCAGCAGTTCCGAGTGCGAGCCCAGCTCCGTGATCCGCCCGCCCTCGACCACGGCGACGCGGTCGGCCGCGGCGGCCGTGTGGAGGCGGTGGGCGATGGCGATCACCGTGCGGCCCTCCAGCACGGCGTTCAGCGACCGCTCCAGCTCACGCGCGGAACCCGTGTCCAGCAACGAAGTCGCCTCGTCCAGCACCAGCGTGTGCGGGTCCGCCAGGACGACCCGCGCCAGAGCCAGCTGCTGAGCCAACGCCGCTGGGACCGCGTACGCGCCGGAGCCCAGCCGCGTGTCCAAGCCGTTCGGCAGGGAGGCGAACCAGTCCGCCGCACCCGCCGAAGTCAACGCGGCCAGGAGTTCCGCGTCCGTCCAGTCCCCGCCATCACGACGTGCCGGTAGGGACAGGTTCTCCCGCAACGAACCCGAGAACGTGTGGTGCTCCTGCGTCAGCAGCAGCACCTCGCCGCGCAGCAGATCCTCCGCCAGCGAAGAAACCTCCGTGCCACCAACGCGAATCGAGCCCGACGTCGGCGCCGAGATGCCCGCAAGCAGCCGGCCCAGCGTCGACTTGCCGGCACCCGAAGGCCCGACGATCGCCAACCGCTCGCCCCGCGGCACCGACAAGTCGATCCCGTGCAGCACCTCGCGATCGGCTGTGTACCCGAAGTGGACGTCGCGCACCTCGATGTCGCGCCCGGCCGGCACCGTGGTCACCTCAGAGCGCGCCGGAGCAGGCTGCACACCCAGGATCCGCCGCGCCGCCGCCAGCGCCACCTGCAGGTCCTCCATCCAGAACAGCGCCTCGTTCAATGGCGCCGTCATCGCCTGGGCGTAGGCGAGCATCGTGGTGATCGTGCCGAGCTGGGCCCAGCCCTGCGAGTACGCGAAGAACCCGAGGCCCAGCATCGCGGCGATCGGCAGCACGTAGCTGATCTCCAGCGACGGCAGCCACCGCAGCTGCAGCGCGCGCATCCGGCGCTCGCCGAGCACGGCCTCGTCCAGGGCGTCGCGGCCGAGGCGGATGCGGCGGTCGGTGAGGCTCAGGGCCTCGGTGGTCCGCGCGCCCTCCACGGTCTCGTGCGTGGCCGACTGCAGGTCGCCCCAGCGGTCGAGCATCCAGGCCATCAGCTTGGGGATCCGGCGCTGGTACCAGATGTTCACGGGTACCAGCAGCGGCAGCGCCACGAGCAGCGCCAGCGCCAGCAGCGGCGACGTGATGATCATCGCGACCGTGGTCAGCAGCACCGTCACCACCGCGATCAGGATCTCCGGCGCCGCGAAGCGCACGGCGTGGTCGAGGCGGCTGATGTCGCTCGTCGCGCGGCTGAGCAGGTCGCCGGTGCCGGCGGCCTCGACCGTGCCGAGCGGCAGGCTCAGGGAGTTGGCCACGAACCGTTCGCGCGTCTGCGCCAGCACGCGCTCGCCGAACATCCGGCCACGCAGGCGCGCCGCCTTCTTCGCCCAGGCCTGCAGCACCAGCGCCACCACGAAACCCATGGCCAGCAGGTCGACGCGCACCGTGCTGCTGCCGTCGACGACGCCCTGCACGAGCAGGCCGAGCAGCTGCGGCCCGGCCAGCCCGATCAGTGTCGCGAGGCAGAACAGTCCGAGCATCACCGAGAACTCGCGCCGGTGCTCGGCGGCCGTGCGCGCCGCCCAGCGCCGCACGTCGCGACCCGACGCGAGGGGGAGCCGTTTCACACCGTCACCGCTTTTCCGCTCACGACCTCGTCCGCCACGTGAGTCCACAGTGGACTCTGGCTGAACACCACGGTCGTCTTCCCGCGCCGCAGGTCCGCGACGCGCTGGGTGATCCTGGCCTCCGTGTGCGCGTCGACGGCCGAGGTCGGCTCGTCGAGCAGCAGCACGTCGGCGTCCGTCGCGAGCGCCCGCGCCAGGCTCAGCCGCTGCCGCTGGCCGCCCGACACCTCGCGCCCGCGCTCGCCGATCAGCTCGTCGACACCCCGGGGCAGCGCCTCGATGATGTCGTCGGCGTCGGCCGCGTACAGGGCCGCTTCCACGCTCACGTCACTCGGCAGCGCGGAACTCAGCTGTTCGCGCAGCACACCTGAGAACCACAGGTCCTGGTTGTGCGCGTACACCACCCGCGCCCGCAGCTCCGCCAACGCGACCTGGTCCACGGGCACGCCGCCGACCAGCACGGGCTCGGCGGCGTCCGTGAACCGCGCCAGGCGGTCGGCCAGCGTCTCCGCGTCGGCCCCGAGGTCGACGACGGTGAGCTTGCCCGCCTCGAGGTGGATGCCGGTCTCGGTGTCCACCAGGTCGAGCGGCCCGGCGGGCAGCGGCACCGGTGACGCCGGCTCGGCCAGCCGAGGCCGCAGCGACAGCAGCGCGCAGATCTTGCGCGCCGACACGAGCCCGGAGCTGACCGCGCTCACGGCCTCCGTCGCCGTGTCCACGGGCACCACCAGGAACGCCGAGACCCCGTAGAACGCCACCAGCTCGCCCACGCCGATCGTGCCGTCGAGCGCGAGCCGCGCGCCCAGCCACGTGATCGCCACGGTGACCAGGCCCGGCAGCACGATCGCCGCCGCGGCCAGCCACGCCTCCGCGCGCCCGACCTCCACGCCCGAGCGGCGCACCAGCTGGCTCGCGTCGTGGAACCGCTTCAGGAACCGCCGCTCGCCCCCGACCCCACGCAGGATCCGCAGGCCGGACACGATGTCGGCGCCCAGCGCGTTGACGTCGCTGAGGTTCTCGCGCTGCACCGTCTTGCGCTTCTGCAACGGCTTCAGCAGCGGCCCGATCCCGAGCACCGCCAGTGGCACGCCGACCAGCGCGACGACGCCCAGCAGCGGCGACGAGCCCAGCATCGCGATGCCGATCACCACGAACGCCACCACCGAACCCACGGTCCGGCCGATCACCTCGTAGGTGTTGCCGATCCAGTTGATGTCCGACGACGTCACCGCCACGACGTTGCCGGTCGTCGTCGCCTCGCGCAGGGTCGCGCCCAGGCGCGTGGTGTGCGTGGTGACCAGGCGCTGCGTGGTGCCCGCGCCGTGGATCCACATGCCGTACGACGTGAAGTGCAGCCACGTGCCGAAACCCGCCTGGAACACGCCCAGCCCGGCCGCCACCAGCGCCCAGCGCCAGATCGCGCCGGTGTCGCCCGCCGCGATGGCGTCGATGCCGCGGCCGATCACCAGCGGCAGCAGCGCGCTGGGCAGCGACCAGCAGGCGCCCGTGAACGCGGCCGTCACCACCAGCCACGGGCGCGAACGCAGCACCGCGAGCAGATAGCGGCCGGCCGTCGGCCGTGCGGGCAGCCGAGGCGAGGCGAAGGGATATGTGGCGGAGAGCACGATTGTCGACGGTAAGCCGCTTCACACGGCCCGCGCGACTGATTTATCCCCTGGCGAACGGCGGATGACCGGGGGATGCCACTGAGGGTGTGACCCGGCCGACACGTAGTCTTGGAGGTGTGGCGAACCCTGACACGGACACCGTGACCAGCACCGTTGACACCACCGCGCGGGCCGCGGAGACCCCCGACACCACGCAGCCGTACGTCGAGCTCGGCCTGGCCGAAGACGAGTACGCGCGCATCCGCGAGATCCTCGGCCGCCGGCCCACCGACGCCGAGCTGGCGATGTACTCGGTCATGTGGAGCGAGCACTGCTCGTACAAGTCCTCGAAGAAGCACCTCGGCTACTTCGGTGAGACGGCCACCGACGAGATGAAGTCGAAGATGCTCGCGGGCATCGGCGAGAACGCCGGCGTGGTCGACATCGGCGACGGCTGGGCGGTCACCTTCAAGGTCGAAAGCCACAACCACCCGTCCTATGTGGAGCCTTACCAGGGCGCCGCGACGGGCGTCGGCGGCATCGTGCGCGACATCATGGCCATGGGTGCCCGTCCGCTCGCGGTGGCCGACGCGCTGCGCTTCGGCCCGGCCGACGCGCCCGACACCAAGCGCGTGCTGCCCGGAGTGGTCGCCGGCGTCGGCGGCTACGGCAACTGCCTGGGCCTGCCGAACATCGGCGGCGAGCTGGTGTTCGACCCGTCGTACAGTGGCAACCCGCTGGTCAACGCCCTGTGTGTCGGCGCCATGCGCGTCGAGGACCTGCACCTCGCCTTCGCTTCGGGCACGGGCAACAAGATCATCCTGTTCGGCGCGCGCACCGGCCTCGACGGCATCGGTGGCGTGTCCGTGCTGGCGAGCGACACGTTCTCCGGTGACGAGACCGCGGCCGGCCGGCGCAAGCTGCCCAGCGTGCAGGTCGGCGACCCGTTCACCGAGAAGGTGCTCATCGAGTGCTGCCTCGACCTGTTCAAGGAGAAGCTCGTCGTCGGCATCCAGGACCTCGGCGGCGCCGGGCTGTCCTGCGCGACGTCGGAGCTCGCGGCCGCGGGTGACGGCGGCATGCACGTCTACCTCGACCGCGTGCCGCTGCGCGCCACTGGCATGACGCCGGCGGAGGTGCTCTCGAGCGAGTCGCAGGAGCGCATGTGCGCGGTCGTCTCGCCGGAGAACGTCGAGGCGTTCATGGCCGTGTGCGCCAAGTGGGACGTGATCGCCACCGACATCGGCGAGGTCACCGACGGCGACAACCTCGTGATCACCTGGCACGACGAGGTCGTGGTCGACGTCCCGGCCCACACCGTCGCGCACCAGGGCCCGGTCTACGACCGCCCGATCCAGCGCCCGGCGAGCCAGGACGCGCTGATCGCCGACACGTCGGCCTCGCTGCCCCGGCCGTCGACCCCCGAAGAGCTGCGGGCCGACTTGCTCAAGCTCATCGCGTCGCCGAACCAGGCGTCGAAGGAATGGGTCACGGCGCAGTACGACCGCTACGTGCGCGGCAACTCCGTGCTCGCTCAGCCGTCGGACTCCGGCATGATCCGCATCGACGAGGAGAGCGGCCGCGGCGTGTCGGTGTCCACCGACTGCAACGCGAAGTTCGTCTACCTCGACCCGTACCGCGGCGCGCAGCTCGCGCTCGCCGAGGCGTACCGCAACGTCGCCACGGGCGGTGCGACGCCGGTCGCGGTGTCCGACTGCCTGAACTTCGGCGCCCCGACCGACCCGGCCGTGATGTGGCAATTCGAGCAGGCCGTGCACGGTCTGGCCGACGCGTGCGTCGAGCTGGGCATCCCGGTCACCGGCGGCAACGTGAGCTTCTTCAACCAGACCGGCGACACGGCCATCCTGCCGACGCCGGTGATCGCCGTGCTCGGTGTGATCGACGACGTCACCCGCCGCATCCCCACTGGCATCGGCGCGGAGGCCGGCGAGACGCTGCTGCTGCTCGGCGACACCCACGACGAGCTCGACGGTTCCGCGTGGGCGCGCGAGCTGCACGGCCACCTCGGCGGCGTGCCGCCGCGCGTCGACCTGGCCCGCGAGAAGCTCATCGGCGAGATCCTCGTCGCCGGCTCGCGCGACGGCATGATCTCCGCCGCCCACGACCTCGCCGACGGTGGTCTGGCGCAGGCCCTGGTCGAGACTGTCCTCATCGGACAGTGCGGTGCGCGGGTGTTCCTCGATCGCGACCAGGACCCGTTCGTGCAGCTGTTCTCCGAGTCCTCGGGCCGCGTGCTCGTGGCGGTGCCGCGCACAGAGGAGCTGCGGTTCACGGAGATGTGCACCGCGCGCGGGCTGCCGTGGCGCAAGACCGGCGTCGTCGACCCGGACTCCCGTGCGCTCGAGCTGCAGGACATCACGGAGTTCTCGCTCGACGAGCTGCGCGAGACCTGGGAGAAGACGCTGCCGGCGTTGTTTGACTGAAGTTCTTGATCGCAGAAAGGGCCGCTTCCCAGACACCGGGGAGCGGCCCTTCGCTTGAGCCGTGTCCCGCTTGTCAGTGACTGACAGATGTGTCTCGGCTAGACTCGGCCGCATGGTCGGCGAAGGGTTGCGCGAGGTCACGCGCAGGGCGGTCACTGCGGAGATCGCCGCGAAGGCGATGGATCTGTTCACCGAGCAGGGTTTCGAGGGCACGACCGTGGGCCAGATCGCGGCCGCCGTGGGGGTGTCGACGCGCACCGTCTTCCGGTACTTCGCCGGCAAGGAAGATATGGTCGTCGGCAACCTGATGGAGCTCGGGCACGAGCTGGCCGCGGCTCTCGAAGCGCGGCCCGCCGACGAGGCGCCGTGGCCGGCGTTGCGCGCGGCGCTGCAGGTGTGCGTGGAGTCGCTGGAGGCCGCGGGGCTGCCTCGCGCGACGATGCTGGCCGAGACGCCCGCGTTGCGCACGGCGTTGCTGCGCAAGCACTTGCAGTGGCAGGAAGTGCTGGTGCCGGTGCTGGCCGAGCGGCTGGGTGGCGACGAGTTCGCGGCCCACGCGCTGGGCTCGGCCGCACTGTCCTGTTTGGACGTCACGGGCTACGAGTGGACGCGCGTGGCGGGCGGGAAACCGTTGGGCGAGTTGCTCGACGAGGCGATCGAGGCGGTCAGCTCGCCGGCACGGTGAGGCGCGCGGCGCCGTCGTCGCCGAGGGGTTCGAGCAGCCAGCCGTCGGGTAGTTGATTGTCCTTTGTGGACAAAACCTTCGTGTTGTAGAGCGAAAGGTGCTCGGGCACGCGCGCGAAGCGTAGGTCGGCGTGGCCGCCGAAGGACGCGTGGCGCAGGTCGAGTGAGTCGTCGAAGGCCGCGTCGGTGAACACGGCGTCCTTGGTGAACACGGCGTCCTTGAACGCGGTGCGCCCGGCGAACGTCGTCTCCGTGAAGTCGGCGTTCTCGGCGAACACCGTGCCGCTGAACCACGCGTAGTCCAGGAACTTCGTGCCGCGGCATCGGAAGTTGCCGATCAGGCGGCCGTTGCCGGTGCCGGCGGCGGTGAAGTACGCCCGGTCCGTGATCACGCAGCCGCTCAGGTTCGTGCTGCTGTGCAGCGACGCGTAGCGCAGCAGCAGCCGGCCGATCTTGCGGCGGGACAGGTCGAGGTACTCCAGCACCGCGCCGGTGAGGTCGAGGTCGTAGCTCGGAGCGTCCACTTCGGACGCCCACGGCAGCAGCTCGGCGACGAGCCGCTGCGCGGTCAGGCGGACTTGGAGCTCTCGCTCGACCTCGGGCCCGTCGCCGGCCTCGGGATCCTCGTACCGCGCGTGCTTGAACGGCCGCCGCAGATAGGCGCACAGCACGTCGAGCACGGTCTGCGTGTACGTCGGCCGGCTGCGCGCCAGACCCGCCAACGCGTGCAGCGCACCGACGCGCACCTGGTCGGCCTCGTGCCCGAGCAGCTCCACCGACTTGGCGAACCGCTCGTCGGACACGCGCTCACGGTCCTGTTCGGCCCGGCGCATCTCCAGGTCGTGGCGCTGCCGCTCGATCTCCTGGCGCGCCTCTTCGACGCGGCGGCGCCGGTCGTTGAGCCACAGCGCGTAGAGCGCCACGACGGCGCCGCCGGCCAGACCGGCCGTTTTCAGGGCATCGCTGCGGCTCGTGGCGGGGTCGGTGAGCAGCCAGCCCCCGACCCCGCACAGCAGCAGCACGGACGCGACGAACGTCCAGAGCAGTGGGGACCGCACCGATCAGAAGGCGATGACGAAGAAGAACCCGATGCACCAGTTGCCGCCGACGCTGGTGGCGATCACCGAGCCGTTGGCGTCCTTTCCGGACAGGCTGCCGTCGAGGTTGGCCGTGACGGTCGCGGTGCCGTCGTAGCTCTCGACCTTGAGCTGCGGGGTGCCGGTGGTGGCCTCGTCGATGCTGTCCTTGGAGAACGCTTCGCTGCCCTGGCAGGTCATCGCCGTGGCGCCCGCGCCGTCCTTGGCGTTGATCTTCGCGACGAACGCGTCCACGGCCTGCTTGCCCTCGGCCGGCGTGTTGCCGCCACCACCGGTGCCGGGGATGTCGGTCTCGTCGGTCGGCAGGCCCGGCTCCGACGGTTCGCCGGTGGGCAGCTGCGGCCGCGACGACTGCGCGGGCGGCGGCACCTGGTTCTGCGTCTGCGCCGTGGAACCCGAGTCCTTGCTCAGGAAGAAACCGGGTGCGACGAATCCGGTGATGCCCAGCGCCACTACGACCACCACGGCCACGGCGATGCCGATCCACAGCCCGGTCTTGTTGTTCTTCGGCGGCTGGGGGCCACCGCCGTACCCGCCGCCGTACGGCTGGTTCGGGTCCCAGCCCTGCTGCGGATACTGCTGGGTGCCCGGGTACTGCTGCTGGTACGGCTGGCCGTACGGCTGCTGCCCCGGGTACTGCTGCTGCGTGTTCGGGTCCCAGCCCTGCTGCTGGCCGCCCTGCTGCGCGTTGGGGTCCCACCCG